>QCGW01000007.1 GCA_003279775.1 Pelagibacteraceae bacterium AG-390-A23
AACGGTACACCAAAAATTAAGAAATTAATAATTGTAGACCAAACTAATTGTGAGTATTGAAAATTAGTTACAAATGACAAATTAGAAAGTTGTATTGCGTATATAATCAAAGAATGACTTATAAAACCTGCTACACCAAGAATTACTAAATAAAGCCAAAATATATTTTTTTCTAGTGGCACCCAATTAAAAAATATAAAAATACTAAAAATTATTGCACCTAAAATTGAAGTATAAAATATAGCAGCAAATGGATCGTTATCGCCTGATACAATTTTGGTAAAAAATTGATAAAGAGCCCAGCAAATTGGAGGAATAATAGGGAATATTAAATCTAAACTAAATATTCTCATACTTGGACCTAACGAATAAACAATTGAACCAAAACTTAGCAGCATTAAAAGTATACCCTTTGTACTTAAGATATCTTTTAGAAAGTATGCTGAAAGCAACGAGACGATCAAAGGCGCTGTGAAGAAAACAACATAAATATCTACCAAATCAAATTTCTGCAAAGAATAGAACATGAACGAGGTAGCAGTAACCATTAATATTGATCTAATTATTTGGACTTTAAAATTTTTTTTTAAATTTACTTTTGGCTTAAAAATTAAAAAAAATATAATTAAAGATACCAAGTGAAAAAAAAACCTCCCCCAAATTGCTTGAGTAACCGGCATTACTGTTCCAAGATACTTTGCTGTAGAGTCCATACAAACAAACATAAAAAAACCACCAGCGGCTAATAAAATTACTTTAATTAAGGATGTTTGTTGAGGCACAGGAAAAATTAATTACATTACAACGCCAACTTGCCAAGGATTAAATTCCTCGTCACCGTAGCCGTTGATTTCACTTTTTGATTTATTCCCTGAAGCAGTATTTACAACTAATTCAAATATTTTTTGACCAACTTCTTCAACTTTTTCTTTTCCTTCAGCAATTGTGCCACAATTAATATCCATATCTTCTGACATTCTTTCAAACATCGCTGAGTTTGTTGAAAGTTTTAAACTTGGAACTGGTTTGCAACCAAAGCAAGACCCACGTCCTGTTGTAAAACAAATAACATTAGCACCTGATGCAACTTGACCAGTTACAGATACAGGGTCATAGCCAGGAGAATCCATAAAATTAAAACCTTTATTTTTTAAAGGTTCAGCATAATGCAATACATCTTGAAGGATTGAGTTTCCTCCTTTTGCAACAGCACCTAAGGATTTTTCTAATATAGTTGTAAGGCCACCTTTTTTATTTCCTGGCGCAGGATTGTTGTCCATAGAACTATTATTAATTGAAGTATAATGTTTCCACCACTCAATTCTTTTTATAAGTTTATCAGCAGTCTCTTGTGAGCTTGCTCTATTAATCAACAAATGTTCAGCCCCATAAATCTCTGGAGTTTCTGATAAAATTGAACTTCCACCTTTTTTAACCAAGAGATCTGCTGCAACTCCTAGTGCAGGATTTGCAGTTATTCCTGAATATCCATCTGAACCACCACATTGAAGAGCTAAAGTTAGATGACTTACTGGTTGTGAAGTTCTTTGAACATTATTAGCTTCTGAAAGTAAATTTTTAATTTGAGACAATACCTTCTCTACTATTTTTTTTGTTCCGCCTTCATCTTGAATTGTTAGAAAATGAATTCGGTCATGTTTCTTTAAAGATTCATCAAATAAACTCACTTGGGCACATTCGCATCCTAAGCCAATAACAAATACATGAGAAAAATTAGGATGATTTTTAAATCCGTCTATAGTTCTTTGGAAAATTTGCATTCCTTCACTCTCAGTATTCATTCCACATCCTGTTGAGTGAGTAATTGGTACAATGCCATCAATGTTTGGATAATCTTTTAAAATGTCAGAATATTTAATCTTCTCAACTATCATTTTAGTGACAGTTGCTGAGCAATTTACTGTACTTACAATTCCAATGTAATTTCTAGTAGCAACCTGTCCATTATCTCTTAAAATTCCATTAAAGAAGGTGTCTGCTTTTTCATCAATAACATTTTTTTTATCTGTAACTTTAAAATCTCTTTTAAATTCTCTAAATTCTAAATTATGAGAATGAACATGTTGTCCTGGTTTAATATCATCTAAAGCAAATCCAATAATTTGATCATATTTTATGATTGGATCGCCTTTTTTAATAGTTTTTAAACAAACTTTATGCCCAAAAGGGATTGGATCGATAGTACTGATCTCATGACCTTCAATTTTAGTTTTTTCTGGAATAATAAATTGGCTAACGCCCACATTGTCATTCTTGTTTAAAACTATTAGATTATTCATAAATTTATTATATAACCAATAACTTAAACAAACCATTATATTAATTATGCCTAAAAAAAGAAAAAAGAGTTTCCGAAGTCAACAATGGTTCAATAATCCAAAAAACCCTGACATGACGGCTTTATATCTAGAAAGGTATTTAAATTATGGTCTTACAAGAAAAGAATTACAATCTGGAAATCCAATTATAGGAATAGCACAATCTGGTAGTGATCTTTCTCCATGCAACAGGCATTTCATGTCTTTAAGCAAAAGAATTAAAGATGGAATTAGAAGAGCAGGTGGTATACCAATGGAATTTCCTACTCACCCAATTCAAGAAACTGGAAAAAGACCAACAGCAATGTTGGATAGAAATCTTTCTTACTTATCACTAGTGGAAGTTTTATATGGATACCCAATTGATGGAGTTATCCTTACAACAGGATGTGATAAAACTACTCCAGCTGCTTTGATGGCAGCTGCAACAGTAAATATTCCTGCAATAGTTTTATCTGGTGGTCCAATGTTAGATGGAGTTTACAAAGGAAAATTAGCTGGGTCAGGAATGGTAGTTTGGGAAGCAAGAAAAATGTTAGCCAAAGGAGAAATTAAATACGAAGAATTTATGGACATGGTTGCATCTTCTGCACCAAGTGCTGGACATTGTAATACAATGGGAACAGCTTCTTCAATGAACTCTGTTGCTGAAGCATTGGGAATGTCTTTACCAGGAGGTGCGGTTATTCCAGCTCCTTATAGAGAAAGAGAACAAATTTCTTATGAAACAGGAAAAAGAATTGTTGGAATGGTTCATGAAGATTTAACCCCATCAAAAATTATGACACGTAAAGCCTTTGAAAACGCAGTAGTAGTTGCAAGCGCTATTGGTGGATCTAGTAATTGTACAGCTCATTTAAGTGCTATTGCAAAACATATGGGAATTAAATTTGATCTTTCTGATTGGCAAAAACTTGGGCACAACATTCCTTTATTGGTGAATTGCCAACCTGCAGGAGAATACTTAATGGAAAGTTTTCACAGAGCTGGAGCAATACCTGCGGTAATGAAAGAATTAATTAAAAACAAAAAAATTCATACAAAAATAAAGACAGTTACAGGAAAAACTGTGGGAGAAAATTTAAGAAAGAAAGTTGATATAGATAACAAAGTAATTAAAACATTTAAGAACGCATTGACTGAAAAAGCTGGTTTTTTAGTTATGAAAAGTAACTTTTTCTCATCTGCTATTATGAAAACATCTGTAATCAGTAAAGAATTTAGAGATCAATATTTATCAAATCCTAAACACCCAAATGTTTTTGAATGTAAAGCTATAGTTTTTGAAGGTCCTGAGGATTATCATAAAAGACTTAACGATAAGAAGTTAAAAATAGATGAAAATTCTCTATTAATTATTAGAGGCTGTGGACCTGTTGGTTATCCTGGATCAGCCGAAGTAGTTAACATGCAACCACCAGATAGATTATTAAAAAAAGGAATTAGACATCTACCAACTTTGGGTGATGGAAGACAAAGTGGAACATCAGAAAGTCCATCAATTTTACATGTTTCACCAGAGTCTGCAGTAGGTGGAGATCTTGGAATTGTTAAAACTTACGATAAAATAAAAATAGACTTAAATAAAAGAAGAGTTGATTTATTGATTTCTCAAGCTGAGTTTAAAAAACGAAGAAAAAATAAAAAAGTATTTAAACCAAATAATCAAACTCCTTGGCAGGAAATATTTAGAAATACTGTTGGTCAATTGGATGATGGTGCATGTATTAATTCTCGAGGTAAATATTTAGACGTATCACATACCAAAGGTTTACCAAGAGATTCTCACTAATATGAAGCCAAAAATATTAGTTTCTAGAAAAATCTCAGATTTAGCAGAAGAAAAACTTCAAAAAGAATTTGAAGTAACTCTCAATCCAAAAGACGAACCTATTCCAGAAAGTGAATTAATTAAAATTGTTAATGATTATGATGGAATGATATCAACAGGTTTTGATAAAATTGGTGAAAATTTTTTTAAAAATTTAAATGACAAATTAAAAATTATAGCTCAAGTTGGTGTTGGCTATGACAATATTTCAATTAAATCTGCTGAAGAAAAAAAAATTAAAGTAACAAATACTCCAGATGTATTAAATGAAGCGGTAGCTGAAACTACAATACTTTTGATTTTAGCTGCATCTAGAAGAATTGGTGAAGCTTACAATTTAGTTAGAGCTGATGATTGGAAAAATAAAAAACCAGATTTAACTAAATTCATGATTGGAAATTCTGTTACAGGTAAAACCTTAGGTATTATTGGTATGGGGCGTATCGGAAGAATGACTGCAAAATGTGCTAAAGCTTTTGGTATGAAGATAATTTATTACAATAGAAATAAACTATCTGATGATTTGGAGGATGGGGCTAAATATTTTTCTGATATTAAAACTATGCTACCTGAGTGTGACTTTGTAAGTATACACACACCAGCAACAGCTGAAACTAAACATATCCTTAATTCTTCAACAATAAGCTTGTTACCAAAACATGCTGTTGTAATAAACACCTCAAGAGGATCAACGATTGATGATGACGCTTTGATAGATGCGCTTAAAAATAAAAAAATTTATGCAGCAGGTCTAGATGTTTTTAACAATGAACCAAATTTAGATAAAAGATATTTAAAATTAGACAATTGTTTTGTTTTACCTCATATTGGTAGTGCAACACATGAAACCAGACTAGCTATGAGTATGATGGCTGTCGACAATATCTACTGTTTTTTCAATAAAAAACCTCTTATTTCAGAAGTAGTTTAGAACAACTATAAGTTGTTTAGTTAATATATATAATTTCTATATATAAAAGTTAAACGAAATTATTGATCTCAAAAATCTTTTATGATTAACTTTCGAAAAAACATAAACGAGAGGAAGATAATGTTTAAACTTATATCTAAAACTATAGCAGCTGTGGCTATTGTTTCGGTTGCTTTATTTGGCTCTGCAAATGCAAAGACTTTAAAGATTGAAACACACTTTACAGCCAGTTCACCAAATGGTGAAGTTGCTGCTCAATTCGCTAAAAACGTAGAGAAGTTTTCTGGCGGAAGCTTAAAAGTAGAAATGTTCTACTCATCATCAGTAACAGGTAAATCTGCTGAGGTTTTTAACTCTGCACAAACTGGAATTATCGATTGTGATATGACCGGTGCTGGTTACCAAACTGGTAAAAATGCAGCGTTCCAATTCGCAGGTGATGTAATGGGTGGATACGATAACCCATATCAACAATACGAATTCTTGAATTTCCCAGGAGCTCAAGAAGCTGTTGATGCACTTTACAACAAATATGGAATGACATTAATTGGTTGGTGGATACCAGGACATGAGTCTTTAATATCTAGCAGACCAATTCCAGATGTTGCTTCATTGAAAGACTTTAAATTTAGATCGCCTCCAGGAATGGAAAGTATGATCTTTACAGCATTAGGTGCTAAGCCAATCGTAATGGACTTTGGTGAAGTTCCAACTGCTTTACAAACAGGTCTAATCGATGGTGCTGACTATTCATCTTTAGCTACAAACTATGCTGGTGGACACTATGAGCAAAACAAATATGCTACATACCCAGGTTTCCACTCTATGCCAGCTGACCACTTAGCTTGCAATACGAAAGTATGGAAGAAGTTAAAGAAACATGAAAAAGGTGCTATGAAAGCGGCAATAGAAATTGCTGGAAGAACTATCACTAGCTTAGTTGAAAGAAAAAACGCTGAAGCTGTTAAAGCTTTAAATGAAATGGGCGTAACTCTTCACGACTGGTCTAGAGAAGACAGACTTAAATTCAGACAAGCTGCTTTAGCTGCTTGGGAAGAATGGAAGACTAAATCTCCAGAAGCTGCAGCACTTATTGAGATACACAAAGCTTATATGAAAGCTAACGGTATCATGTAATAAAAGAAATCTTGAAGGGCCTGCAAAGGCCCTTCGAATTATTTAAATTTTTACTCAATGATCGATAAAGAATTACAAGAACAAAACGAAAAAGTTGCGAGTAAAGATGATTTTCCAATAAATTGGATAGATAGAGTTTCCTTATTTCTAAGTCACACAATTAAATATCTAATTCCTGTAATTGTAATTGTGATGATGTATGAAATTTTTATGAGATATGTATTGTTTAAACCAACTTTGTGGGCAAATGAACTATGTTTATGGCTTGCAGGAGTTTGTTATTTAGTTGGCGGAATATATGCAACGAGATTAAGAAGCCATATAAGAATAGTATTATTGTATGATTGGGTTAGTAGACCGACACAAAGAATTTTTGATCTAATTAGCACTTTAATTATTGTTCTTTTCGCAGCAGCTGTAATTTATGGGGGTATGGAAGATGCATACAGATCATTTATAAATTGGGAGAGATTTGCAACATATTGGGATCCACCAATTCCTGCTACCATGAAGCCACTAACACTTTTATGTGTTTTTCTTATTGCTGTTCAATCTGTAAACAATTTAATTATTGATTGGAGAAATCCTAAGGAAAAACAATACGACCCTTCTAAAGAATTAAAATAATATGGATATTGGATCACTTTCGATAATACTTATAGTTGGATTGTTATTACTTATATCTATAGGTGTTCCAATGGGTTTTGCATCTGGTTTTATGGGTGCAGTACTAGTATTTTTATATATAGGCGAACATGCATTAGGCATATTACTTTCAAGATACTATTCTCTTGTTGTCACTTATTCCTTTTTATCTGTTCCATTATTTATATTTATGGCCTCCTTGCTCGAACGTTCTAACATCGCAAGAGATTTATATGATGCTTTAAATGCATGGTTAAGAAAAACTAGAGGTGGAGTAGGAGTCGTTACTGCCATCATGGCAACAATTATGGCAGCGATGAGTGGAATTATTGGTGGAGAAATAGTTTTATTAGGTTTGATTGCACTACCTCAAATGTTGAGATTAAAATACGATCAGGATATGTCGATCGGTATTATTTGTGCATCAGGATCTTTGGGAACAATGATACCACCTTCAATTGTTTTAATTATTTATGGATTAACGACTGAGACTTCTATTACGATGTTATTCCAAGAAGCTATTGTTCCTGGTTTAATGATTTCAGGTTTAATTATTACATACATTTTAATTCGTACAAGATTACAACCGCATTTGGCACCTTTAAGTGATGAGCCCGCTTTAACTTTAAAAGAAAAAATGTCATACCTACCAGGTCTTTTACCACCGATCGGTATTGTAATCATTGTGTTAGGTTCAATTTATTCTGGAATGACAGGAATTACTGAAGCAGCTGGTATGGGAGTAGTTGCTACATTAATTATAATTTTTGCAAGAAAAGAACTAACGTGGTTTTTATTTAAAGATGCATTAACAAGAACTTTCAAAGCATCAGGAACTATTTTAACTATTACTTTTGGTGCTACAGTTTTAGCAGGTGCTTATTCTCTTGCTGGAGGTCCTAAATATGTAGCAGAAACTATTTTGGCTTATGATTTAAAACCAATGTATTTAATCTTCATGATGCAGATTATGTTTTTGATTATGGGAGCATTTATGGATTGGGTTGGAATTGTATTATTAGCAATGCCTGTATTTTTACCAATAGTTATAGCTCTTGGATTTGATCCAATTTGGTTTGGAATATTGTTTTGTGTAAACATGCAAGTTTCATTTTTAAGTCCACCATTTGGACCCGCTGCTTTTTATTTAAAATCTGTTGCTCCTCCACATATTTCATTAACTGATATATTTAGAGGTTTTGCTCCATTCATAGTGATTCAGTTAATTGTGTTAGCATGTGTTATGTTCTTCCCAGAAGCAATGACACAAAACTTCCACGAATTTAAACCAAAACCATGATCAAAATAGGCTTTATTGGAACAGGCCTTATGGGTCTTCCAATGGCTAAAAATTTATTAAAATCTGGTTTTAAATTAAAAGCATTTAATCGTTCAATTAGTAAAGCAGAACCTTTGAAAGAATTTGGTGCCGAAATATCAAAAACTTTAGGTGAAGTTGTTAAAGATAATGACTTTATTATTACAATGTTAACAGATGATAGTGCTGTTGATGCAATAATGAATAATTCAGAATTGTTAGACAATCTAAAATCTGGATCAACTGTTATTGATATGAGTTCTGTTAAACCAACGACAGCAACAAAATATGGAAATAGTCTAAAATCAAAAAATATAAATTATTTAGATGCACCAGTTTCAGGAGGAACAATTGGAGCTGAGGAAGCTTCATTAGCTATAATGGTTGGAGGAGAGCAAAGTGTTTTTGATAACTCTATAAATATTTTAAAAGCGATGGGAAATCCAACTTTAGTTGGACCTATTGGCAGTGGACAAGTTTCAAAGTTAGCAAATCAAATTGTAGTAGGAGTTACAATAGGAGCAGTTGCGGAGGCAATAACTTTATGTGAAAAAGCTGGAGCTGACCCAGTAAAATTGATTAAAGCTCTTTCTGGAGGTTGGGCAGATAGTAAAATTTTACAAACTCATGGAAAAAGAATGATAGATAAAGATTTTACTCCAAAAGGTAAAACATCTACCCATTTAAAAGACATGAATAACATTTTGGAGTGTGCAAATTCATATAATACACATTTACCTATTTCAAATTTAGTGAAAGAAATGTATAAAACCTTGGTCGATAATGGTCATGGTAACACTGATCATAGTTCACTTTATAATGAAATCGAAAGGATAAATAAAAAATGAGTGGAAGATTAGAAGGTAAAAAAATTCTCGTAACAGCAGCAGGCCAAGGGATTGGAAAAGCAACAGCAATAGCATTTCATAAAGAGGGCGCTCATGTAACTGCAACTGATCTAAATGATAAAACTTTAGCTGATTTAAACAAAGAATATCCTGAGATTAAAGTGCACAAATTAGACTCAACAGACAACAAAGCAATTTTAGAATTTACTAAAACTTTAGATAGAGTTGATGTTTTATTTAATGCTGTTGGATTTGTTCATCATGGAACAATATTGGAATGTGATGAAAAAGATTGGGATTTTTCTTCTAGTGTAAACGTCAAGTCGATGTATTTTATGTGTAAAGCTATTTTACCTTTAATGATCAAGCAAAATGGCGGAAGTATTATTAATATATCTTCATGTGCATCTAGCTTTAAAGGTTTTCCAAATAGATTTGTTTACGGAACAACAAAGGGTGCAGTAATTGGTTTAACAAAGGCGATTGCAGCAGATTTCGTTAAACAAAATATTAGATGTAATTCAATTGCGCCAGGTACTGTTTATTCACCTTCTTGGCAAGATAGGGTCAATCAAAGTCCAGATCCCGTTCAAGCAAAAAAAGATTTTATAGCAAGACAACCTATGGGAAGATTGGGTACAGCAGAAGAAATAGCAGCTGTAGCTGTTTATTTAGCTAGCGATGATGCAACATTTACAACAGGAAGTACAATTCATGTTGATGGTGGAATTTCAATATAATTTAACAACAAAAGGATAAATATGAAATTATTAAGAGTAGGAAATAAAGGAAACGAAAAACCAGGTGCTTTAGATAAAGATGGTAAAATTAGAGATATTAGTTCTCATGTTAAAGATTTAAATCCTGATCATTTAAATTTTGAGACTATATCTAAATTACAAAGTGCTGATTTATCGTCTTTACCAGAATTATCTGCAAGTGATCGAATAGGATCTTGTATTACTAAGCCGGGTAAGTTTGTTGCAATTGGATTAAATTATTCTGATCACGCAGCTGAAACAGGCGCTGAGGTTCCATCTGAACCAATCACTTTTATGAAAGCTACAAGTTCAATTAATGGACCAAACGATGATATCGAAATAGTTTCAGGATCAAAAAAACTTGATTGGGAAGTTGAATTGGGAATTGTTATAGGAAAAGAAACAAAACATATCTCAGAAAGCCAAGCTCAAGATCATATTTTAGGTTATTGTTTAGTAAATGATATCAGTGAAAGAGAATGGCAAATTGAAAAAATGGGTCAATGGGTTAAAGGAAAATCTCATGATACTTATGGACCAATTGGACCGTATTTAGTTACAAAAGATGAAATTGCAGATGTTAATAATTTAAAAATGAGTTTAGATGTTAATGGCACAAGAATGCAAACAGGTAACACAAGCACAATGATATTCAATGTTGATATAATTGTATCTTATTTAAGTAAATTTATGTCTCTTCAAGCTGGTGATATAATTACAACTGGAACACCTCCAGGTGTTGGAATGGGAATGAAACCTCAACAGTTCTTAAAAGCTGGTGATACAATGAAACTATCAATAGAAAACTTAGGAGAGCAAAACTCAAAGGTAGTTGCTTTATAATTAATTGTGAAAATAACTTCTATTAAAAGTCATGTACTTAGATATGAGTTAGAAAAAGAACTTGGTTACTCACAACAATATTATAAACATCGTACAGCCCATCTTGTTGAAGTTCAGACAGATGAAGGAATAACAGGTTGGGGTGAATGTTTTGGTCCTGGAAATATAGCTTTAGCAAACAAGTTTATTGTTGAAAAGGTTATACAGCCTTTAGTAATTGGTGAAGACCCTTTAAATAAAGAATATATCTGGCAAAAAGTATACAATCTTTTAAGAGATAGCGGTCAAAAGGGTATGCCAATTCAAGCATTATCAGGAGTGGATATTGCTTTATGGGATATTCTTGGAAAGAAAACAAATGCTCCTCTTTACCAACTTGTTGGTGGCAAATGTAATAATGAAGTTCCAGTGTATGGATATGGAATGATGTTACAAAAAAAATCAGTTGATGAATTGATCGCCTTATTCAAAGAAGAGTCTAAGCAAATAAAATCAAAAAATTTTAAAGCTATGAAAATGAAAGTTGGATTAGGTCCAAAAGAAGATTTAAAGTTGGTTCAAGCAGTAAGAGACTCTGTTGGAAAAGATTTTAAATTAATGGTTGATGCAAATCACGCTTATAATTTGAAAGACGCTCTTTATGTTGGAAAAGGTTTAGATGAACTAGATATTTACTGGTTTGAAGAACCAGTGGCTCCTGAAGATTATGAAGGTTACAGAGAATTAAAACAAAAAATCTCTACTAGCATTGCAGGAGGAGAAGCTGAATTTACCAAATATGGCTGGAATAAATTAATATCAAATAAATGTATTGATATAGCTCAACCAGAGGTTTGTGGACTTGGTGGAATTACGGAGTATTTAAAAGTTGTAGCCTTAGCGCAGGCAAATTTTATACCAGTAATTAATCATGTGTGGGGCTCTGCTGTTAGTATTGCAGTTAACCTCCATTTGTTGACAGCACAACCAGATATGCCAGGCGGACTATTTCCATCTAAATCTATGCTTGAGTTTGATACAACAGAAAAAAATATTTTTATCACTGATTTGCCAAAGGAAGAATTTTCAGTTTTAGACCAAGTTAAAAACAATAATGGTTTTGCATCAGTAACAGATAATGTAGGTATTGGAATTAATCCTGATGAAAATTTTTTAAAGGAGTTTGAAGTAAATGAATAAAATAAAAACCTCAGAACCAAAACCTCTTTGGAAAATAAGATGTACTTTAGGTGAAGGAACATTATGGGTTGGTGAACATAATTCAATTTATTTTGTAGATATAAAAAAAAAGAAAATTTGTTCTTTCAATATTAAAAATAAAAAAAAGAAAATCTTTAAAGTAAATAAAGAAATTGGTTTTATCGCTCATATCAAAGATCATATTTTTATTTTAGGGTTACAGGGTGAATTAAGAATTCAAAATTTAAAATCAAAAAAAATTTTAAAATCAATTAAGATAGAACCAAACTTGAAACTAAATAGAATTAACGATGGAAAAACAGATCCTGCTGGAAATCTTTGGTTTGGTACTATGGACAACCTTGAAAGAAAAATTGAAAAAGGCTCTTTATATAAATTAGATAAAAATTTTAAATTAATAAAAGTTGATAAAAATTATAGGATTACTAACGGGCCAGCATTTATTGATCAGTATAATTTTTATCATACCGATAGCTCAAAAAAAAATATTTATAAAATCAAAATAAACAAAAATAATAAAATTATTAGTAAAAAAATATTTAAAAAATTCTTAATCCAAGATGGTGCACCTGATGGTATGACATTAGATAAAAATAAAAATTTATGGGTAGCTCATTTCCATGGCGCTTGTATTTCTGTTTTTAATCAAAAAGCTAAATTAATTCACAGAATTCAGTTTCCAGCAAAAAATATAACTAATTGTGCATTTGGAGGTAAAAATACAAAAGAACTTTATGTTTCAACAGCTACAAAAGGAATGAGCAAAGCAGATCTGCGAAAATTTAGATATTCAGGATTCTTTTTTAGTGTAAAAACAAATGTAAGAGGAGTTTTACAAAAAAAATTTATTATAAGTAATGAAGAAAAGAGATCTTTACTATGAGCGAATACCAACAAAGCTTTTAAGAGAAGATATTAGATTATTAGGAACTTTTCTTGGAAGAGTAATTAAAGATCAAGAAGGAGCATCTTTTTTTAAAATTGTTGAAAAATTAAGATTACTATCCAAAAATACATTACTGGATAAAAATAAAAGTAAAGTTTTCTCAAAAATATCAAAAGAAGTAAAAAAACTTTCGCCAGAAAAAACTTTTAAAATCACGAGGGCTTTTTCGCACATTCTTAATCTGATGAATTTGGCTGAATCTTTAGATGCTTCTAGAAAACTAAATGAGTATGAAAATCCTTATTTTAAAAGCAAAAGTCAAAATTTATTTATAGAAGATATAATTGAGAGTCTTTTTAAAAATAAAAAAATTTCAAATAATAAAATTTATGATTTAGCTACCAAGCTAGATATAGGGATAGTTCTCACTGCTCATCCAACAGAAGTTAAAAGAAGAACTTTAATTCAAAAATATGCAAATTTGATAACGATTATGGAGCAAAGACATCTTTATAAAAAATACCCATCAAAAATCATTGAATTAGATCGTAAACTGTATTCTGAAATAGCAATAATTTGGAAAACAGATGAATTAAAAAGAACAAAACCTTCTCCATTAGATGAAGCAAGATGGGGTCTGGCTGTAATTGAAGATAGTTTGTGGGACACAATTCCTAAGGTTTATAAAAGATTGAATGATATCTTTAGAAAAAATTTAAACAAAGACTTGCCTAGAAATTTCAATCCTATTCAATTTGGTTCATGGATGGGTGGGGACAGAGATGGAAATCCAAATGTAACTTCTGAGGTAACTAAGAAAGTAATTTTATTTTCTAGATGGCAAGCTGCAAAATTGTACGAGAAAGAACTTACTCAATTAATTCAAGATTTATCTATGGAGGAATGTTCTCCTGCTATTAGTAGAGTTACTGGAAAAAGTTTTGAACCATATAGAGTTTATTTAAGACCTCTAAGAGACAAAGTAAGAAACACTCATCAATTAATAGAAGCACACATAAACTTTAACAAACCTTTAGATGAAAAAAAATTACTCCAAGACAAATATGAAATTATTAACCCTTTGAGAGAGGTAAGAAGTTCTTTAAACCAAAATAAAGGCCAACATATTGCAAATGCTGATTTACTAGACTTAATTAGAAGAGTTAGATGTTTTGGAATAAATCTTGCAAGATTAGATATCAGACAAGAGTCTGATCGACATGAAAAACTTTTAAATGAAATCTTTAAAAAGAAAAATAAAATTAATTATTCCTCTCTAAGTGAAGCTCAAAAAATAAAACTTTTAAATAAAAATATCAAACAAGGAAAATCTTTTGTAGAAAAAATAAATATTAAAGATAAAGAAAACAAAGAAGTATGGAATACTTTTAAACAAATTGCTAAAGAACCAGCTCAATGTCTTGGTGCTTATGTAATATCGATGACGTCTACAGCATCTGATATTTTATCTGTTTATTTTTTACAAATACAAGCACAAACAAAAAATTTATTAAGAGTTGTGCCACTTTTTGAAACTCTGGATGATTTAAAAAATGCTAACGGCGTTATGACAAACTTATTCAAACTTCCATGGTACAGAAAAATGATTAATTCAAAACAAGAAGTGATGATTGGATATTCAGACTCCAGTAAAGATGCTGGAAAATTATCTGCAAGTTGGCATCAATACAAACTTCAAGAAGAACTTAGAAATTTAGCAAAAAAATATAAAATAGATCTTGTTTTCTTTCATGGTAGAGGCGGATCTCCAGGAAGAGGAGGTGGTCCAATACAAGCTACTTTAAAATCACAACCTTCTGGTACAGTTAATGGAAAAATTAGAATTACTGATCAAGGAGAGGTAATTCAGCAAAAGTATGGATATAAGCCTTTGGCTGAGTACAATTTATGTAGTTATATAGGGGCTGTAATGGATGCTTCTTTAAATCCTCCACCAAGATCAAAAAATAATTGGCGTGAATTAATTCAAAAAATGTCAGAAATTTCTACTTCTTCATATAGAAAATATCTAAATCAAAGTGAGGATTTTATTCGTTACTTTAAAACAGTAACGCCACATAAATCACTAGGAAAACTCGCAATTGGATCAAGACCAACCAAAAGAAAGAATGTCGATAATATTCAAAGTTTAAGAGCTATACCTTGGGTATTTGCCTGGACACAAATTAGATTAATGTTACCCGCTTGGCTTGGTACAACTGAAGCATTGAGATATGGGTCAATTAAAAAGTTTAAAAGAACAATGACTGATATGGAAAGAAATTGGCCATACTTTGTATCAACGATGGATATTTTAGATATGGTAATTTCCAAGGTGGATCCAGAAATATCAGTTATTTATGAAAATAATTTAGCTGATGCATCACTAAAAAGAATTGGTAAAAAATTAAGATTTCAATTTGAGGCACTGGTCAAATTGCATAATAAAATTACTCCAAAAGAAGTGGTAAAAGAAAGAAAAGAATTTAGAAAGGCATTATTTATAAGGAATAATTATACTGAGATGCTAAATATACTGCAGGCGAATGTCATGAATAAATTAACAAATAAAAAATATAAAAATTTAGATAAAAAATTTCTTGATGATGCTTTAATGACATCGATTGCAGGTATTTCAGCAGCAATGAAAAATACTGGATAAATGTTTGAATACTTAATTGCTTTTGGAGCAGGACTTATAAGTTTTTTGTCTCCATGTGTTCTACCTTTAATACCTGGATATATTTCTTATATCTCTGGTCAATCTTTACAAGAAATTTTAAATCAAAAAAAAATCAATTTTTTTCCATTGATTTTGTTCTGTTTAGGGTTCTCAACTGTATTTGTTCTTTTAGGTGCATCAGCATCATTTTTGGGACAGGCTCTGTTACAAAATTCAGAAGTGTTAAGAATTTCAGCTGGGATAGTTATCATAATTTTTTCTCTTCAATTAATTGGAATTATCAATATTCCATATTTAAATTTTGAAAAAAGGTTTGATGCAAAAGAATCAAGAAATATTCTTTTTCCATATGTTATAGGTGTTGCTTTTGGTTTTGGCTGGACACCATGTATTGGTCCAATTTTAGGTTCAATTTTAGCTTTAGCATCTATTGAAGAAACTTTATCAAGAGCTGTAATCTTGTTAATTTCTTATTCATTAGGTCTTGCTATTCCATTTGTATTATCTGGATACTTAATTCAAAGGTTCTTATTATTTTCTAAAAATTTTAAGAAAAACATAAATTTAATTTCAAAAATTGGTGGAACAACTCTTTTAGTTACAGGTATTTTAATTTTAACTAATCAATTACAAGCAATAGGGTTTTATATAATTGAAATCTTTCCATTTATGCAAAAATTCGGTTAAAAAGTATTATGAAAATTTATCAAATAGATTCTAGTGCTAGAAAAAAAGGCTCAACCTCAAGAGCTTTAGCAAAAAAACTTTTAGATAAAATTAAAAAACCAGAGGATGAAGTAATTTATAGAGATTTAGATGATGAGATGCTTTTTGTAAGTGGACTTACAGAATCTGGAATGAACATAGATGAAAAAGACCAAACAGAAGAACATAAGAAAATGTTTGAGCTTTCTAATAAGCTTGTAAAAGAATTAAAAGAGAGTGATATCATAATAATTTCAGCACCAATTTATAATTATGGACCTCCGGCAACTCTTAAAGCTTGGTCGGATTTAGCCGCTCGTATAGGTGAAACTTTTAGATTTAAACCAAATGGAAGAAGAGAAGGGTTGTTAAAAAATAAACATGCATATCTAGTTATTACTTCTGGAGGAACAAAACTAAATAGCTCAGAAGATTTTTTAACCCCCTGGCTAAAATTTATTCTTAACTTTTTTGGTATCAAAAAAGTAGATATAATTAGTGCAGACCAAATGGCACTAGATTATGAAAAATCAATAAAAGATGCTGAAGCTCAAATAGAAAATTTGTTTAAAGATTAAACTTTCTTTTTAAGTGTCTAAGTTTTCCCTCAGTACTATCGTAATCAATATAACAACCTTGTAAAAATCTCTCACCTTCTTTTGTCTCATAAGCTGTTCTCCCATGGAGTAGTCTATGGTTATCCATCATCATTAAGTCTTTTGGCTCGAGTTTAAATTCAATTCTATATTTATCTGAATTATACATTTCAGATATTTTTTTCCTTGCTTGGTAGTAAAGATCTAATTTTTCTTTTTCTAAAATTGGAACATAGTCTAATCTAGGACTAAATCTTACCTGCTTGAAACTCTTATCCTCATTTAGTTCAATCAAAGGAGACATAGTTTCTAAAATTACTTCTTTATCTATAAATCTAAATCTAACTTTTACTTCAGTTAAAATTTTATAAAATTCTGGATATTGATTTTTTAAATCTTCAGTAACTGTATAGCCATCTACTAATGTTGATAATCCTCCTGAAACTTTACTTTCTATACAATGCAAAAGTTGAATACATGGAACAGGATTTCTATAAGGATTGTCAGTATGAGGTGCTAATGCCAATGAGGTATAAGCAAGATCGTTTGGATCAGGTTTAGATTTTACATTAAAATATTCACCAAAATTTGTTCTTCGAACACTGCCTATAGAATTTGCAAATTCCACAATATAATTTTTAGATGTTGGAATATTTTTAATTATTACAAAACCATATTTATAAAACGAAACAAGTAGATCGTGCATCTCTTTACTTTCGTAAAAATTTTCTTGGTATTCAAAATTTTTTATATTTTTTAAAGAGGAGTCCCATTTAGTTTTTTCAATAGATTTTATTACAATATCTTCTTTTGAAAATTCAGAAGTAATTTTATCAATTTCTAATTTTGAATTAACACCATCATTAAAATCAATCTCTAAGTATTTTTCATCAAGGTTTACTTTATTTATTGAAATATCATTACTTAAAAAGGTAGGATCAAAAAGTCTTTGCTGAGTTCCTTTATCTAAATACTCTTCACCATTAACTCTTTCTCTTAACCAGAATGGGTGAATTTCTTTTTTTTCAGACCCATTATTAAAATAAACCTTATTTTCAACTAGCTCGATTTTCATAATAGTAAGCTAAGGATTATTTAAAATTTAACTTTAATCAACATAAATTAAATAGTAAGAGTTCATTGTGAAAAAATTTGATACAAAAAAATATCCAATATATGCAAGCTTTTTAAATCAACTTGCTAAAGATTTAACTAAGTTTTATTACGCTAAGTTAGATAAGCCATTTAAGATAACCAATAAGATGAAAGGCAAAGGTTACGATCCTGTAACAACATCAGACAAAGCATTTGAAAAATTCATAAGGTCTAAAATTTCAAAAAAATTTCCAGATCACCAAATTATAGGTGAGGAATATGGTCATAAAAATACTAAAAGTGAATTTTCTTGGGTGATTGATCCAATTGATGGAACTAGATCATATGTTGTAGGTAATCCTAGTTGGAGCAATCTCGTTTCATTAAATTACAATGGAGAACCAATTTTAGGATTAGCAAATTTTCCTAAAATGAGAAAATATTATTTAAATGTGAATAAAAATTCTGCATATGTTTTTGAAAATAATAAAAAAAGAAAACTTAAAGTTAACTCAAAATTAAATTTTACGAATGCAAAATTAGCTGCTGCTTTTCACAATCAATTAACTTTAAAACAACAATCAAAAATTCAAAAATTTATTAAAAGAATGCAATTTCCATGTTTTGATGCATTGACTTATTGTCAATTAGCTGAAGGTAGGCTTGAAATGGTTGCGCAATGTGCAAACAAGATTTGGGATATTCATCCTATAATGCCAATTGTTAGAGCAGCAGGAGCAATAGTAACCACATGGGGCAACAAAAACCCCGTTGTTGGGGGAAATATTATTGTTTCAAATAATAAAGCCAATCATAAAAAGATTTTAAGATTATTAAAACCATTAGCTGAATGATACCGGAAAGAGCACAATCAATTCTAGATTTCTGGTTTAAAGAAACCCCTTCTGAAATGCGTTTCAAAAAAGATGAAAATTTCGATCAAAAAATAAAAGATAATTTTTTAAAAGACTATGAATTAGCGTGTCAAAATGAATATGATGATTGGCAAGATAATCCTATGAGTTGTTTGGCGTTAGTAATTTTGTTTGATCAGTTTTCAAGAAATATGTTTAGAAATGACAAAAAAGCTTTTGCTCAAGATCAAAAAACTAGATTGATTGTAAATGATGCAGTTTATTCAGGTTATTTAGAAGCTATGAATGTAAATCAAAGATTATTTATGTTGCTACCTTTAATTCATAGTGAGGAAATTAGCGATCATGAAATGGCTTATTATTTGTTAAACAAATATTTAAGAGAACACGAAGGATACAATGAAATAAAAAAATTTTGGCAAGATCATACAAAAACAATCAGACAATTTCATAGATATCCCCACAGAAATGAAATTTTAGGAAGAGATTCTACTGAAGAAGAATTAGAATTCTTAAAAGGTCCAAACTCTTCTTGGTAAAATGAATTTAGAATTTATTTTCAAAGTTATAGATAAAGATGAGTGGCAAAAGGCCAAACAATCTGGAACTTATGGTGGGTCAGAAAAAGATCTTAAAGATGGATATATTCACTTTTCTGAAGAGGATCAGGTAGAGGAAACTTTAAACAAACATTACCTCAAAAAAGAAAATCTAGTTTTGTTAAGAGTAAACGCTTTTAAGCTTGAACATTTATTGTGGGAGCAGGCATCTAATGGAGATATGTATCCTCATTTATACTCTCCTTTAGATATTAGCACGGTTGTTAACGAATATGATTTACCATTAAATGAGGATGGAAGTCATGAGCTTCCAGAAATTTTAAAAAAGTATCAGTTTAATCGACCAAGATAATTAACCATTACTACACCAATTATAATTAAAATAATTCCGATAGTCCCATAAATATTAGGTACTTGATTAAATTTTAATACTGCAAAAAGGACAACACCTGTAACTGTTAAACCACTATAAGTAGAGTAGGCAAATCCAACTGGAAGTGCCGACATCGCTTTTGCAATAGAAAACATTGTAATACACATAAATAAAATACATAAAACAGAGGGGGTTAGTTTAGTAAATCCTTCAGAAATTTTAGCAAAACTATTTGAGGCAATACCAAATATTATTCCATTAGCTAAAAATAAATATCCTAATAATGGTTTCATGTTTATTCTTTTGATGCAATTTTATTTACTAATGGTCTCATTAAAGGCGCTAAAGTAAATGCAGCAATCAATGCAACTGGAAATGCAAACATCCAAGAATAAAACCATCTACTTATAAAGCCATCTGTAACTCCGGTGTTTACAGCAACTACAACGCCACTCATAATCACACTCATGCCAAAGGACATAAAAATCATGAATAATGGCTGAGCATATTTTTTATTAATCATATTAATTATTACCTAACAGGTTAACCATTAAAACACCAACAATAATAAAAGCTAAACCAATTAATGAATATAAATTTGGTACTTGATTAAATCTAATTATACCCACAACAACAGTAGCTATAATTGTTAAGCCTGCAAAGGAAGCATAAGTAATTCCCATAGGAATATTTTTCATTACCAATGAAAGCGCGTACATACATAATACAATTGTGATTGCTGTAATTATACTTGGAAAAAGAAGAGTAAAGCCTTCAGCACTTTTAGCAAAACTATTTGAGGTAACACCCAAAAAAACTGCAATGCCTAAAAATAAATATGAAGTTGCAAGACTCATTTCGAGACTTTAAATGAATTTAAGGAGAATATATAGAATTATTTAAGAGACCATTTAATAGCATCTTCCATTCTATCATCTCCCCAAAAAATTTCATTTTTTACAATAAAAGATGGGCTGCCAAATATTTTATTTTCACGAGCCAAGTTTGTGTTTTCTTTGTATTTTGTTTCTATATCTGATGATTTAGCTCCAGAGACAATTTCATATTTATCAAGTTTTAATTCTGAGCAAACTTCCGTGATACTTGGTTCGATGGCTGGTTCTTTACCTTCTTGAAACCATTTTTTATAAGTAAGAATAACAAATTTTTCTCCCCAACCTTTTTCAAAACCAAGGATTGCAATTTGGTTCGCTAAATCAAATTCTGATAATGGATAGGGAACTGGCGTTTTAGCAAAAAAACCATAACCTTCAGCTCTTCTTTCAATATCTCTCCACATGTAATTAACTTTATTCATTTTATCCTTTGGAAATGGGATATTGTTCATCTCTTTCATGATTGCTCTTACTGAAAAAGGTTTCCAGTTAAATTTTACTTGATGTTGTTTTTCAACATCAAGTATTCTAGTTACGGATAGATAGGTATATGTGCTTCCTATCGAAAAATAAAAATCAATTTCACTCACTTATTTTGGCATTGGTGTAGCACCAGTTTCTAAACTGACAATTTTTCCATTGTCATATTTATAAACTGCCATTACCGCCTCAACATTACCATCATTAAATGTTACGAAGGCATGGTGAATACCAACTTCGTCATTTTCATAAACAATTCTAACCTTGTCTTGATTAATATCACCACTCATCGCCCATTTGATAACATCACTTTTGGTCAAAACATTTCCTGACTTGTGCATTGTGAATTTAAAATCATCATGCAATAGTTCATTCATAGCGGCTTCATCTTTATTTTTTAATGCAGCACTATATTTCTCTAATATAGACATGTTATTCCTTTCTATTTAACCTTAGTTAAATCATATATTGAGTAACTGTCTAAAACTTCATCCATTATCGGTTTTGATACCTCGGTACCTTCTATAAACTTATGAAGTGCAGCTTCATCAGTACAAAATATTTTAAACATTACAGTACTTTTGTCTGGAGTTACAGTTCCAATTGTTTTTTCAACCACTGCAACTTTTGCTCTTTCAGCAAGTCCTTCAGGAGATTGCATAAATCCCATGAATTTTTCAAAAGTACCTTCTTTTAACTTTGCTACTACTAACATTTCTTTTTCCATTTTTTCTCCTTTTTTTTTGTTAATATAGAGTTTGAACTACCTTTTTAACTCTATCTTCTCCATTAGGTATTGTTGAATTTACAAAGTCATGACATGCATTAGTTTTAGACTCGTCAAATTTAGAGCCATAATGCTTATCAACAGCTTTGTTTACGCCTTCATCCCATTCCTTTTCAGGAATTCCTACTTCTAAAGCATAAGCTTTTAAAACTTTAACTGATGCCATAGATTTTTCTTTCATACTGTATTCAAATGTTTCACCAGATGGCAAGAAATAGTTAGCCATATAAATACCACTACACTCCCAAGCTCTATTCTTGTCACTGTCAGACATGCCCCCAAAAGCTGAGGTGGCAATAAATAAAGTGCTTATTAATATAATTATTTTTTTCATATTATTTTCCTATTTTTTTAACGTATAAGTGCCCCTGTAATAATTCGTAGCATGAATTCTACCTTCTATAGCAGGCTTAATTTGTGTATAACCTGTAGTTCCACTACATTCGATACCTTCATATCTACCAGTACCACTGATGCATTTAAAAGTACCTTCCATTGAGTAACCTAATTTTATTTCATAATAAATTATTGCTGTATCACCATTTATAAACTTTATTTTACAGTGACCCATTTCAAAACCTTTACCTGGAATTGATCCTGCACCTATACAATGATGTGATGAATTATCACCAAACGATGTACCTTCAATTGCATTAAATCCACTTAGACCTTCGTATGTAAAAGTCATGACGTTTCCTTTTTCATCTACAATAGCTTTAGCATCGCCAACAAAAAAACCAGCAAGACTAATTTTTCCACTATGACCATCTGCAAATGATACTGAAGACATTGACATTAATGTAAAAATTAATGTTATTATTATTTTTCTCACAATATTCCTTTCCGTTAGTTGAACCGTAACCTCAGACTGTTACATTTTTATTACGGAGTCTCATGTGTTTATATCGCGCGACAGATATGCAGTTTTAGCCTGTAAAAATAGTTGAATTAATTGTTTAATTTAATTTTAATTTTTGATAACGTTTTAATATGATCGAAAAATTTAACGGAATTTTTTATTTAATTGTATTCCTTGTACATTTTATTGTTTTTGCTGTTTATGCATACCAGACAGTTTTTGCTACAAAGAAATTTTTAGATAAGTTTGGTATTGACGATACTGGTGCTGGAATGACAAGATTTTTTGGATCATTGTTTATAGGTGCAGTCGCAATGGCTATATGGGTTGGCTTTATTAGACCAGATGGACTTCAAGGAACATGGGCATTTTTTAATTTAGTATTTTTACAAAACCTGTCAGCTTTTATTGTTGGTATTTACAACATTAAAATTAACAAGTTAGGTCATACACCACAAACATCTAATGAAGGAATTATCGCACCAGGTATTTTAACCTTGTTGAGTGCAATACTTTGTTACGGATTAGCTGATAAAATTTATATCTAAAACCATTTAGGTACTGGCAGACCTTTTTCTTCTAAAAATTTTTTATTGAACATTTTAGTTGCGTATTTATCACTTCTATCACAAAGAATTGTAACGATAGTTTTACCAGGACCTAATTCTTTACCCATTCTTATTGCTCCAGCGATATTGATACCACAACTAGTACCTAGGCTAAGACCTTCATTTTGAATTAAATCATAAAGTATAGGTAATGCTTCATGATCATCTATTGAATAGGCATCATCAATCTTTGCCTCACCAAAGTTAGCCGTTACTCTGCTTGAACCAATTCCTTCAGTAATTGATCCTCCTTCTGACTTAAGTTCACCATTTTTTATGTAATTATAAAGAGCTGAACCTTTTGGATCAGATAGGTAAATTTTTATATCTTTGTTTTTTTCTTTAAGAGCATTACTGACACCTGAAATAGTTCCTCCAGTTCCAGAAGAACATACAAAACCATCAACCTTGCCTTCAGTTTGTTGCCAAATTTCTTGTCCTGTACCTTCGTAATGGCCTTTGGCATTTGCAGTATTGTCAAACTGGTTAGCCCAAATCACACCGTTATTATTTGTTGGTCTTAATTCATCTGCAAGTCTAGCTGCCACTTTAACAAAATTATTATCATCTTTGTAAGGTTTAGGTGGCACTAATCTTAATTCAGCCCCAAGATTTCTAAGTAGATCTTTTTTCTCCTGGGTTTGGTTATCATTCATTACAATGATTGTCTTATAACCTAAAGAATTTCCTAAAAGGCCTAAACCAATTCCAGTATTACCTGCTGTTCCTTCAACAACAGTTCCACCTTTAGCAATTAATTTTTTTTCTTGAGCATCATTAATTAATGCAAGTGCCGCTCTATCTTTAACTGATCCACCTGGATTTAAAAATTCTGCTTTTCCATAAATATTGCATCCAGTAATCTCGGATGCTGCTCTTAATTTAATTAGTGGGGTATTTCCTATTCCTGAAATAAAATCGTTTTGTGTGTTATTCATTATCTGATTTTTTATCACTGTCAGGTGTAATTCCATAAGGTTTAAATTCACTATCAGCTATGCCAACACTTCTTGCAGGAATTCCAACCATAACAGAATTTTCATCAACATCTTTAGTTATGACTGCATTAGCTCCAATTCTTGCACCTCTACCAACAACTACTGGACCTAATACTTGTGCACCTGATCCAATTACCACATCTTCTTTTATAGTAGGGTGTCTTTTCATATTACGTTGATCATTTGAGTTTATACTTGGAGCAATTCCACCCAATGTAACCATATGGTAAATAGTTACATTGTCCCCAATCTCAGATGTTTCTCCAATCACAACTCCCATACCATGATCGATAAATAAATTTTTTCCAATTTTTGCATTTGGATGAATTTCAATACCAGTTAAGAATCTTGAAAATTGGGAAATGATTCTTGCAATCAAATGAAATTTTGCAGTACTAAAAAAATTTGCTATTCGATGAAAAAAAACTGCTTTAACTCCAGGATAAGTTAATATTAAACTTAACTTAGACCTTGCAGCAGGATCTCTATCAATTATTGATTGTAAAAAATCGCTCATTATTATTCTTTTTTTGATTTTGTGTTAAAAACAGGCTTTATATAGTGATTAATTTATTATATTAAAGGTTTTATTATGTACAAAAATACTAATTGTTTTCATTTAGCAATACCTTGCGGTGATTTAGAAGTAGCAAAGAAATTTTATAGCGAAACTCTAGGATGTAGATTAGATAATTCTGCACAAGAATGGGCTGACGTTGATTTTTGGGGCAATGAACTTACTCTTCACAAAAGTGAACATAAGCTAGACAATGAAAGACATGATGTAGATATGGGAAATGTATCAGTTCCACATTTTGGAGTTCATTTATCTAGAAAAGATTTTGATGCTCTTAAGCAAAGATTAAAAGATAGTGGTACCAAATATTACGATGAGCCTTATCTAAGATTTAAAGGTACTAAATACGAACAAGAAACATTTTTTGTAAAAGATCCAAACGAAAATATTTTAGAAATAAAAACTCTTACTTCAAATCCAGATTAGTTCTTTATAATAATTCTAATATATACAGCAATAATTACGCATCAATTTGCTTTGACTCATTATCTCAATTCGCGTTAAGCTTTATTTATAAATTTAAAAGGAGATAATATGAGAATAATTAAAACTACACTAGTAGCTGGGTTAATCTCAATTTTAGCAATGTTCTCTGCACAAGCAGAAAAGGTTAAAATTGGAGATCCAGGCTGGACAGGTGCTACAGCTATTGCAAACTTGTTAGCTGCAGTTGTTACAGACAAAATGGGTGGAGAAGCTGAGCTTGTTCCAGGAAACAATACTGCAATTTATGCAGCGATTGATAGAGGAAAAGGTGAAATTGATGTACATCCTGACATTTGGTTACCAAACCAAGAAGCTTATACAAACGATTTAGTTCCAAAAGGAACTTTAAAATTAAGCAGCAAACCTTATGAAGGAAACCAAGGTTATTGTGTTTCTCAACAGTTTGCTAAAAAAATGAACATTACAGCAATTGAAGACTTAGCAAGACCTGAAGTTGTTAAAGCTATGGATAGCGATGGCAATGGAAAAGGTGAGTTTTGGATTGGTGCTGATGGTTGGGCTTCTGCAAATGTAAACCAAGTTAAATTAAGAGACTATGGTTTATATGATGCTGGTATTGAAGCAGTTAGAGCTGCTGAAGCAGTTAAAAATGCAAGAGTACTAGACTCAATCAAAAAAGGTGAAGGTTATGCATTCTATTGTTACAAACCTCATGCAATTTGGGGAATGGCTGACGTAGTGATGTTAACAGAACCAAAATATGATCCTGCAAAATACAAAATGATTCAACCTAAAGCAGATGCTGACTGGTACAAGAAATCTTATGTTGCATCAAAAGATGCTCTTAAGCAAATCCAAATCGGTTGGGCTACTTCTTTAGAGAGTCAATCACCAGCGATTGTAGAATTCTTTAAGAATTTTCAATTAACAGCTGATGATGTTTCTGCAATGGCTTATGCAGTTTCAGTTGAGAAGAAAGATCCAGCTGCTGTTGCTAGAGCTTGGATGGAAGCAAATAAATCAACTGTAGACGGTTGGTTAGGATTATAATCTAAATTAAATTTTATACTCGGCAATTTAAGATTGCCGAGTATATTTTCCTATAATAAAAAACGAATATGGATTCATCGAGTTCAGCAATAAAAATTGAAAATGTTTGGAAAGTATTTGGCAATACTTCACCCGAAGCATTAGATGCAATCCAAAATAAAGGAATTTCAAAAACAGAAGCTTTAGAAGAATATAACTCAGTCATTGGTGTTTCTGATGTTTCATTTGATGTTAATCAAGGAGAAATATTTTGTGTGATGGGTCTATCTGGTAGTGGAAAATCTACATTAGTTAGGCATATAAACAGACTATTAGAACCTACATCGGGAAAGATTTTGATAAACGGGCAAGATGTAATGCAGCTTGATCGTGAGCATTTACAAGAACTAAGAAATAAAAAGATAGGCATGGTTTTTCAAAACTTTGCCTTAATGCCTCATAGATCGGTTGTAGATAATATTGCAATGCCCCTTGAAATTAGAGGTGTAAGTAAAAATGATCGTTTAGATGCAGCAAATAAAATTTTAGAAATAGTTGAATTACAAGGTTGGGGTAACAAATTTGCACATGAATTATCAGGAGGTATGCAGCAAAGAGTAGGACTTGCAAGAGCATTAGCTGCAGACCCAGAATTTCTTTTAATGGACGAACCCTTTAGTGCTTTAGACCCACTAATTAGAAGACAGCTTCAATCAGAATTTATCAAACTTTCAAAACAGATGAAAAAGACAACAGTTTTTATAACTCACGATTTAGATGAGGCAGTAAGAGTAGGGCATAGAATTGCTATTATGAGAGACGGAAAGGTAATTCAAATTGGTACCCCTGAAGAAATCGTAGTTAATCCATCTGATGAATATGTTGCAGACTTTGTTAAAGGAATTTCTAGACTTAAAGTTGTTCAGGCAAAAACAATTATGCAAACAGTTGAAAGTTATGAAAATTTAAATGGTAAATTGGAAGAAAATTTACAAAGTGTAGATGAGCATGAATTATTAAGTAAATTAATTGAAGTTTCAAAATCGAAAGATAAACCATTAGTTGTTAAAAATAATGAGCAGAAAAATATTGGAGTTATTACACAATCAGATCTTTTAAAAGCAGTAATAGAGGGTGGTGATGGAGAATAAACAAATTAATAACCCTACTAGATCTGAGTTAATAACTGACTTTGTTAAATCAAATCCAGAATATTACATCAAAGAGTTTCAAAAAATTGGAAGCAAACCTTCATTCTCTTTTTCATTTAACTTATATGCAGGAATTCTAGGTCCAATTTGGTTTGGAATGAGAAATATATGGAATTGGGCATTGGCATTTTTAATAATTGAAACATTTTCAGTTGTTCAAATTATTAGAGGTTTATTTGGAAATATTACTAAAGATGCTGTTGAGAAAATAAAACAAGTTGAATCTACAATAGCATTTAGAAACAAACAGTTAGAAGCAGCTATTACTAATAATCCAGATAAAGTCGATGTCTATAAACGTAACATTAAATCCTTAGAAGATGCGATGCAGGGATACATTGATGAAGTTGCAAGAATTGAAGCTTCTGCAATTTGGATAACTATTTTTGGTATTACTTTATTAATTTCAATTAAAATAGTCCAAGGGATTTTAGCTAATTCTATTTTAGAAAAAAGATATTCAGAGTGGCTTTCAGACAAAACAATAAGACCAGGAATGCAAACTAAGAACTTTATCTCAAGTACAATCTTTGCAGCAGTGATTATGTTTTTTTCGGTTGTGCATTATAGTTTTCCGGGAGTTATCACTGTAATGGATGACTTTCCAACTCATCCAGATATTAGACTTACTTCAATTAAATGGGTAGAGACTATTTTTGATTATGCTGTTTTAAAAGGGGATGCTTTATTTACAGCTATTACAATTGGTATTAGATCAGTATTAGATTTCTTAGAATTGCTATTTGTAAAAACTCCATGGATAGTAATCATTACAACCATAGTAACTTTAACAGGTCTAGCTGCTGGACCAAGAGCTGCAATTTATTCAGCAGGATTTTTATGTTACATGGGATTTTTAGGTTTTTGGGTAAAAGCTATGACTACTTTGGCTCTGCTTGGAACGGCTGCTGTATTAAGTATAGTTATTGGAATTCCACTTGGAATTTTTTGTGCAAGACGTCAAAGGTTTTATTCAATGATAAGACCAATAATGGATTTCATGCAAACAATGCCAGCCTTTGTATTTATGATTCCAGTAATTGCTTTCTTTGGAACCGGAAAAGTTGCTGCAGTTATTATTACAATGATTTTTGGAGGAACTCCTGTAGTTAGATTAACAGTTCTTGGATTAAGAGGAGTGCCAGAAACAATTAGAGAAGCTGCAATTGCTTACGGAGCATCAAAATGGTATTTGCTTAGGAAAGTAGATTTACCATTAGCCACTCCATCTATCTTAGCAGGTGTAAACCAAACTGTAATGTTAAGTTTAGCAATGGTAGTAGTTGCATCCCTTATAGGTGCAAAAGGATTAGGGCAAGATGTTTTGGAAGCACTTCAATATGCGAATGTTGGACAAGGAATTTTAGCGGGTGTTGCAATATTATTTGTAGCTCTTATTCTTGATAGGGTTGTTCAAGGAAAAAAAAGAGTTTAATAAAACTTCATGGAATATGCTTTATTAGGTTTTTTAACCAGCTTAAGTCTTATTTTAGCTATTGGCGCTCAAAATATTTTTGTTATTGAGCAAGGTTTAAAAAATCAACATGTGTTTCTTGTCTGCTTAGTTTGTTCAATATCAGATTGTTTATTGATTTTTACAGGGATATTTTTATTTCATTATTTCAGTCAGTATTTTAATTCACTAATTGAATTAGTTTTTAATATTTTATTATTATTATTTTTAATTTATTTTATTTATTCAAAAATTAAGACTAGAAACGAAGATATAAATTTAAATGAACAAACAAATAGTATTTCTGCTTTAAGAATATTTTTAAAAACTCTTGGTTTTACATATTTAAATCCTCATGTTTATTCAGACACAGTCTTTTTTTTAGGAAATTTTTCAAAAAATTTTATTTTATCTCAAAAAATTACTTTTGGTATTGGAGCTTCTCTAGCATCTTTATTATTCTTTTTTTCAATTGGATATGCTTCAAATTATTTTTCTAAGTATTTAAATAATCAGAAAATATGGAAAATAATAAATTGGATAATTATTACAATTATGACGGTGATAAGTTTATATGTTCTTAAAGAAGTTATAAATTCAATTTAATTAGACAAAAACTCATCAATTATTTGATTAATTTTATTTGGCTCTTCTAAGTGAGCATTATGACTACATCCATTAATAATTTTAAGTTCGCTATTAGGTATGTTTTTATTCAATGTTTCCACTTGCTCAAGATTATATGCAATATCTTTATCTCCCCAAATAATCAATGTTTGATTTTTAATATTTTTAAGATTTTCAAATCCATTCCATTGTTTCATTGCATGTAGTGCGTTTGATGCTGTTTCTTCTGAAATATTTGTTACAGCGTTTTCACAAAAGAAATAATTTTTATCTTTATTACCTTTAACAAACCACTTTGGAGGAATTCTAGTTTTTAATTCATTGATACCTTCTTCTTTTAATCTTCTGATAGACTCGTCCATTGTTTCAAATCTACCTGGTATTTCTCCAATAGAGCTTGTTGCAAAACAAATCAGTTTTTCAATTTTATTACCTGCAATTTTTGCTATTTCTTGAACAATCATTCCACCCATGGAATGTCCAATTAAATGAAATTTGTTTATTTTTCTTTCTTCAATAACTTTAAGCACAAAGTTTGCCATATCATTAATTGAGCTCAATGAAGAAGCTTTATTACTTTCACCAAAACCAGGTAATGCTGGAGAAATTATTCTAAATTTTGATTTGAAATAATCTTTTTGCAAAGACCACATTTCAGACGATCCTAGAAAACCATGCACAAAAACAAATGGATGACCCTTTCCAAGATCATCTATATAGATATCATTCATTTATTGTCTTTGTCTTTATCTAGACAGTACAAGACATATCTTGTCCACAACAAAGTGGAGATTTTATTTTACCGTGCTCGTCAGGACACTTAGATATTTGTACTTCGCTTCCATCATCTAATTTAAGCATGTCGTCAACTAATGGCTTATCACACTTCCCACATGTTGCGTTAACTGACATTCCACATTTTGAACACTCATAAGTTGCCATATGATTCTCCTCTCTACTGAGTATAACCGTATTTTTTCAATCTTACATCTCCAGTTCTCGCATGTGCTTCCATACCTTCATATCTTGATATTCTAGCTGCAGCAGCACCCACAAGTTCAGTAGATTCTTTCGTCATTCTTTGGAAACTTAAAGTTTTAATAAATTTTCCTACAAATAAACCACCCGTATATCTTCCAGCACCTTTAGTAGGTAAAATATGATTAGTACCTGAACATTTGTCACCATAAGCGACTGTAGTTTCTTCACCCACAAATAAAGACCCATAATTTGTAAGTCTTTCATGAAACCATTGTAAATTTTCAGTTTGTACTTCTAAATGCTCTGGAGCATATTCATCACTAACTTTAACCATCTCTTCATCAGTGTCGCAAAGAATTACTTCTCCATAGTCTCTCCACGCTGCATCAGCATTTTGTCTTGGAACTTCTGGTAGTTCAGCAATTAATTCTGGAACTCTTTTTATAACTTTTTCTGCAAGTTCTTTACTCGTTGTGTAAAGCCAACATGGTGAGTTATAACCATGTTCTGCTTGACCAACTAAATCAACTGCTACTATTTCAGGATCTGCTTTAGCATCTGCAATTATTCCAATTTCTGTTGGACCAGCAAATAAATCAATACCAACTTTTCCAAACAAAATTCTTTTTGCTTCGGCGACAAATTGATTGCCTGGACCAACAATAATATCTGCTGGCGGATTATTAAATAAACCATTTGTCATGGCAGCAATTGCGGGAACTCCACCTAAATTTAAAATAACATCAGCTCCACAAAGATCAGCTGTATAAACAATTGTTGGATGTGCACCAACACCTTCTTTCGGAGGACTACAAGCAATTACATTTTTAACACCTGCGACTTTTGCTGTAGTAACACTCATCACTGCAGATGCAATGTGAGCATATCTTCCACCAGGAACGTAACAACCAGCTGTATTAACAGGAACTAGCTTTTGACCTGCAAATAAACCATCTGAAAGCTCAACTTCAAAATCTTGACCATAGTTTTTTAATTGCGCTTCTGCAAATTTTCTAACTCTATCGTATGAAAATTGAACATCATCTTTAGTTTTTTGATCAAGAGTTTTTTTTATTTCTTCAATTCTTTCTTTAGAGACAATTATTTCTCCATCATACTTATCAAATTTTTTTGTTAAATCGATACATCCTTGTTCCTTAGTAGTTTCGATATCTTTTAAAAGATCTTGAACTATACCTGTTGTTTTGGTGTCATCTGTTGAAGATGTTTTTGGTGATTTTTTTAAATATTGTATTGCCATTATCGCTTCCCTTTTTTTGAGCTTCTTTAATAAAGTATAAAGTCTTTTTATTCAATAAGTACTTAATTTAGAATTAATCTAATGCAACTACCGCAGCTGCAATAGATGCTAATCGTGCTTGAGCTTCATCAGATCTACTTGTTATAACGACTGGCACTTTTCCACCGACCACAACTCCTGCGGCACATGCTCCACTAAAATATATCAGCATTTTTACCAAAGCATTTCCAGTTTCTACACTTGGCACTAACAATACATCTGCCTCACCAGCAACTAAATTTTTAATTCCTTTTATTGCTGCTGATTTTTTTGAAATACTATTATCAAAAGCCAAAGGTCCAAATACATCAGCATTTAAATTTTCTTCTTTAGCTAACTTTGTAATTTCTGCTGCTTCAATGGAACTAGGTACACTTTCCAAAACTTCTTCTGTTGCTGATAAAACAGATATTTTTGGTCTCTCTATTCCTATTCTGTGAGAAAAATTTACTACATTTTTCAAGATATGCATTTTAGTTTTTACATTAGGCAGTACATTTAATGCTCCATCAGTGATTATTAAAGGTTTGTCATCTTTGCCAATACTCATATGCCATATATGGCTTAGTCTTGTTTTGCCTAATAAATTGTATTCACGTTTCAAAACCTCTTTCATAAGAACATCTGTATGAATGTGTCCTTTGACAATTATTTTAACTTTATCTTCACTTGCAAGTTTAGCTGCGATTTTAGCCGTATCGTTCTCTACAGGTTCGTGAATAAGTTCGTATTTAGAAATATCCCATTTAATATCTTCAGCACATTTTTGTATTTCAACTTCATGACCAATAAAAATAGGCTCGATTAGATTTTCATTTACCGCATCTTGAATGGATAACATTGGCAAAGGTTTTCCTGCATTTACGACAGCAACTTTAACACCTTTTTTTTTATGAGCTAAATCCAGAAGGTTATTTGGACATACAATTTCTTTACTTGATAGCATATAATTTAATCATTTAGAATTTTAACTTCTTCCTCATTTATACTTAAAAAGACTTCTTCTCCAACTTTAAATATGTCATTCGTTTCACCTGAAATAACAAACAGTTTTCCTGCATTTGAATTTAGTATGTATTGATAACTACTTCCTACAAATGATGCATTGTTAACAGATGCATGCATTGAGTTCTCTTTTTTATCTTTGTTAATTAAAATTTTTTCAGGTCTAAGTGCTACAGAAACAGTTTTTTCAAAATTCTTATCACTTTGAACTTTAATTTTCATTTCACCTATTTTTAATTCATAAGAGTTAGATTGTTTATTTAAGATTTCAGCTTTTACGACATTTGCGTCACCAATAAAGTTTGCAACAAATTTATTTTTTGGAAAATTATAAAGATCTTTTGGACTACCTTCTTGGGCGATGACCGCATTATTCATCACAATAACTTTATCAGATATTGCTAAAGCCTCTTCTTGGTCATGAGTTACATAAATAGTTGTAACTCCTAATTTTTGTTGAATTTCTCTAATATCTTCTCTTACTTGTCTTCTCAATTTTGCATCTAAGTTTGACAGAGGTTCATCAAAAAGCAGCACTTTTGGTTCCAACACAATTGCTCTTGCAACTGCAACCCTTTGCTGCTGTCCACCAGATAGTTCTGATGGCATCCTATTTTCATACCCCTCTAAATTTACCAATTTTAGAGTTTCTAAAGATTTTTGAATATATTCTTCCTTATTCACATTGATCATTTTCAATCCATAAGAAACATTTTCAAGAACACTCATATGTGGAAATAAAGCATAAGATTGAAATACCATTGATACATCTCTGTCAGTTGCAGGTAATAATGTTACATCTTCATCATCTACTAATATTTTTCCACCTGTGGCTCTTTCTAGGCCTGCAATAATTCTTAGCGAAGTAGTTTTTCCACAACCTGATGGACCAAGTAAAGTAGTTAAGGTTCCAGCTTCAAATTTACAGCTAACATTATCTACTGCTGTAGTTTCATTAAATTTTTTTGTTATATTTTCAAACTTTACTTCTGCTTTTTTCATTATCCTAAATTTCCTTGTAAAATTCCAGCGGCTTGATCTCTTCTTCCTAATTTACGTTTTCCTATTATTAATTGCATCAAAGTAATTGTAATTAGCATTACTACAATTAGTGCAGATGAATACACTATTGCAAGGCCATAGTCATTATTTTCTAATCGTCCCAGTATGTATGAAACAGCTAAGTCATAATTTGCACTTACCAAGAAGATAACTGCACTAATTGCAGTCATGGCTCTTACAAAACTAAAAACTAAAGATGCTGTAATAGCAGGCTTAAGCAAAGGAAGTATTATATTCCTAAATGTTTGAGCGCTAGAAGCGTTTAAAGTTGATGAAGCTTCATCTAAATGTGGATCAAGTTGGTTCATTGCAGCTATTCCTGCTCTAACTCCAACTGGCATGTTTCTAAATACAAATGCAATTACTAAAATTATTCCAGTTCCAGTCAACTCAAGAGGAGGAACATTAAAAGCAAAAACATAACTTACACCAATTACACTACCTGGTATTGCAAAACTTAACATTGTTCCAAATTCAAAAGCATTTTTTCCTTTAAATTTATGTCTTGTTAATAGGTAGGCAGTTAAAATTCCAATTGCAGCAGTTGGTAAAGAGGAAATTAGAGCTATAGTAAATGTAGTATTAAAGGAGTTCCAAGCAGTTCCTGTCCATAAGAAACCTCTTTCTTTTACCCAATCAACACTAAAAGCTTCAATATAATGTCTTAACGTGAAGCTATGATCGACACCCCACATTTCTACAAATCCACCGAACATGATCATTACATAAATTATAAATGTCAATAAAGCCCACGGAAGCACAGTTGAATAAATTACCCATTTTGTTTTATTTGGAAGTTCAGGATGAACACCACTATCTCCTTTACCTGAAATTGAAATATAGGATTTTTTTCCTAACCACTGGTTTTGTAAATAAAATACCACTAGAACAACCGATAATAAAATCATAGCTAAAATTGCTGCTTTAGTTTCATCGTACTGTGCACCTACAATTGCAAAAAATATTTCAGTAGATAATACATCGTATTCTGCTCCTAATACTAAAGGGTTACCAAAGTCTGCTAAACTTTCTATAAAACCAAGTAGAAACGCATTTGCTATTCCAGGTCTCATTAATGGTAAGGTAACTGTTTTAAAAACTTGCCATTTAGAAGCTCTTAAAGTTTGAGATGCTTCTTCCATCGATGGACTGACACTTTCAACAACACCAATTAAAACTAAAAATGCAATAGGGGTAAAAGCAAGTGTTTGGGCAAACCATATTCCTGGTAAACCATAAATCCATCTAGAAGGCTCAATATCAAATCCCCATTCAAGAAACGAACTCACAACACCAGTTCTTCCAAATAAAATTATTATCGCTAATCCAATTACAAAAGGTGGGGTGATTATTGGTAACACCGATAATATTCTAATTGTTCTTTTAAATTTAAAGCTGGTTCTTGCTATTAAAAGAGCAAACCCTAAACCTAAAATAGTAGATGAAAAGGCAGTAAGCGTACCCATAGTAATGGTATTCCAAAAAACACCACAAGCATAATCGCTATAAAGACAATCAAGTCCCCAAATTCCTTTATTAAATATTTTGTCTGAAAAATTACTTATTTCATAACCACCCTCGGTTCCTTTAAATGCAACAGTAAACATTCTAAAAATTGGAAAAAATACAAAAGTTGAAACTAAAATTATAATACTACCTATACTTCCAACTATAAAATTATCTCCATTCAACCACCCACGTGCTGAAAGACCATGAGTGATATAAAATACAAATGTACAACAAGTTAAAACTGCACCTGACCCAACACCATACTGATTTTCTACATCACCAAAAATTGATTGTAGAATTTCAAAATTCCATCCTCGAATACCAATGGAAAATCCTTGTAGAAAAAAATAAATAAATCCAATTATTCCTGAGTATAAGAAAATTTTAGAATACAGAGAATTGTTTTGATTTAATTTTAATGTTGCTAAAGGAAAAATTAAAGGAAGCAATATTGGTAAAAGCCAATATTTTTTATTTATAAATACTTGAGGTAATACAGAACCGTAATCTTCTAAAGAATATTCTAATATCCAGTTTATTGAGAAAAACCCGTCACCTGTTACATACCATGGAAAGATTAGGAAGCCCAATCCTCCTATGAGCATCCAACAGATAACGAGTCCTCTCATTAATTCCTAAAATTATCTAGGAATTACAGATACATCGTTATCCCACTTGGATAACAGGCTCGCTCTAGTAGCTTTATCTCCATAAACTTTAAAATTGTAATCAATCAAGTTAATTGTAGATAAATCTGGAGCATCAGGATCAGCTTTTGCCTTGGTATTTGATGGTACTTGCAAAGATTTTCCTGAAGTGAAAACCATAGTTTGTATTGCAGGACTTAATGCCCAGTCATAAAACTTCTTGGCTTCCTTCATATTTCTTGCACCAGCAATAATACTCATTGATCCAACTTCATAACCAGTTCCTTCAGCAGGAGATACCGTTACAACAGGCAAACCTTTTTTAGTTTGTTTAACACCATCGTGTTGGAAACAAATACCAATTAAGTTTTCACCTCTTCCAGTTGCTTTAATTGGAGCAGAACCAGATTTTGTGTAAGTATTTATATTTGCATGAAGTTTTTTCATGTAATCCCAACCTTTATCTTCTCCAAAAATTTGAAGAATAGTAGCTAAAGTTGTGTAAGCAGTTCCAGATGAATTAGGATTTGCTACTTGGATTTCACCCTTATAAATAGGTTTTGTTAAGTCCATCCATGATTTTGGAGCTGGAAGACCTTTTTTAGCCAAAAGATCTTTATTATATCCAAAACCTAGTGCACCAACATAAATCCCTACAGATTTATAGTCAGCATTTTTTGCTTGGTTTTGTGCTGCTGGTAATAAATCATCAAAGTGTTTTGATTTATATTTTTCAGTTAAATTTTCCTGAGCAGCTGTTAAGTGTGGATCACCTGTTCCACCAAACCAAACATCTCCTTTTGGATTAGACGCTTCTGCTTTAATTTTAGCAAAAGTTTCACCACTACTTGCTCTTGTCATTGCAACTTTTGTGCCTGTTTCTTTTTCATAAGCTTGTTCAAGCATTTCACAAACATCAATTTCTACACTGCAATATAAAGTTAATTTTGCTGCAGAAGCTTTGTTTGTAAGACCAAACAATGTTATTGAAAAAAGAAGGACAATAGATGCTATCTTGATTAGATTTTTCATTATTTCCTCTCTCTAAAGTTATATTGTTCAGAAAGTTAATATGTTTTATTAAAAATTGTTACTATTTTATTACAAAATTCACTTCTAGGTTTAAAATTTATTTTAGTTATTAAATTAAAAATATTGTATAATTTTTTTTAGAGGGGGAAGTCATTGGAGATTGTAACTAAGATAGCGCCAATCATATTGGCTCTGATCATGTTAGGCTTAGGCCTAGGATTAAAACTAGAAGATTTTGGAAGAGTATTTAAAGCACCAAAAGATTTTATTGTTGGTTTTATTTCTCAATTAATAATTCTTCCAATTGTAGCATACATATTAATTTTAATTTTAAAAACACCACCTGAAATAGCAATAGGGGTTATGATCATAGCTGCAGCACCGGGAGGTGTAACATCTAATGTAATGACAAAATTTGCTGATGGTGATGTTGCATTATCAATATCTTTAACTGCAGTAATTAGTTTATTAAGTATAATTACAGTTCCTTTAATAATCTTTACTTCTGCAGACATGTTAGGGATAACAGAAGTTTCTCGAAACATTTCAATGACAGGAATAGCTTTAAAAATGTTTTTTGTTGTAACAGTACCTGTGATTTTAGGAATGATTATTAGAAAATTTGCTGATAATTTCATATCTTCTAAAGTTGAAATATTTAATAAACTTAACATAATTTTATTTGCTATTTTTTTTGTAGCAGCTTTTTATTCAGAAAGAGAAAATTTTATTAGCTTTATAAAACAAGCAGGTTTAATTGCTTTAATCTTAAATATTTCAATGATGGTTATTGCATATTACATTGCAAAAGCTTTTGCTTCAGGTGTTAAACAAATGAAGTGTATTGCTTTAGAATGTGGATTGCAAAATGGTACTTTAGCGTTATTTGTCTCTACGCAAATATTTGGTACTGATATATTATATGCATTACCAACAGGTGCGTATGCACTAATCATGTATATAACAGGATTTATTTTTATTTATTTTTTAAAAAAATCTAATTAAGGATTGATTATTCTTATTTGATTAAAAGTTTTATAAATAAAATTACTTAAGCTAAGCATATTTTGGTTTATCATTTTACTTGTTTTTTGAAAGGCACTATCTTTAGCATCGAATGTAATTAATTTTTTTTCATTTATGTGAAGATATTTTTTATCAATTAAATATTTTAGTTTTCTTACAACTGTTGGTCTTGGAATACCAGTTATATCAGAAATCGACATGGCATTAACACCTCTAACATCTGAACCCATAAGTTCTTTATGGTATGAACGGATATTTTTCTTTGGAGTAAATTCTTTATTCTTAACTGCATTAATAATGACCACCATTCCAATAGCTAAATATTCTAAATCTTTAATTTCATCCCTCCATCTCTTCATATAAATGAACCAGAATTTATTAAATTGGTACCAACAATAAGAGAAATTTTCTTTCATCGCAGATATTATTTCATCAACTGAATAAACTTCAGTTGCAAGTTTTTCTTTTTTCAAAATTTTGTTAAACTCATGTAATATTGTTGCAATCTCTGTCAAAGTGTTAGTTGCTCTGGCTGAGTAGAGAGTATCTCTAACAATAAATATTTTCTTACCAACTCTTTTAATTGTTCCTTCATTCTCTAGTTCTACAACTTTTCTCCTGATACTCTCTTTGGGTACCCCAAGATCTTTTGAAATGTCTGAAATATTAATTTTTTTAATCTCGATTGATTTATCCTTATAAAATGTGTCGTAATCAATTTTTACCCCATTTTGCCTGAAATATATAAGATCTTGATGTATCAAATATATAATGATTACGAACTTATCTATGTCTTTGTAATAATTGTAAGCTCTAATAAACCAGTTGCTTGTTAAGGTAAAAAAAGAGGGTGCTAGTGCGGCAAAATTATCTTGAATTATTTTATTGATTACCTTCTCATCTATGTGCGCGGATATACTAGGTAAAGTGTTCATGTTTTTATAAAAAACCCAATATGAACAAAAGTGAAATTAGTGTCAACCCATTTTGGACAACCCTAGTATGTAAAAATTAAACTAATAATGATTAAAATTAATATTATAAAACAAATATGAGTACAGAAAGCTTACATAGAACATCCGAGATTGTAGAGACCCCCTCTCAATATGTTGAAGCTCCGAAAAGGGTTAATGTGGATGTTCTAAAGCAAAGACTTCTAGAAGAAAAGAAGAAGGAAAAAGTTAAACGAACAATAATTTTATCATCTGTTATCGTTTCTTTAGGTGCTCTAACGATGTTAACTTATTAAGGTTTCCAAATCTTTCTTTATTATATCCGGTATAGAAATTTCTTTTTTTAAGTTATTTTTATACCGGGCATATTTATTTTGTCCTGGATACATTATTTCCTTAACACCTTTTATCTTAGGAAGTTTTTTTATTGTTTTAATATTGTCTTTAATTCGTTGGTTATAATTTTTTTGAAATAAATTTGCTTTAAAAGTTATAAATAAATGTCCAATATTTTGTGGACCCGTAAAATCATCAAATGGATCTTTGACTCTTCCTGCATGATTTCCTCCTGTTAAAACTCCACTTAAAATATCTACCATCCAAGCAAGTCCTGAGCCTCTAAAACCTGCAATTGGTAATTGTACTCCTGCTAATGCTTTTTTTGCATCTGTAGTTGGTTTACCAAACTTATCTAAAGCAACTCCCGCAGGAATTGATTGATTGTTTCTTGCAGCAACTCTTATTTTTCCCCTATTAATCATTGAGATTGATGTATCTAAAATAAATGGAACTTTAGAACCTGTAGGGGATCCAAAACAAATTGGATTTGTTCCAAATAAAGTTTTTAATGCACCATGTGGAGCAACTGCTGGAGGAGCATTTGTATATATCATTGTAATTAAATTTTTCTTTACTGCTTGTTCTGCGTAATAACCGGATAAGCCATAGTGACCACTGTTTTTAACAGCCACCATTCCTATTCCAGTTTTTTGAGCATGTTTAATTGCAGTTTTAATTCCTAAATCAGCTGCAACAAAACCAATACTATTATTTGCATCAATGTGAGAAATAGAAGTAGAAATTTTTTTAATTTTAATTTTTGGTTTTGGATTAATTACTTTTTTAGAAATTCGATCACAGTACATCTTAAGTCTAGATAAACCATGACCATAAGCACCAACTAATTCTGCATTGATTAATGCATTAGTAGAAATTAAAGCATGATCTTTACTTAGACCAAATTTTTGGAATATTTTAATGACTTGTTTTTTTAAAACTGGGGTCTTCATTTCATCCCCTTAACATTTATCCTTTTCCACGCCAAGGAATAGTTTTATCTATTATTTTTCTTAATGTGATATCAAATAAAAGACCTAGTAAACCCATAATAAATATTGTTATCCAAATAACCTCATACTGGAAGTATTTTTTAGCAACGTTTTCAACGAAACCAATACCAGTAGTACCTGCTAAAAACTCAGCAGCAACAAGCGTTCCCCAACACATACCAACAGCAACTCTTATTCCTGTAAGAATTTCAGGTAGTGAATTTGGAAAAATTACATGTCTTAATATTTGTTTTTTTGTAGCTCCTAATGAGTGGGCTGCATGTATTTTTGAGAGCTGTGTTCCAGAAGCACCAGCTCTTGCAGAAATAATCATAATCGATAAAGAAACCATAAATAATAAAAATACTTTTCCTGAGTTATCAATTCCAAGTACTGAAATAATTAAAGGTGCCCATGCAAGAGGTGGAACAGGTCTATAAAGTTCGATTAATGGATCAAAGAAACCTTTAGCAAATCTGTTTAGACCCATAAAAAGTCCTAAAGGTACACCAATGATGATACCAAAGATTAATCCTAAGAATACTCTTAAAAAAGAATCCCAAATATGACCGTATGGAACAGGTACTTTAAATAATTTGAAATCACCTGTAACAACTTTTAACACATTACTTTTAAAGTTTTCTTTTACTATTCCATCTTTAGTATGCACTGGATATTCACCAGGCAATATATCTGCAATCCAATCTGGTAAAATAAATCCTATCATTTTACTTACATCAACCATCTCAATCCATAAAAGAGGAATATTTTTGTAGCCAACACTTGGTTTTGACATCAGGATGAATTTATTAAAAGTATCAGATGGTTTTGGTAGCCATCTTCCCGATCCTTGTTCTGAACATGTTGGTCCACTTGCAACTATTGTTCCAGCAGGGAATAAAAGAATATCTATTAATCTTAATCCACCTTGTTCTTTATTTTGCAATTCATCAAATTCAACAATTGCAGCTTGCATTTCATTTAATGCGTTAGGAGGATAGATACTTGCAAATTCTATTCTTCTAGCAATTTTAACAATATTCTTTGCGTATTCAGATGCAATTTCCTGACTGTCATCTAAACTTTTTCTATAAGCTTTGATATCATCTTTAAGTTGTTTAATTGCATTTTTAAACTGTGGATTATGATTTCTTAGTTTAAAAAATTTATCATCTATAAGTTTTAGTTCTGCCGCTGCTGCAGCAAATTTTAAACCTCTGTTAGTTTGTGGTGCAGTCGGTATTTCTATTGTATTTTCTATAGAACCACTTCCAGAATCTATTGTTATTATTCCCCAACCACCTTGTTCATTAATAAGTTTTTGTCTTTCAGTTTTCTGAGCATCTGTTTCAAAAGGATAATCTTTCTTTTGGAAATTTGAACTTAGAAGTTTTATTTCCTCAGTCATTTCTTTGATTTTAATTTTAGTTTCCATTTCCATCAGCTCTTCACTAGTTAAGAAAGGAATTAATTTAGATGTTCTATCAATATAGCTTACTAGAATTGTTTTTTGTTGATCATTTAGATTTGGAGATGCTTTTATTTCATTTGCAATTTTTACAAGATTTTTATTTTCAATTTTAATAATAGATGTGCTTTTAAATTCTCTTTCTTCAATTGGAAATTGATATTTTAAACCTAATAATGACTCGTTAATTTTAGCAACTTGACATAATTCATTCGCTGATTTTGGATAGAAACCTTTTGCAATATCCCATGAATAATAAAGCCATAACATTAGAATTGCACTAGTTCCAACTATTACCCAATGTGTTCCACCTTTTGCTCTTTCTGGATTACCAAATACAGCATCAACTTTTTCTGTTCTAATTAATCTTCTCCCATAAAGAATACAGCCAATAACAGAAACGATAATTAATATGGTTACAAATTGAGTTAACATTAATTATCTTTCCCCATTATTTCTTCTTCCATGTTCCAAATCATGGATAAAATTTCTTCTCTTGTAGATGAAAATTCTTTATTTTTTTTAATTTCTCTTAAATCTTGAGTAAGACCCATTTCTGCAAATGGAAGATTATACTCTTTATGTATACGCCCTGGTCTTGGCGCCATTACATATAATCTTTCTCCAAGTAACAATGCTTCTTCAACAGAGTGAGTAATTAAGATAATAGTTTTTCCTGTTTCCTTCCAAATTTTTAAAACTAAAGACTGCATCTTTTCTCTTGTTAATGCATCTAATGCCCCTAATGGTTCATCCATTAAAATCAAATCAGGATCATTGATTAAACATCTTGCAAGCGCAACTCTTTGCTGCATACCTCCAGATAATTGATAAGTAGGTGTGTTGCCAAAACCTTTAAGTCCAACTATATCTAACCACTCATCAACTTTCTTAGCTGTAACTTTAGGATCTTCTTTTTTCATCCTCAGTCCAAAATTTACATTCTCAGCTACCGTTAACCATTCAAATAAAGCACCTTGTTGAAAAACCATTCCTCTTTCAACACCAGGTCCATCAATTTCGTTATTGTTTAGTGTTATTTTTCCTGAAGTAGGTCTTAAAAATCCAGCAGTAATATTTAATAAAGTTGTTTTTCCACAACCAGAAGGACCAAGCACTGTAAGCAGTTCTCCTTTTTTCAAAGTAAAGCTTACGTCCTTTAAAGCATGAACTGTTTCCCCTTTAGGAGTTTTAAAAATCATGTTCAGATTTTGAGAAATCAGATCACTCATAAGTGCCTTATATTAGAAATTTTATAAAAAAAATAGGCACCAATTATAAAATCAGTGCCTATTTAAAAAGTTTTAAACCCTTAAAATTATAAAGGTAAGAAACTTGTATCTACAGCTCCTCCTGGAGTTCCCATTCCTTTTAGGAAACCATCAAGATTACCACTTTCCATAGATTGTTTAGTTTCTTCTGGAGTTAAGAATTTGAAACCACTTAAAGTGTCTTTCATATCCGCAACTGTCATTTCAGAAGCTTTCGCCATTGCGTTCATGTCAGCTTTACCAGCTTTGTATCTAGCATTAGCTTCATGAGTAACTTCGATGAAAGTTCTTAACATACCTGGGTTTTCTTTCATGAATTTATCTGTAACAGAAGTGATATCTATACCTAAGATACCAGCCGCTCTAGCTTCATCTACAGTTAAAAGTCTTGATCCAACTGCAGTTGCTGCTTTGATAGAATTACCACCAAATAAACATGCCATTACAACATCACCGCTTACTAATGCAGCAGCACCTTCTTCTGGGTCCATTTGAATAATGTCCATTTTACTTCTGTCAGCACCAACAACTTTCATACTTTCATCAAAAACGTATTCAGCCATTGTTCCTAGTGGAACAGCAACTTTTTTACCTTCTAATTCAGTAGCGTTTGCTTTTGTAATTCCAGAAGCGTTAGATGTAACACATGTAGTTCCACCCATTCCGTATTCCATAGCAATATCAACTAATTTGATAGGTGCATTTGATTTTACAGCATTGATAAAAGGTACTAATCCTTGAGAGTAAGAAATATCAATATCTCCTGCTAACATTGCATCAGTCATAGCTCCACCGTTAGTGAAGTTTGTCCATTTAACTGGAACACCAAGAGCTTTAGCAAAATTCTTTTTCTGCATGTCTTCTAAATTTGGGCTTGGCCATTCTAGAAAGTATGCAACTCTAACTTCATTTGCAGCTGAATTAGCAACTGAAATTGATAGGTTAAGTGCAAAAATAGATCCTAGAATAAAACTTAGTATTTTTTTCATTTATTCCCCTATGTTTAATTAATTAAATTCTGGATATTTAAATTCAAATTGAGCCCGAAGTAAAACAAAAAAGAAAGTTTATACAATCATTGGTTGTGTCAATAATGTGGTAGTTAATCCATTTATTTTAGTCTAAAGAGGCCTTAAGATTAAATTAAATTATTTTATAGAAAGAAATTTTTATGAGCACACAAAATAAAACAGCAATTCCAAATTCTTTAAATGAACACTGGATGCCGTTTACATCTAACAAAGATTTTAAAGAAAACCCAAGATTAATTGTTGAAGCTAAAGGTGTGTATTTAAAAAACCATCAAGGACAAACTCAAATTGATGCAAGCTCAGGATTATTTTGTAATCCTTTAGGACATGGAAGAGAAGAAATTATTGAAGCAATAACAAACCAATTAAAAACTCTGGATTATTGTCAACCTTTCCAACAAGGATTTGGTGGATCATTTGAATTAGCTACTAGAATTTCAAAACACACTCCAGGGAATTTAAATAGAATGTTTTATACTATTTGTGGTTCAACTGCTGTTGAAACTGCAATTAAAATTGCAATCGCTTATCACAGAGCAAGAGGAGATAGTCAAAGATTTAGATTTGTTGGTAGAGAAAGAGGTTACCATGGTATGAATATTGGTGCGACTTCTGTTGGAGGTATGGTCAATAATGTTAAAACTTTTGCAAGCGTTTTAATGCCAGGTGTGGTTCATATGAGACATACACATTTACCAGAACACAAATTTGTAAGTGGTCAACCCGAAACTGGTGTTGAGTTAGCAGAAGATTTAGAAAGAATTTGTATGAACTTTGGAGCTGAAAATATAGCAGCTTGTATTGTTGAACCTATTGCAGGATCAACAGGAACATTGGTTCCGCCAAAAGGATATCTACAAAGATTAAGAGAGATTTGTGATAAACATGGAATACTATTAATTTTTGATGAAGTAATTACTGGATGGGGAAGAACTGGATCTCCATTTGCATCACAAGAGTATGGAGTAACTCCAGACATGATGACAATGGCAAAAGCTACTACAAATGGAATTAGTCCAATGGGTGTTGTTGCATGTAAAGAAGATATTTATGATGCCATTGCAGAAAATGCTCCTAAAGGAACAATTGAATTATTTCATGGATATACTTATTCAGGAATTCCAATTTCTGTAGCTGCTGGATTAGCTGTACAAGACATCATTGAAAAAGATGATATTTTCAATAGAGCTAAAAATTTAGCACCTTATTTTCAAGAAGGTCTAATGTCTTTAAAAGATATTGATGTTGTTGATAACATTAGAGGTTATGGAATGATGGGTGGTATTGATATTGTTATGGATAAAAAACCAGGCGCTGCTGGATTTACTTGTTTCAAACATTGCTATGAAGCTGGAGTGAATTTCAAAGCTACTGGTGATTGTTTAATCATTGCTCCAATGTTTATTTGTGAAAAAAAACACATTGATGAGATTATTGAAAAACTTCGAACTGGAATAACAAATTACGCAAAAAGTAAAAAGAATTAATTTTCGTTTATGAAAATTGGAGTTCCTAAAGAAATTAAGCCTCAGGAAAATAGAATTGGTTTAACACCCGATAGTGTTAAAACCTTAGTTTCTGAGGGTCATGAAGTGTTGGTTGAAAACAATGGTGGATTTGAAGCTGGTTTTGAGAATGATCAATATTTAAAAGCTGGGGCTAAAATTGCTGATACAGCTTCTGATATTTTTAATGATGCAGAAATAATTGTTAAAGTCAAAGAACCTCAAAAAGTAGAAGTTGATATGATTAGAGAAAATCAAATCGTATATACTTATCTTCATTTAGCTGCTGCAAAAGAATTAACCGAGGGACTAATTAAATCTAAAAGTATTAATATTGCCTACGAAACAGTTACTGATGATAATGGAAGACTACCTTTACTTGCACCTATGAGTGCCGTTGCAGGAAGAATGTCAGTACAAGCAGGGGCTCACTGCTTAGAAAAAAATCAAAGTGGCAGAGGTTTACTTTTAGGGGGCGCACCAGGTGTAACAGGTGGAACTGTAGTAATATTAGGTGGAGGTGTAGTTGGAGAAAATGCTGCAGTGATTGCAACAGGTATGCAAGCAAAAGTTCACATTGTTGATAAATCTGAGGCTAGATTAAAACAACTTGTCGAAATGTTTGGAGATAAAATTATTCCAGAACAAAGTGATAAAACAGATTTAGATAAATTAGTTTCTGAGGCAGATTTATTGGTTGGTGGTGTATTAATTCCAGGAGCAGAAGCTCCAAAATTAATTACCAAAGAAATGATTAAAACTATGAAAAGAGGTTCTGTGATAGTAGATGTTGCAATTGACCAAGGTGGTTGTGTTGAAACAAGCAAACCTACAACACATGGTGATCCAACATATATTGTTGATGATGTGGTACATTATTGTGTAGCAAATATGCCTGGTGGTGTTCCTAGAACATCAACATTGGCATTAAATAATGCAACTTTACCTTTCTTAGTTAAACTTGCTAATAAAGGTTATCAAAAAGCATTAAGTGAAGATAAAAACTTTTTAGCAGGGTTAAATGTTCATAAAGGTCAAGTGACTTACAAAGCTGTTGCTGATGTTTTTGGTTATAATTTTGTAGATCCAACAGATGCAATCTTAAATTGAGATATAATAGTTTTAAAATTATTATACTTTCATGATTAAAAAAATAATTTTTCAAAAGATAGCTTTTCATAATATACAAAAGAAAGATTTATATAAGTATATAGAACAAAAAAAACTTTTTGTTTTTCCCAGCGGGAGCGGAATACCACTAATTATGGAAGATAAAAAATATTATTTATCATTAAAAAAAGCAGATTATGTTTTTTTTGATAGTGGATTTTTTGTTTTGCTTTTAAGTATTCTAAAAAATATAAGAGTAGATAAATTTTCTGGATTTAAGTTTTTATATATTTTTTTTAATTATTTAAAAAAAAATAAAAATAAAAAAATTTTTTGTATTGATCCTAATACTTTATTTTCAAAATCTAACCAAAAATATTTAAAAAAAATTGGTATAAAAAAAATTTATAGTTATGTTGCTCCAAATTATAAGCCATCAAATTTGATTGACAAAAAATTAATTAAAAAAATTAACAAAATAAAACCCGACTATATTCTAACTAACATTGGTGGTGGTACTCAAGAAATACTTGGTCTTTATTTAAAAAAAAATCTTAAAAATAAAGCCACAATTATTTGTACTGGAGGAGCTATTTCTTTTTTTACTGGCGACCAAGCCCCAATATCAAAATTTATTGATAAAATTTATTTAGGCTGGTTACTAAGATTAATCTTTAATCCATTAATTTTTTATAAAAGATATCTCTATGCTTTGCGATTGTTTCCAATGGTTTTATTTAACAAGGTTAAAGTTGTAAATGGATAAAGAAATACCTAGAGATGCTAAAGCAGTTGTTATAGGAGGAGGTGTTGCTGGTACTTCTTGTGCTTATCATTTAGCAAAATTTGGTTGGAAGGATGTAGTTTTATTAGAAAGAGATCAATTAACTTCAGGTACAACTTGGCATGCTGCTGGGTTAATAGGTCAATTAGGAGCTACTTCTACTATTACTAAATTAAGAAAATACTCTTTAGATCTTTACAAAGAGTTAGAAAAAACAACAGGTTTATCAACTGGTCTTAAACAAAATGGTGCAATAACAGTCGCCTCATCACAAGAAAGGATGCAGGAGCTATTAAGGCAAGCAACAACTGCACAACTATCCAATGTTGAGGTAGAGGTTCTAAATAAAAATAGAATAAAAGAATTATATCCAGTTGTGAAAGATGAAGATCTAGTAGGTGGTGTTTACATGCCAAAAGATGGTCAGGCAGATCCAGTTGGAGTTACAAATGTATTGGCTAAAGCCGCTAAAATGCTGGGTGTTCAAATATTTGAGAAGTCACCAGTAAAAAAAATATTAGTAAAAAATAAACGCATATGTGGTGTTGAAACTTCTCAAGGAAAGATTGATTGTGAATATGTTGTTTTAGCTTCAGGAATGTGGTCTAGACAAATTGGAGAAGATATTGGTGTTAGTGTTCCGCTATATCCTAATGAGCACTTCTATGTGATTACAGAGCCAATGAAAGATCTTCCAAAAGATTTACCTGTTTTGAGGGATTACAATGCTTGTCTTTATTTAAAAGAAGATGCTGGAAAAATGTTAGTTGGAATTTTCGAACCTAATGCAAAACCTGCTTTTAAAGATAGTGGAATAGTTCCTGATGATTTTTCATTTGGAGAATTTCCTGATGATTTTGATCATTTTGAACCTTATCTTGAAAAATCTTTTCACAGACTTCCAGTGTTAGAAAACGCAGGTATAAGAAAATTTTTTTCAGGACCCGAGTCGTTTACACCTGATACACAGTATTTACTTGGGGAAACACCAGAAGTTAAAAATCTTTATACATGTTGTGGTTTTAATAGTATTGGAATAGCAAGTTCTGGAGGGGCAGGAAGAGTAACTGCGGAATGGATGATTAATGGTCATATAAATGAAGATTTATTTTCACTAGATATAAAGAGATTTCAAAAATTTCATTCATCTAAAAAATTTATCATGGATAGGGTTACGGAAACCTTAGGGGATTTATACGGTATGCATTGGCCGTACAAACAACATACAACCTCAAGAAATGAAAAATTATTACCTTATCACGAAGAATTAAAAAAAGCTGGTGCATGTTTTGGTGTAGTAGGAGGGTTTGAAAGACCTATGTGGTATTCTTTAAATGGAGAAAAACCAAAATATGAATATAGTTTTAACTATCAAAATTGGTATCCATCAGCAAAACATGAAACCATAAATGCTAGAAAAAATGTCGGACTTTTTGATTTTTCAACTTTTTCTAAATTTGATTTAAAAGGTGAGAAAGTTCATAACGATTTACAAAAAATTTGTACAGCTAACATTAAAAACGAAATAGGCAAATCTACTTATACACAAATGCTAAATGAGGACGGTGGTATTGAAACAGATCTAACAGTTATTTGTATTGATAAAAATCATTTTAGAATAGTTAGTTCAGCAGCAACAAGAGAAAGAGACAAATACCATATCCTTAAATATTTATCTGATGAAGTTGAATTTATTGATGTTACTGAAAGTGTTTGTTGTCTTGGTTTGTTTGGCCCTAAAAGTAGATATATGATTCAAAAAATTAGTGATGATGATTATTCACCAGAAAATTTTCAATTTGGATCAGGAAAAAATGTATTGATTGAGAATATAAAAGTTTGGGCACAAAGAATATCTTATGTGGGTGAACTTGGCTTTGAACTATACGTAAATAAAAACGATGCTTTGGATTTATATAAAATTTTAACTAATGAAGGCAAAAACTTTAATTTATCTCATTGCGGTATGCATGCGATGGACATAATGAGAATGGAAAGTGGCTTCTTACATTGGGGCCATGATATTTCTCCAGAGGAAAATCAGTATCAAGCAGGTTTAAATTTTACAATTAGCTACAAAAAAAATGTTAATTTTATTGGCAAAGATGCTTTGCTAAAAATTAAAGATAAGCCATTAGATAAAATAATGATGATGTTTACTTTAAAAGATAGTAAACCGGGTGAACCATTATTGTTACATGAAGAGCCTATTTATCTAGATGATAAAATAATAGGAAGAACAACATCTGGAAGTTATTCATTCTGCTTTAATAAAAATTTATCATTTGGTTATGTTAATTCAGGAAATACAATAGAAATACTTAAAAATAAAAATCTATCTATAGAAGTTGAGAAGATTAAATATCCAGTCGAAATTCTCTCAAAACCATTAAATTCAAAAGATTTTAGAGGAGTTTAGTTTATTCTAATTTTATTGTATTTAAGCTGATTAGCTGATTAAATTAACTGTGAAAAAAAACAATCAAGACAATACGTTATTTAGTTCAGATATTGCTCAAAATAAAAATTTAGAAAAAGACAATATTAAAACAACTAATATAAATATTTTGCTTAATAGAGTTAGACAGGATAAAAAAAAGACAATTAAGAAAAGATTTACCTTAATAACATTTTTATTAGCTTCAATTTTTTTATTTTCATATTTTATTATTGGCTAATATTTTTAAAATAAGATTTACACAAATCTTTCAAGAAATCAGCATCATAACCTCTTTGCCAATATCTCATATAGCTATTTTTATTAAGAATTTGTTCTTCAGTACAAATGTTCTTCATATTACTGTCTAAATTAACTTTATAATTTAAAATTCCACTTACTCTTTTTTGATCCAACTGAACATTTATATTTGAAGTATTAAATAGGATATAAATTGCAAAAATTCCAAAAGTAAAAGTTTTTTTAAATTGAATGTTTTGAATTAAAATTGCAATAAGTAATAAATTAAATGGTAAAATATATATGTCATAAAAAATATACGGACGAAAATTAAATATCAAAATTATTGAGATAATTGAGGAAATTAAAATGAAAATTAGAGTTGTTTTGAAATACTGTTTTTTTTTAAGAAAATATATGAGGAAAAGAAAAGTTAAAAAATAAGTAAATACATTAAATTCATCAAATAAAAAAGAGATTGTTTCAATTCCAAAATGTTCTCTAACAGTAAAGAAAAAATCTTTAATTTTATGAAAGAATTCAAAATTATCTGATCTACCTATTCCATAACCTGTAGAAATATTCGACATTTGTGATATTGGGCTTGTAATAATATCAATTAATGCCGGATGAAATGAAGCAATACCTAAACTTGATATAAATTTAAAAAAAATTATTGAAGTACTGCATCCAACAAAAAAAAGAAAAAGAAATATATTCGTGTTATTTTGAAATGTTAATTTTTTTTCCGATATAGAGAATAC
>QCGW01000008.1 GCA_003279775.1 Pelagibacteraceae bacterium AG-390-A23
GATGGAAATTACATTAAAAATTTTTTTAATAATAGTGATATTGATTTTACTCAGAAAACTCATAACATCAAAAATGGAGTTAATGGAAATGAAGTAAAACTAGTTCCAAAAAATATCAAAAATTTGGGTTTTTTTGAAAGATTTTTTCAACTATTCAGCTAAAACTGTCTTTTCTCGTAACATTTGTTGTTTTCTAATTAATTCAAATTCAATTTAAAAGATCTACGTGTCTTACTTAACTCAAAAAACAATCAAAAATAATGTTATATTTGATGGTGTAGCTCTACACAGCGGTCATACTGTAAATGTTTGCATCAAGCCTTCAGAGCCTAATACTGGAATTATTTTTAAAAGAGTTGACTTAAAAAATAATAATTTAGTGTACCCAAATTTTCTAAACGTAACTAATACTTCATTAAATACAACTGTAGAGAATGAATTTGGAGCAAAAGTCTCTACAATTGAGCATTTGATGGGCGCCTTATTCGGACTAGGTATAGATAATGCATTGATTGAAATTGATAACGAAGAAGTTCCAATTTTAGATGGATCAGCTAAAAACTTTATAGAAAAAATTTTATCAGCTGGAATTCAGACAAGCGAATCTCCAATAAAGATTATAAAGATAAACAAAGAAGTCAAATATACTGAAGGTGAAAGATCAATTTCAATAAAACCTTCAACACTAAGTTTAGATATTGATTTTGAACTAAAATATAAAAATAAAATTATAGGAAATCAAAGAAATAAAATTAAGGTTTATGAGGATGATCTTACTCAAGTTTTTAATTCAAGAACATATTGTTTATTTGAGGATATTGAAAAAATTAAAGAAAATGGTTTAGCCAAAGGTGGAAGTTTAGAAAATGCCATAGTAGTAAAAGAAAATGAAATTTTAAATCCTGGAGGATTAAGAAATGAAAAAGAATTTGTTAATCATAAAATACTAGATTGTATTGGAGATTTATTTACCTCAGGCTACAGAATGGTGGCTAGTATTAAATGTTCTCAAGGTGGACATTATATGACAAACCAACTATTAAGAAAAGTATTTCAAAGTAAAGATAATTTTTCTATATTAGAAATTAAAGAAAAAAATCTTCCACATTCATTAATAAATAGAAATTTACTCAGATCTATCGCCTGAATATAAAGATAACTTTTAAATTGTCTTTTAAATCAGTATAAATTTAAAATGAGATTAAATATTTTTTTAATATTATTGTTAGTATTTTCGCTTTTTTCTTGTGCAAAAGAGGAGAAAATAAAGAGCAAGATAAAAGAAAAAAGTTTAGATATGCAGGTATTGGAATCCTATGAAGAGGGGTTAAAGGCTATGGAAGGTGGTGACGTTCTGTATGCAGCTAAAAAATTTAATGAAGCTGAAATTTTATTTCCCCAATCCGACTGGGCACCAAAAGCAGCACTAATGGCAGCATATTCATATTATATTCAAGATTATTATGGTGATTCAATTGCTGAATTATTAAGATTTAAAAAAGTTTATCCAAAAAATAAAAATTTAGATTATGTGAATTACTTATTAGCTATTTGTTATTATGAACAAATAGTTGATGAAAAAAAAGATTTACAGTCAATTATAAAAGCAAAAGAAAGCTTTACTTTTGTCATTAAAAATTATCCAAATACTGAGTATGCACTTGATGCTGAGTTTAAGATTGATTTAATTAATGACATATTATCAGCTAAAGAAATGTATATTGGAAGATATTATTTTGATAAAAAAAAGTGGATTCCTGCAATAAACCGATTTAGGACAGTTGTTGATGAGTACGATACTACAATCTATGTAGAGGAAGCTTTACATAGATTAGTTGAAGTTTATTATACGATTGGATTAACAGATGAAGCCCAAAAATATGCAAATTTATTAGGTTATAATTATAAATCATCAAAATGGTATGAGATGTCTTATAGTGTTTTCAATGAAAAATATTTAAAAAATAAATCTAAATATAAAAATAATAAAAGTTCAATTTTGAATAAGGCAAAATCTCTTTTTGATTCAGATGAATAAAAAAGAAATAAAAGATCTCTATAAAAAAAAAATTAAATTAATAGATAAATTTAATAAGTCATATTATAATGATAGTAATCCATTAGTTCCAGATAGAGACTATGATCAATTAAAAAAAGAGATATTATCATTAGAGGATGAGTATAAATTTCTTGCATCTAGAAAATCGCCATCAAAAATTGTAGGTCATAAGCCCTCTAAAAATTTTAAAAAAGTTCAACATAGGGTTCCTATGTTATCTCTCTCAAATGCATTTAGTGAAGAAGATTTAAACAACTTTGAAAAAAGAATTTTAAATTATTTGTCTGAAGATAAAGATTTTAAGATTTCGTACAGTGCTGAACCAAAAATAGACGGAATTTCAGCATCTTTAATTTATAAAAATGGAGTATTAGAAAAAGGTCTTTCCCGGGGTGATGGAAAAGAAGGTGAGGATATAACTGATAATCTTAAGACCATTAAAGATATACCAAAATTAATAAAATCTAAAAACTTTCCAAATGAAATTGATATAAGAGGAGAAGTTTTTATACAAAATAGTGATTTTGAAAATATAAAAGAAAAATTTGCAAATCCTAGAAATGCTGCTTCTGGCTCCTTAAGACAAAAAAATCCTGAGGATACAAAAAAAATACCATTAAAATTTATTGCTTATACTTTTGGTTTCGAGAAAGGCTTGAAAGTTGATAATCAATCAGATTATTTAAACCAACTAAGTAATTGGGGCTTTAAAACAAATCCATTAAATAAATTAATTATTGGAATTAAAAATTTAATTAAAAATTATAATGATGTAGAAAAAAAAAGAGCAAACTTAGATTTTGATATAGATGGCATTGTATACAAAATAAATGATTTCAAGCTTCAAAAAAGATTAGGAAATGTAGCAAATGCACCTAGATGGGCTATAGCACATAAGTTTTCCTCTAATAAAGGAATATCTAAAGTCTTAGAAATTGATATTCAAATTGGGAGGACTGGCGCTCTAACTCCAGTAGCTAAAATTAATCCAATTAATATAGGTGGTGTTTTGGTATCAAACGCTACACTTCATAATGAAGATGAAATTAAAAGAAAAGATATACGGGTCGGTGATACTGTTATAGTTGAGAGAGCAGGAGATGTAATTCCACATATTTTATCTGTTGATATTAATAAAAGACCAGACAAAAGTATTAAATTTATATTCCCAAACAACTGTCCTTCTTGTGGCTCAAAAACAATAAAAGAATTTAATAAAGTTACTAAAAAAATTGATGCAGTCAGAAGATGCTCTAGTGAAGGTTATTATTGTGATAAAATATCGATAGAAAAATTAAAGCATTTTGTTTCTAAAGAAGCTTTTAATATAGATGGACTTGGAAAAAAAATAGTTGAAGGATTTTGGGATTTAAAATTGATAAAATTTCCCCAGGATATATTCACATTAGACTATAATAAAATTGAGAAACTTGAGGGCTGGGGAAAATTATCAGTACAAAACTTAAAGTATTCTATAAATCAAAAAAAAACTATATCTCTTGAAAGATTTATATTTTCTTTAGGTATTAGATACATAGGTTTAGAAAACGCAAAAATATTATCAAAACATTTTATATCTTTTTCAAATTTTCAAAAATTATCAATATCCAATAAGTTTGATGATTTATTAAATATTGATGGAATTGGTGAAACTCAAGTGAGTTCAATAAAAAGTTTTTTTGCAAATGAAATTAATATTAAAGTTTTGAATGGATTGGGAAGTTTGCTGAATATTAAAAATGCTTCAGTTAAGAAAAATAATGGATTATTAAAAGGTCAATCATTTCTAGTAACAGGGAAGCTAAACGGAATAAGTAGAGCTGAAGTGAAATCATTAATTGAAGAAAATTCAGGCAACACAGTAAGCAGTGTATCAAATAAATTAGACTTTTTAATTATTGGTGAAAAACCAACAAAAAAAAAAATTGATAGTGCCAAGGAACTTAAAATAAAAATTATAGATCATGCTGAATTTTTAAAAATGTTAAATAAAACTAGCTAACCACTTTCTCTCTTTAACATTTAAATATTTTGAAATTTTTGAGTAAACTTCTAAATGATATTTAAAAAGATAATTTTTTTCAGATAAAGTTAATTGATTAAAATTTATCAAATCTTTTTCAATTGGTGCCATAGTTAAATTTTCAAAAAATAAATTTTTATTCATCCTTTTTACGTAAATTAAGTTTTCTATTCGAATTCCATATTCATTAGTTTTATAATATCCCGGTTCATTACTTAAAATCATTCCTTCTTTAATTTTTACTCTATTTATTTTTGTAATTGATTGAGGTCCTTCATGAACATTAAGAAAAAAACCAACACCATGGCCTGTGCCATGTGCATAATCTAAGTTACTTTTATTTAAAAATTTTCTAGCTCTTTTATCAATTTTTTTACCTGTGTTATCCTTATTAATATTTGTTTTAGCAACAGCAATGTGTCCTTTTAAAACTTTAGTAAAAATATTTTTGATATTTTGATTTTGTTTTGAAAAACATATTGTCCTAGTGACGTCAGTTGTTCCATATTTATATTGGCCTCCTGAATCACATAAAAAAATATCTTTTCTATTAATAATTTTACAATTTTCTTTTTTTGCTCTGTAGTGAACAATGGCACCATTTTTCCCAGATCCAGCAATAGTATCAAAGCTAGGATACAAAAAACTTTTATTCATTTTTCTAAACTTTTCTAACTTTTTAGCCGCCTCTACTTCTGTAATTTTTTTTTTATTTATAATTTTGATCCAATAAAGAAATCTTGTTAATGCAACACCATCTAAAATATGAGCATTTACCATGTTTTTAATTTCAATTTTATTTTTAATTGCCTTTAAGAGATATGTGGGATCTTTCTTTTTTATTATTTTAAATTTTGACTTAATAAGTCTCTCATAAAAAATTGAGCATGATTTATCATCTATAATAAATTTTTTTCCTTTTAGTTTTAATATTTTTTCAGGTAAATTTTTTACATTTAAAAATTCATTTTTGTTAATAATTTTATTTATTAATAATTTTTTACATTTATTTGGATTACTAATTAATAATATTTGTTTATTTTTATTTACGATTAGTCTTGCATTTGGAACAGGGCTATTAGGACTATCTCCACCTCTTATATTTAAAATCCAAGCAACGTTTTCTGGTGCGCTTATAAAAATATAATCTGATTTATTTTTTTTTAAATATTTTGATATTTTTTCTATTTTTGAATTTACACTTTCACCAACAATACTTTTATTTAAAGAAAAAAATTGAATAGCTCTACTTTCTCTCTGTTGTTTTATTTCATCAATAAGATTTTTATCAATATGTTTTATTTTATTATATTTTAAAAAATAATTTTTTATTTGAGTATTGGTGAATAATTTAGGATCAATACCAAGTGTTAAATTTTTAAATAAACTGCAATTGATTAATTTTTCAAATCCATAAATTTTAAATTTTTTTCCACTTTCAATTTTACTTTGAAGTGAATATCTGCCATCGGTAAATAAATAATTTTTATTTTTAAGCACAATAGCTAGTCCGGCTGAACCACTAAAATTTGAGATAATTTCTAATCTATTTAATTTTGAATATTCTGTAAAAAATTCATCATTTTTTGGAATTATATATCCATCAATTTCATATATTTTAAATTTACTCCTTAAAATGTTTATAAAATTGATCATTTTATCCTCTTTTGGTATCTTATCCACCCAGGGCTTCTTGTACCTTCTTCCACATCAAAATCTTGATTAAACTCAAAATCATCATCATTGTTAATCTCTTCATCAAAAAACGAATTTTTTTCCAGGTGTTTTTCTGGTAATTCATCAATAAATCTTGACGCCATACTATCAATCCAATCTCCTTGATAAAATCTGTTCATTGAAAATGAAATTATAGCTTTTTTCTTTGCTCTAGTAATTCCTACATAAGCTAAGCGTCTTTCTTCTTCTAGTCCATTTTGTCCTTTTTCTTCAATAGACTTTTGATGAGGAAATAATCCTTCTTCCCATCCTGGGAGAAAAACAACATCAAACTCCAATCCTTTTGCAGCGTGCATTGTCATCATATTAATTTTTTCGCCGTCCCACTCTTGATCCACAGAAGTTGCCAAAGACACGTGTTCTAAAAAACTTTCTATGTTGTCAAACTCTTTCATTGCACTTAATAATTCTTTAATATTTTCTAATCTATTTTCATTATCTACATCTTTTTTATTTTTCAACATTGCCGAGTATCCAGACTCATCCAAAACAGTCTGCAACAATTTCACATGATTTGAATTTTTTATAATTAAATCATTTCTCCATTTTGCTAAAGAATTTACAAATATATTTAAACCAATTTTAGTTTTTGGCTTAATTAAATTTTTTTCTAACATTTTAATTGATGCCCTTTCAAGATTTAGCTTATTTTCTTTTGCAAATTCATGAATATTCTTTAAGGTACTATCTCCAATAGATCTTTTTGGATTATTCACGATTCTTTCAAATGCTAGATCGTCTTTTTCTTGATATATTAATCTTAAGTAAGCTACACAATCTTTTATTTCAGCTCTTTCATAAAATTTCGTACCCCCCAATATTCTATAAGGCATACCAATTTTAAGGAAACGTTCTTCAAATTCACGTGTTTGAAAAATAGCTCTCACAAGGATTGCGATATTATTATAAGAAATTTTTTTTTTAATATTTCTCTCTATTTCGTCTGAAATTCCAACCGCCTCATCTTTACCATTTTTAAAACAGTTTAGTTTAACTAAATCACCTTCATTCATCGTTGTAATTAATGTTTTACCGACTCTATTTTTATTATTTGAGATAAGATTTGAGGCAACTGTCAAAATATTTTGTGAGGATCTATAATTTTGTTCCAATCTAATTACTTTTGTATTTTCATAAACCTGGTCAAATTCTAAAAAGTTTTTAATCTCTGCTCCTCTCCAGCTATAAATCGATTGGTCATCATCTCCAACGCAACAAATATTTTTGTTTTTTTCTGACAATAGATTAAGCCATTTACTTTGTATAAAATTGGTATCTTGATATTCATCAACAAGGATATATTTAAAATTTTTTGAATATATTTCTCTTATGTCTGTATTGAATTCCAAAATTTTAACAGCATGTAAAATAAGATCACCAAAGTCGCAAGAGTTTAAGTCAGTTAATTTTTGTTGATAAATTTTATAGAGTGGAAGAATTGTTTTTTCATAAAGATCTTTTTTATTTATTATTACTTCATTTGGATAAAATCCTTTATTTTTCCAACGATCAATTATTGCCAATATAAACCTTGGTGACAATTGTTTGATGTCAATATTTTCAGCCTTACAAATATTTTTTATAAGTCTGATCTGATCATCTGTGTCTACTATAGTAAAATTGGAATTAAGATTTGCTGCTGAAGCATGTTTTCGCAATAATTTTGCACAAATAGAATGAAATGTTCCTAGCCATGAAAGTCCGACTGCAGTAGACCCAAGTATTTTGCTTACTCTAGTTTGCATTTCTTTAGCAGCCTTGTTAGTAAATGTTACTGCTAAGATTTGATTTGGAAATGCCTTTTTTTCTTCAATTATATTAGCAATTCTAGAAGTTAAAACTTTTGTTTTCCCAGATCCGGCCCCAGCCACAATCAAAAGTGGGCCATCTAGATGAAGAACAGCTTCTTTTTGGGCCTCATTTAAATTTTCTAAATAATCTTTGTTTATCATTTAAAATAATCCTTTATAAGATTTCCTGATCGTAATGAGTAAAACAAATTTTTTCGTAAAACATTTAAAAAACATTAATATTTTTATTAATAATCTTTTAGAAAAAAATTTAAACAAGTTAAATTTTAAGAATCTAAGCTTTTTATTTAAAAATAATAAAATAATTTTAACTTTTGTCGCACTTTTTGTTGTTTTTATTTCTTATTTATTAATACCCACTTTTTATAATCAAAATGATATTGCAAAAAAGCTGAAAGATGAGCTTCAAAGTAAATTTGATTTAAATTTTAAATTTTCTAAAAATATAAAATATAATTTTTTTCCTAAACCTCATTTTATAATAACAGACTCTAAAATTTTTGATAATGAAAAAGAAATTTCTAAAATTAATAAACTAAAAATTTTTATCTCGTTTGATGATCTTTTTTCTTTAAAAAATATTGAAGTAAGAGATTTAATTTTAGAGAATGCTAATTTTAATTTATATACAAAAAATTATAATTTTTTTGCAGAGCTATTAAACAGAAGTTTCCAAAATGGAGATGTAATAATTAATAATAGTAATGTTTTTTTTACACATATAGAGGATGAAGTTTTGTTTATAACTAAAATTTTTAAAATGAAATATTATTTTGACTCAAAAGAATCAAGAAATATTTTCTATTCAGAAAATGAAATATTTAATATTCCTTTTAAAGTAGAGTCTTTTTTTAGTGAAGATAACAAGAAAAATTTATCTACAATTAATCTTAGTTTAATGAAACTTAATATTGAAAATGAATTGATCTTTGAGAATGATAAAAAAATTGGTAAATCAAAGTTTAACCTTAATAAGGTAAAAAGACTTGTAGACTATAAAATTGAAAAAAATTCATTTGTTTTTCATATATTTGATAAAATTGATCGACCAGATGTCGCATATAAAGGTAAAATTAATTTCAAACCTTTTTTTGCAAATTTAGAGGGTAGATTAGATGAAATAAATTTGAGTAATCTATTTGATAATAATGCCATTGTTGCTCAACTTCTAAAAACAGAAATATTTAATAATAAAAATATTGATTTTAAAATAAATATTAATGCAAATAGTATTTATAAAAATCCTAACTTTAAAAATATTAGGTTAAATTCAAAATTTCAAGAAGGTTTAATTGATACAGATAATACAAAATTTGAGTGGAGGAATATTGCAGATTTTGAATTATTGGAAAGTTTAATTTTTGTTAGAAATGGAGAGTTAGTTTTGGATGGAAAATTAAAAATAAATATTAAAGATTACAATGAGCTATATAAATTTCTTCTAACACCAAAAAATTATAGAAATGAAATTAAAGAAGTTGATTTTAATTTTACATATAATTTTGATCAAAGAATTGCTGAATTAAAAGATATTAAGATTGATAATAAAATTAATCAAAGTGTAAATAAAATTTTAAATAATGTAATTTTAAAGAAGGTAGACTTACAAAACAAAATTTACTTTAAAAATTTATTGAACGAAGCAATTAAAAACTATTCAGGATAAATCATTTTTCTAGGATCGACTATCTTAGTATAATCTTTTTCACTTATTAATCTTGTTTTTAAAGTTTCATGTTTTAAAGTAGTATTATTTTTAAGAGCTGTTTTTGCAATTTTTGCAGCATTATCGTATCCAATATGTGGGGCTAGTGCTGTAACGAGCATCAATGAATTGTCTAGATGTTCTTGGATTTTCTTTTTATTGGCTTTTATTCCTTTGACACAATATAGAGCAAAATTTTTTGTGCTGTCAGCAATCAAATCGATTGATTGTAAGATATTATGAGCAATTAAAGGCTTAAAAACATTTAATTCAAAATGCCCATGAGAACCAGCCATAGTAATACCATTGTGGTTTCCAATTACTTTTACACATACCATAGTAACTGCTTCGCATTGTGTCGGATTAACTTTTCCTGGCATTATAGATGAACCTGGTTCATTTTCAGGTAGAATTAATTCTCCATAACCTGCTCTTGGGCCAGAACCTAAGAAACGAATATCATTAGATATTTTCATTAGAGCAACTGCACACGTATTTAAAGCACCAGAAAAATTTACGATTGCATCATGAGCAGCAAGTTCAGCAAATTTATTTGGAGCTGGCTTGAATTTGATTTTTGTAAATTTAGCAATTTCTTTTATAATTTTTTTATCAAAATTTTTCTTTGAATTTATTCCTGTGCCAACAGCTGTACCACCCTGGGCAAGAAATAATATTTCTTTTAAAGCATATTCTATTCTTTCAATACTTTTTTTAACTTGAAAATGATATCCTGAAAATTCCTGTCCCAGAGATAGTGGAGTAGCATCTTGTAAATGAGTTCTTCCAATTTTAACTATGTTTCTAAATTCATTAGATTTTCTTTTTAGTTCCTTTTCTAAAATTTTTAAGCTTGGTAGCATTTTAGAAATAGTTTCTTTAGCAACAGATATGTGCATTGCAGTTGGAAAAACATCATTTGTAGATTGAGATTTGTTTACATGATCATTTGGATGAACAGGTTTTTTAGTACCTTTTTTGCCACCTAAAATTTCTATAGCTCTGTTTGCAATAACTTCATTTACATTCATATTTGTTTGTGTGCCTGAACCTGTTTGCCAAACTTTTAAAGGAAAATTTTCGTCCAATTTACCCTTGATTACTTCATCTGATGCTTTGATTATTGCTTTAGAAATTCTACTATCAATTAATTTATCTTTAGTATGCACTATAGCAGCTGATCTTTTAATGATTGCTATCGATTTAATGATTGAAATATTTACTAAAATTTTTCCAATATTAAAAAATTTATTGGATCTCTGAGTAGATGCACCCCAATATTTATCATTTGGGACATTTATGCTTCCAATACTGTCAAATTCTTTTCTTAATTTCATTGATTAATTTTTAAGTAACAAATAATTATTAACATACAATAATTTTTTAAAAACATACAGGAGCATTATGTCGAATTTTAGTAAAGTTGGTACTTTCATGAAAACTTTTGGTCAGGAAGTAAAAACAAAACCATCATTTAGCACTGATAAAATAAATAAATTAAGGATAAATCTAATAAAAGAGGAATTAGAGGAACTTACAGAAGCTATGAATAATAAGGACTTATTGGAAGTAGCTGATGCGCTAACTGACATATTATATGTAACTTATGGTGCAGGGCACGCCTTTGGAATCGATCTGGATAAATGTTTTGATGAGGTCCAAAATTCAAATATGAGTAAGTTAGATGAAAATGGAAAACCAATTTACAATGAGTCTGGAAAAGTTATGAAAGGTCCTAACTATTTTAAGCCAGATCTATCAAAGTTTGTGAATTAAATTTCTAACTTAAAGTCAATTGCAGGAGCGCTGTGTGTAATACTGCCAACAGAAATTCTGTTAATTCCAGTAGAAGCAATGGCTTTAACAGTTTTTAAAGTAACATTCCCCGAAGCTTCAGTTTCATAATATTTATTAGCAATTTTAACACCGAGTTTTAGATTTTTAACACTCATATTGTCAAGCAGAACAGTATTAAATTTTAGACCTAATATTGATTTAAGTTGTTTTATTGTATCAACCTCAACTGTAATTTTTTTTTCTTTTTTATTTTTTATTGCCTTTAAGACTAAAGTTTTTAAATCTGAACAAGCAATATGGTTATCTTTAATTAAATATTCATCGCTTAAATTAAATCTATGATTTGTACCACCTCCTAATTTAACAGCATATTTTTGTATAACTCTTAGATTAGGAATCGTTTTTCTTGTGCAACAAATTTTCGTTTTTTTTCCAGCTAATTTAACAAACTCATTTGTTTTAGTTGCTATTCCAGAAATGTGAGATAAAAAATTTAAAGCTACTCTTTCAGCGATTAGAATATTTTTTGCATTACCTTTAATTAAAGCTACTAAATTTTTTTTTTTAACCTTAGAACCATCTTTTTTCTTAATAATGAATTTTATTTTATCATCAATTAATGCAAAAGTTTGTTTAGCAAATAACAACCCTGCAACAATTGCACTTTGATTTGCAATTAATTTAACCGTTACAATTTTATTATCTTTAATTAAACTTGAAGTGATATCTCCTGAAGGATAAAGATCTTCGTTTAATGCTAGCTTAACAGTACTTTTGATAAATTCTTTGCTTAGTTTTATTTTTGACACTTAATTATCTGCCAATTGCTGCCATTCTCTCTACGGATATTCTGGCTTTCTCAATTGTTTCTTTGTCCATAATAATTTCACCAGTTTCGTTCTCTAAACAATCTAATATCTTTGGAAGTGTAATTTTTTTCATGTGAGGGCACATATTACATGGTTTAACAAAGTCTACATTTGGATTTTCTATCTGGATATTGTCACTCATTGAGCACTCGGTAACCATCATTACTTTTTTTGGTTGATTATCTTTCACATATTTGATCATTCCAGATGTTGATCCAGCAAAATCACTTGCTTTAATTACATCAGGAGGACATTCTGGATGTGCAATAATTTTAATTCCCGGATTATTTTTTCTTATATCTTCTATTTCTTTTTTATTAAATTGATCATGGACAATACAAATTCCTTTCCAAGAAATAATTTCAACATCGGTTTGAGAGGCCACATATTTAGCCAAGTAATCATCAGGTAAAAATATTACTCTTTTTACCCCAAGTGATTTAACTATTTTAACTGCGTTTGCAGATGTACAGCAAACATCTGTTTCCGCCTTAACTTCTGCAGATGTATTAACATAAGATACAACAGGTACTCCTGGGTATTTCTCTTTTAATAATCTCACATCTTTACCAGTAATTGAGGATGATAAAGAACAGCCAGCATCCATATCGGGAAGAATAACTTTTTTATTAGGGCTCATTAATTTTGCAGTTTCTGCCATGAAATGTACCCCAGCCATTAAAATAATATCAGCAGAAGTTTTTGAGGCTTCAATTGCTAGTGCAAGAGAGTCTGCAGAAAAATCAGCAACACCATGATAAATTTCAGGAGTTTGATAGTTGTGAGCAAGAATTACAGCATTTTTTTCTTTTTTTAATTTATTAATTTTATGAATATATGGAGCATGCACTGACCATTCAATTTCAGGCATAACCTTAGAAATTTTTTGATAAATAGGATCTGTTGCTTTACGCACTTCTTGTGTAAATTCCATGGGGATTTTTACCAATTTGAAACATGATTGTCATTCATTTATTATAGGACATATTGCGGTCGTGCTGAAATTGGTAGACAGGCACGGTTGAGGGCCGTGTGGACCTAGTCCATGAGAGTTCGAGTCTCTCCGACCGCACCAAAGTGAATTTTTTATAGGAGTTTTTGATGGATAAATTACTTTCAGTAATATTTATGGTTGGAGTTTTGCTTTTAGTTCTACCAAGTTTTTTACAATCAAATACTCAGTTAAAGCAATTTCTTAAAAATTTAAGTATTTGGATTATTGTAGTTTTTATAATTTTAATTATTATTTATCTATTTAAATAAGAAAATTAGTTTTTAATCCAATTAGGTTTATTGACATTTATTGAAGCTTCTTTGGTTTTAAAATTTGCTTTTTCATCAAAGTTTTCGTTTAGGTATCTAATTAAAGCAAAAGGGTAGTCGCTATCAATTAAAACCTTACCTATTTCAATTTCATTATTATAAATACTTTCGCCTTCGTGTACTTTTCCATTAATTATATTTATTGGAAATAGTCTTTTTGAAAGTTTGTTCTTTAATTTAATTCGCGCTGTATTTTCTTGGCCAACATAACAGCCCTTTTTGAAATCAATTCCATTTAATTCTTCAAAATTACATTCAATACCAAACAATTTGTCTTTCAATTTATTTAGATCTTTTGGGACAATTCCAAGGCTATGACTTAATGAATAATATTCTTTCAGGTCTGCATCATGAAGATCTAGTTTTTTTAAAGATAAATAAAGTTTTTCTAGATTAATAATTAATCTAGCACCCAATTGTTTATTTCTTGGATCTAAGAATATTGGATCTTCTCTATATTTAATTGTGCATCCAGGTTGATCTTTTGTTTCATCAAAAGTCAAGAATTTCTCGTGAGAAAATGCTGCTACGACGAATTCATTACTTAGATTGAGAATTTCAACTTTTGATCTTAGCTTATATAGTGATAATTGTTTGAATAACTCCTTTGCCTGAGGTTTTTCACAATCCAAAATATATCCAGACTTATGTTTTACAATAATAAATTCATATAAAAATTTACCTTGAGGTGTAAGTAATGAGCTAAAACAACTATTTACATTACTAACTTTGTTTATGTCGTTACTAATGAGATTTTGAAGAAACTCTTTTGCATCTTCTCCGTTAATATAAAGAATTGCTCTGTCATCTAAAATGTAAACGTTTTTTATATTCATAATTGATTAATTATAGAATGTAATATAATAACAATTTCTTAAAATGTTAGATCTTATAATTAAAAACGGACAATGTTATATCAATGGTGAATTAAAAAATGTTGATGTTGCTTTAAAAGATGGAAAAATTCAAAAAATTGGACAAATTTCAGAGGAAGCAAAAGAGACAATTAATGCAGAAGGCCATACAGTATTACCTGGTTGCATAGATACCCAAACACATTTTAGAGAACCAGGATCAACGGATACAGAGGATCTTCATTCAGGAAGTAGAGCAGCAATAGCAGGAGGCATTACAAGTGTATTTGAAATGCCTAATACAAATCCACCAACTTCTAACATGAAGGAATTTCAAAGAAAATTAGATCTCGCTAAAAATAGAATGTATTCCAATTATGCTTTTTATTTTGGGGCAACTGCAGATAATGCAGAAGATCTAGCAAGTTTAGAAGGTTTAGAAGGTTGTTGTGGTATTAAACTTTTTGCGGGATCTTCAACTGGAAATTTATTGGTCGCTGAAGAAGACGATATAGATAAGGTTTTTCAAAATGCCTCAAAAGTAGTGGCGGTTCATTCTGAAGACGAGGCAATTTTAAATGTAAACAAAAAATTAATAAAAGAGGGAGATGTTCATACCCATCCTATATGGAGAAGTGCAGAATGTGCAATAGCATCTACTAGAAGAATTGTTCGAATTGCAGAAAAGCATAATAAAAAAGCTCATGTATTACATATTACAACAAAAGAAGAAATTGATTTTTTATCACAACACAAAGGAAACATTACATTTGAGATTACTCCTCAGCATTTAACTCTCTATGCACCAGATTGTTATGACAAGCTTGGGACTTATGCTCAAATGAACCCGCCACTAAGAGATAAATCTCATTATGACAGATTATGGTATGGTGTGAGAAATAACTTTAATGACACTATTGGATCTGATCATGCTCCGCATTTAAAAGAAAATAAAGATAAGGTATATCCAAATACTCCTTCAGGGATGCCAGGAGTTCAAACTTTAATGCCTGTAATGTTAAATCACATAAATGATGGAAAACTATCACTTAATCAATTAATGAACTTTGTTTGTGAAAATCCAGTGAAAATCTTTGGAATTAAAAATAAAGGATTTATTAAAGAAGGTTATGATGCAGACTTTACAATTGTTGATATGAACAAAACAATCGAAATTAAAAATAAAAATATAGAAAGTAAATGTAAGTGGTCACCATTTAATGGATTTAAATTTAAAGGAACGCCAACGCACACAATTATTGCTGGAAAAATTAAAATGCAGGATGGAAAAATTTTAGGTGATCCTGATGGAACACCATTACAGTTTAACTAAGCTTTCCAGTAAAACTATTTACCAAAATTACACCCATCACTATTAAGAATAATCCCAAAATTGCTTGCCAAGCTAAAGTTTGTTTAAAAAATATATAGCCAAGGATTGCTATAGTAAAAATACCTAACCCACTCCATGTAGCATACACAATTGCTATTGGAAGTTTATTAACCACAAAAGTTAATAGATAAAATGCTGTAAGATAAAAAGCAGATAGAGCAAGTGTTGGTATAAGTTTTGTGAAGTTTTGAGACACAGGGAGCAGCATTGTTCCAGCAACCTCACAAAAAATTGCAGCGATTAAAAAAATATAAGTTTTAACCATTGTTCAGGATTTTGTGATTAATTAAATCTTCTTTTATTTCTGTTAAAATTGCAGGATCGTCAATTGTTGGTGGTATTTTGTATTCAACACCATCTGCAATTTTTCTTATTGTCCCTCTCAAAATTTTTCCTGATCTTGTTTTTGGCAATCTTTTTATAACAATCACCACTTTAAATGCTGCAACTGGGCCTATTTTATCTCTAACCATTTGAACACATTCTTTAGATATTGTGTCATTATTCTTATCAACACCAGATTTTAGAACTACTAATCCAATAGGTAATTGACCTTTTAATTTATCTGCAATTCCAAGTACCGCACATTCAGCAACAGATTGATGTTCTGACAAAACTTCTTCGATGGCACCAGTAGATAATCTATGACCAGCCACATTTATAATATCGTCCGTTCTAGACATGATCCAAATATATCCATCATCATCTATATGGCCCGCATCATATGTTTGATAAAATCCTTCGTAATTAGACATATAGTTTTCTTTGTATCTTTGATCGGCATTCCATAATGTCGGAAATGTACCTGGAGGCAAAGGAAGCTTCACAACAATGTCTCCCATTTCATTAGGTTTTGCTAGAGATTGATCAGGTTTGATAATTTTTACATCATATCCAGGTACAGCTTTACAGGCTGAACCATATTTTGTTTCCATCATTTCAATTCCAGTACAATTTGAACTAATTGCCCAACTAGTCTCTGTTTGCCACCAATGATCAATGACTGGAACTTTAAGTAAATTTTCGGCCCACTTTATAGTATCTGGATCAGCTCTCTCTCCAGCAAGGAACAAGCTTTCAAAACTGCTTAGATCATATTTTGAGAAAAATTTACCCTCAGGATCTTCTTTCTTGATTGCTCTAAAAGCTGTTGGAGCTGTAAAAAGTGATTTTACTTTATAGTCAGATATTATTTTCCAAAAAGCACCAGCATCTGGTGTTCCTACTGGCTTACCTTCAAACAAAACTGTAGTGCATCCTTTAAATAATGGAGCATAAACAATGTAAGAGTGCCCCACAATCCAACCAATATCACTTGCAGACCACCAGATATCTTCTACATCTATGTTATAGATATTTTTCATAGTCCACTTGAGAGCAACAATGTGACCACCAATATCTCTCACTATACCTTTTGGAGTTCCTGTTGTCCCAGATGTATATAAAATGTACGCAAACTCATTTGAGTTCATCTCAACACAGTCAGCATCTTTCGCATTAGAGACAACTTCTTCCCAGCTGACCTCATTTGGAGCATTCAATTTAACTTCATGACCAGGTCTTTGAAACAAAATCATCTTTTCAATTTTGTGACCGGCTATTTTAATTGCCTCATCAACTAGTGGTTTATACTCAACTGTTCTTCCTGGCTCAAAACCACATGAAGCGGTCACTAATATCTTTGCTTTACTGTCATCTATTCTACTTGCGAGCTCGTTAGAGGCAAAACCACCAAAGACGACAGAGTGTATTGCACCTATTCTTGCGCAAGCAAGCATAGCAACTACTGCTTCAGGGATCATTGGCATGTAAATGATCACCCGGTCACCTTTATTTGCTCCTTGAGATTTCAATGCCCCTGCAAACTTAGAGACCTTTGACCTTAATTCTTCATATGTGAACTGAATTTTGTTACCTGTTATAGGACTATCATAGATTAAAGCTGTCTTTTGACCTCTTCCTTGATCGATATGTATGTCTAAAGCGTTATAGCAGGTGTTTGTGACCCCATCTTCGAACCATTTATAGAAAGGTGGGTTGGATTTATTTAAAATTTTTGTTGGTTTTTTAAACCAAAAGATATCTTCAGAGGCTTCTTGCCAAAAATTTTCAGGATTTTTTATAGATTTTTCGTAAATTTGATTAAACTTAAAAGACATAAAAAGTTGATTCGAATTCCTTAATTTTTTTGGTTTTTAACTTATAAATTGTATTTAATTTTAAAAATTCAGTAAAATCAATGCTTATTAGTGACAATTAAGTCTTCATAAAACTAATTTAATTTGCTATTAACCGCGACATTGGCTTAGGGAAACTTAAGCCTAGTTTATATAAACTAAAATAAAAACTAACGAAGAGGGAGTTTTTTATGAAAAAACTTAAATTGTTTGCTCTAGCAGCTATGGCCTTGATAGGTTTTTCAGGTATAGCTATTGCAGCAGACGCAACGATGTTGATGCAAGATGACTTCGTAGGAATTTCATTCTGGGTTATCTCTATGGGAATGTTAGCAGCTACTGCTTTCTTTTTCATGGAAGCAGGCAATGTCGCATCAGGCTGGAGAACATCAGTTATTGTTGCTGGTCTAGTAACTGGTATTGCATTCATACACTACATGTACATGAGAGAAGTATGGGTTGCTACTGGAGACTCACCAACTGTTTACAGATACATTGACTGGTTAATCACTGTGCCATTACAGATGGTAGAATTCTATTTAATTCTAGCAGCTATTGGTAAAGCAAACTCTGGAATGTTCTGGAGATTGTTAATTGGTTCATTAGTAATGCTAATTGGTGGATACTTAGGTGAAGCAGGATATATCAATGCTACACTTGGTTTCATCATCGGAATGGCAGGTTGGGTATACATTCTTTATGAAGTATTCTCAGGTGAAGCTGGTAAAGCTGCACAGAAGAGTGGTAACAAAGCTCTTGTAACTGCATTTGGAGCAATGAGAATGATCGTTACAGTAGGTTGGGCAATTTACCCATTAGGCTATGTATTTGGTTACTTGACTGGTGGTGTAGACGCTAACTCACTTAACGTCGTTTACAACTTAGCTGACTTCATTAACAAAATTGCATTTGGTCTAGTAATCTGGGCTGCTGCAACTAGTTCAAGCGGAAGAAGAGCTAAGTAATTAGTTAAAATTTAAATTAAGGGCAGGTACAATTTTTGTACTTGCCCTTTTTTTTTACCTTTATTAAAATTATGTATAATAACTATACATAAATTTTAATCTATGGAAGTAAAATTAGAAAAATGGCACAAATGCCAAGTTGATAAAGAGGTCCTAAAAGAACTTTCAAAGAAATCTGATTTAAAAGGACTTCAGCATGTTTCAGTTTTTTTTGGATTATTATTGATAACAGGAATTCTTGCATATCAAACATGGGGTACATGGTGGTCAGTATTTTGGTTTTTAGTTTATGGAAATATTTATTCCTTCTCTAATCCTTTATGGCATGAGACAGGTCACAAAACAGCATTTCAATCAAAATTATTAAATGAATTTTTTTATTATATCTCATCATACATGGCTAACTTTGAACCAACAAGATGGAGATACACACATTTTGTTCACCACGGAAATACTTACTCAACAGAAAATCCTTTTGATCATGAAATTGAATATGGCAATGATTTAAAAGAAACACCAAAAAGATTAATTATAAATATAATTCCATTTTTAGATTTAGTTTTTTTTAAAAAACATATTTCATTTGAAATTATTCAACACGCTTTAGGAATAAAAACAAAAGTTATGCAAGACAGCATTCCAGAAAATGCACAAGCAAAAGCAATTTTTATTTCAAGAATTTATGTAGCTATTTGGCTTTTAATTATTTTATGGTCTATACTTGTTTCATCTTGGATGCCTTTATTATTTTTTGTGTTACCACAATTTTATGGAAAAACTTTACATAAACTTGTTGCATTCACTCAGCACGCAGGTTTAGCTAGAAATATAAAAGATCACAGAGTTACATCGCGTGAGATGTATTTAAATCCAATACTAAGCTTTTTATATTGGAAAATGGAGTACCATTTAACTCATCACATGTTTCCAACTGTTCCATCATATAATCTTGATAAATTGCACCACCATATAAAAGATCAATTACCAAAGCCAAATGACGGATTAATAGACGCTTATAAAGAAATTATCCCTGCGTTAATGAAACAAAAAGAAGATACAAGCTATTTTATAAAAAAAGAGTTACCCGAACCTCAAAATCTTTAAAAATATACTAAGTATGATTTTACTTACTTGTCCTATTTAGATAAGAAACTATATATAACGCATGGCAAAAATTACATATCATACTCACGATAACAAAACTCATACGATAGATGTTCAAAAAGGTTTAACTGTGATGGAAGGTGCTGTGCAGAATGATATTCCAGGAATTGATGCAGATTGTGGAGGTGGAATGGCATGTGCTACCTGCCATGTTTATGTCAAAGAGGAATGGTTAGATAAGCTTCCAGCAAAAGAGGATGGAGAAGAAGATATGCTTGATATGGCGTTTGAACCAAAAAATAATAGTAGGTTAAGTTGTCAGCTAATAGTTTCTGATGAGTTAGATGGACTAGAAGTAAGTATCCCATCGAAGCAAGGTTAAATGAATAAAACAGATGTATTAATTATTGGAGCAGGGCCAACAGGGTTGTTTTGTGCTCATCAACTTGGAATTATAGGATTAAGTTGTGAGATAGTTGACAATTTGGATAAAGCAGGTGGTCAATGTATAGAACTTTATCCTGATAAACCCATTTATGATATCCCAGCCGTACCAGAGTGCACTGGAGAGGAGTTAACTAATAATCTTTTACAACAAATTAAACCTTTCAATGTCAATTTTCATTTAAATGAAAGAGTAGAAGAGCTAAAAAAAAATCAAAATAGATGGCATGTTAAAACCTCTGGTGGAGTAGAGTTTGATGTTGCAGCAATTGTAATAGCTGGTGGTGTTGGTTCTTTTGAGCCTAGAAAATTTTCAGTAAAAGAATGTGAAAAATTTGAAGGCGGTTCTTTATTTTACTCGATTAAAGATAAATCAATATTTAAAGATAAAACTATTTCAATATTTGGGGGAGGAGATTCTGCTTTAGATTGGGCTATAGAGCTATCTAATACTTCCAAAATAAATTTAATACATAGAAGAGATGGTTTTAGTGGAGCAGAGTCTAGTGTTCAAAAAGTAAAAGAGCTTAATGAACAAGGAAAGTTAAATTTATTTACAAAATATCAAATGGACTCTGTAAGTGGAGATAAACAAATTGAAACTGTTAAAATAAAACATGATGAAGGAGAAATTAAAGAGATTAAATCTGATTATGTATTAGGTTTTTTTGGTTTAATTATGCAACTTGGCCCTATTTTAGATTGGGGCTTAAATATAAATAAAAAAACTGTTGAAGTTAATACTGAAAATTTTGAAACTAATGTAAGTGGTATATTTGCTATAGGTGATATTTGTTCTTATCCAGGAAAATTAAAATTAATTCTTTCAGGCTTTCATGAAGGCGCATTGGCAGCAAGAGGTTGTTTTAAATATGCTAAACCAGATGAAAAATTAAGATTTGAATTCACAACAACTTCTAAAGCTGCACAAGAAAGACTTGGAATTAAAAAATGATAGAACTTTTTTCTGCCAATACTCCCAATGGATGGAAAATAAGTATTATGCTTGAAGAAATTGGTTATGAATACAAAGTAAACAAAGTTGATTTAGGTAAAGATGAACAATTTAAACCAGAGTATTTAAAAATAAGTCCATTTGGAAAAATTCCTGTCATCATTGATCATGAGAACAATAAAAGTATCTTCGAGTCTGGTGCAATATTAATGTATCTAGGTGATAAAAGTGGAAAATTTTATAATGAAAAAAATAGACTGGTTATTAATCAATGGTTGATGGCTCAAATGGGAACTGTTGGACCTATGATTGGTCAACATCATCAGTTTCATCACTATAATCCTGGCAAAAGTGAATTTGGAGAAGAAAGATACTTTAAAATTACTAAAAGAATTTATGGAGAATTAGATACAAGATTAAAAGAGTCTAAATTTCTTGCAGGTAACGATTATACAATTGCTGATATTGCTACTTGGCCGTGGATGGCTAGACACGAATGGCATGATATTGGATTGAAGAATTATAAAAATTTAGCTAGATGGTATTTGGAAATAGCAGATCGTGAAGCTGTAGTCAGAGGTTATAGTTTTATGGATAAAGATGCTAAAATTCCTAAATTTTAAAATTTATCCAAACAATCTGTAAAGAGTACTAAGTATTCCATAACCTGAAAATTCAATAGCAACAATTATAATAATTATTAAGATTAATTTTTTATTCATTTTAAAAATAAATATAACAACAACACAATCCAGAAGAAAGGATAGTAAAAATAAATATATTTCTTTGCAAAAAGAAAGGATATTGAGCTTTGTTTAGATGATTTTTTTCTCATTGCTAATCATCTGCATGAACTTTTTCTTCTTTTTCATGCTTTTCTTGTGCTGCAATAGTGTATTTAGCAACAGGTCTTGCCATTAATCTTTTTAATCCAATTGGCTCTGCTGTATCTAAACAATAACCATAAGTATCTTCTCTAATTCTTCTTAACGCCTTATCAATTTCTGAAATTAATTTAATTTGTCTATTAATTGCTTTCATCTCTACATTGCTATCAATATATGAGTTAGCCTGGTCAACAATATCAGCGGAAATATTATTGTCATCCATCCCACCATTATAAAGGGCTTCATTATTAGCTTTGATTAGTTCCTTTTTCCATTCAGTAAGTCTTATTCTGAAATACACTTTGTGTTTTTCACACATATATTTTTCAGTATCTTTTGGAACATAAGTTTTTGAAATTTTTACAGGACCTTTCGAAACAACTTTAGTTGAAGTTGGTTTTGCTTTACTTACAACTTTTGTTTTAGGTTTTGATACTTTTTTCTTTACTTTAGCAGTCTTTGGCATAGCTTAATTTTAATCGCTCGAAGTATATTCAGCAAATTAGGGGTGTCAAGCAAGCTTAATTGTTATAAATATTTATAAATGACTATTAATAACAAAAATATTGATAATGTTTTTTATATTTTTGTTATAGCTCATCTAATTTTTTGGACTTTGATTCCATCACTCACAAATCATAATTTACCACTAGATACAATCGAAGCTTTAGCTTGGGGAAGTAATTTGGATTGGGGATTTAATAAACATCCACCGATGAGCGCTTTTTTTCCTGAAGTTTTATATCAAATTTTTGGACCTCAAGATTGGGTTTATTATTTATTAAGTCAAATTTTTGTAATTACTTCTTTTTATTTTGTTTTTAAATTTTCAAAAGAAATATTTAATAACAAGGTGTTAGCTTTAATTTCTGTATTATTAATTGAAGCAATTTACTTTTATAACTTCACCACACCAGAATTTAATGTAAATGTATGTCAATTACCTTTCTGGTCTTTAACAGTTTATTATTCTTGGAAAATATATAGCGGCAAAGATATAAAGTTTTTAGATTATTTTTTAGTAGGATTATTCGCTGCTTTTGGCTTTTTATCAAAATATCTATTTATTTACCTTCTAGTTTCTATTGATCTTTTATTTATTTATTTAATATTTTTTAAAAAAGAGAGAAAATTTGATTTTAAATATCTGATCACACTTGAAGTCTTCTTGATAGTTTTAGTCCCACATTTAATTTGGTTAAATAATAATGAATTTATTACAATTACTTATGGATTAGCAAGAACTGGCTTAGAACAATCTAGCTTTATAGATCATATTAAATTTCCAGTAATTTTTTTATTCAAACAAGTGGGGATCTTAATTCCTTTCCTAATATTATCTTGGTTATTGGTTAAACAAATTAAATTGAATTTAAATTTTAAAGATAAAAAATTACTATTTTTATTAGCTATTAATATTTTGCCAATAATTTTTATGTTTTTAACTGCATTAATTACTGGGTCAAAAATTAGAACAATGTGGATGACACCATTCTATTTATTTTTTGGCACATTGTTTGTTTATTTGTTTCAATCTCAAATCTATCTTAAAAAGTTAAAACCATTTATGATTGGGTTTATTTTCTTTTTCTTTTTATCACCAGCACTTTACGCCTATGTTTCAATTTCAAATGATAATAAAAGAACTGATTACATGGGAAAAGAAATTGCAATAAAAACTCAATATGCTTGGGATCAGCAATTTGATACAAAAATAAATGTAGTTTTAGGTGATGAATGGAATGCTGGAAATTTATCTTATCATTTAAAATCAAGACCAATTTGGGAAGGTTTTGTTGAAAGAGAAAAACTTGATCAATTGCAAGACTATATGTGTCTTGATAGTATTTGCGTAGGTTCAAGATAGATGAAATATGTAATTTTAATTCCAATTTATAACGACAGAGAGTCTTTAAAGTTACTGGTAGAAAATATTAATTCTGAAATAAAGGATTTAAATCATGAAATATCAATAGTTGTTATAAATGATGCTTCCTCTCAACAGATTATTGATACTTATCCAAATATTGAAAATATTAATTCTCTAGAGATCATAAACATGAAAGAGAATAGAGGTCACGCAAGATGTATTGCATCTGGTTTAAAATATATCTTTGAAAAAAAAGAACTCGATTTTGTTATCCCAATGGATGGAGATGGAGAGGATAGACCAGAAGAAATTAAAAATTTTATTCAACTTTCAGCACAATCTAGTGAAAAATCTGTTATTGGTGAAAGAGTTAAAAGATCTGAGGGGATAATTTTTAAAGCTTGCTATCAGTTTCATAAATTTTTAACTTTAGCTTTTACAGGACATTCAATTAAATTTGGTAATTTTACATGTCTATCTAAATCAACCGTAAAGAAATTGTTAGAAGAAAAAGCAACATGGAATAGTTTTTCAGGATCTTTAAAAAAAGTAGAGAAAGAACTTGTTTCAATGCCATCTATTAGAGGAAAAAGATATTTTGGCCCATCCCAAATGAGTTTTTTTAATTTATTAAAACATTCTCTTTCTATTATTAGTGTTTTTAGAAAAACTGTTCTAATTCGATCGGCTTTATTTATTATTTTTTATATATTACTGATCAAAAGCTATGCTTCAGTAATTACTTCATTGCCATTAGTTTTGTTATTGATAATGATTTATTCAATTTCTAGTTTAGCCTTAAGAGAGAATATTGATGAGTTTAATAATTCGTTAAACAATATTCATGAAATAGATAAAATTAAGTAAATGCATTTGTTATTGACTTAAAAATTTTTATTCATTATCATTATTTTCAATGGAGCAAGTCTGGTTGTGCTGACTTGTAAAACAAGGGACAACAAATAAAAATATGAAGAATTTTTTTAGAAAAGTTGCCTTTGGCTTAAAACCAGATGAAAAAGCACCCTCTGATCCGTTAGTTTGGGCTCAAAAACAAGTCGAGTCAATTCCAGAATTTAACTGGAAAGGCAAACATATCTATTCTGAAAAAGAAATGAGAAAGTATTGGATAACCCAAAGGGTTGAGGAAAATACTACATTAAGAAAAAAATACAAAAATGATCCAGAAGGTTTTAGGAGAGCTGAACGTAAATTAGAAGCTGATACAGGAAAACATCTGTGGCCAGCTAACGAACTGTGTATCAGACATGCTGAAGGTTTAAGGGGCGATCATCCAGTTTTTGCTAAGCTTTGGTATTTTTGGGGAAATCATTTTACGATAAGTGACACTCAAACATTAGGTTCGTATTCTACTGGAGCTTATCAGAGAGAATTTTTAAGAGCTAATATGGATAAAAATTTTGAGACAATGGTAACAGAAGCAACACTTGCATGGCCAATGATTATGCACTTGGATAATAAAGATAATATAGGTCCTAAATCAAGAAGTGGTAAGGAGGAATGGAGAAGAAGAGAAAAAGAACCAGCTACTATCAATGAAAATCATGCAAGAGAGCTAATGGAGCTTCATACTATTTCTCCAGATGGAGGCTACACACAAGAAGACGTAATTGAACTTGCAAAAATTATGACAGGCTGGAGACCAAAGTGGACTAAAATGAAAGATCATGGGCATGATGTTAGTTTTGACTCAGAAAGACATGAGCCAGGAAAAAAGAGAGTATTAGGAAAAGAGTATAAAAGAGGAAGAAAAGGTATAAAACTGGCTATAAAGGATTTAGTTAACCATCCATCTTGTAGAGAATTTATTGCAACAAAGCTTTGTAGATATTTAATTACTGACGAACCAACACCTCAAATGATTGCTCCAATTATAAAAGCGTGGGATCAATCAGATGGATTTTTGCCAGAAGTTCATAAAGCTGCAATCAAAGTTGCATTTGAACACACTGATAAATATAGAAAATTTCAAAATCCTGAAAATTGGTGGCTTACAGCAATAAATATGTCAGGATCAACTTACTCATATCCAGTTAAAGAAAAATTAATTGATAGTCATCCATTGGGTATTAAACCATTTGGAGATATTAGCGATCAAGCATGGTTCTTAGAAGATTTAGGTTGTCATCCTTATAGACAAAAACAACCTAATGGATTTTCAGATTTTGAAAAAGACTGGCTATCAACTGAATTAATTATAAGAAGAATAATGTTCGCCAAAAAAGCTTTTCACAAATATAATGTGAAAGATCAATTAGACGAAAATATTCATGAAAAAATAATTCGTAATAATTTTGATAATCCGGATAAAATTTTAAAAATTGTATCGAAAGCAAAGACTAACGAGGAAAAACATATTATATTATTTAATTTACCGGAGGTATTAAAAGCATGAAGATATCAAGAAGAGATTTTTTAAAAGGAACTGCAACTTCTTTGTTTTTAGCTGGATTTAACTTCCCAGTTTTAGCCTCAACTTCCAAGAAGAAAAACTTAATAGTTATAATGCTTAGAGGAGGAATGGACGGTCTTTGTGCCGTTCCTGTTATAGGAGACAAAAGTTTTGAAAAAATTAGAAGAGGTATTTTAATTGAAAATCCAATGAAACTTGATGCTGACTTTGCTTTGCATCCTAAGTTAAAGGGATTTAGTGAATGTTGGCATGACAATACGGGTGCCATTGTTCATGCAACCAGTATTCCATACACAGCTCGATCACATTTCGAAGGTCAAAATTTAATGGAGTCTGGTGGAAGAGTTCCTTATCAAGAAAAAACTGGTTGGCTTGGACGAGGAATGAAACTTGCAAATCTTAAGGCAGAAGGTTTGGCTTTATCTTTGCCGATGCCATTATTGTTAAGAGGTGTTCCTAAAAATGATAATTATTTTCCAGCAGATGGAAGACTTCCAAGAGAAGAAACTCTTGATCTTTTAAAATCAGTTTACGCCGATAGTTCAGAAGAAGAATTATTCGATATGATGAACTTTATTAAAAAGCGTAAAAATGAACAAATGGGCGTTGGTTCAAGTTACGATAAAAGAAATAATAAAAATCTTGCAATGAAAGCAGGACAACTTTTATCAAATCCAAATGGCCCAAGGGTTGCAGTATTTGAAGTAAATGGTTTTGATACTCACGCAGCACAAGGCGGAATTAATGGTACTCATACAAGATGTTTAGTTGAAATGGATACGATTATTCAAAATTTAAAAATATCTCGAAAAGCTTATGCAAATTCAATTATTTTAACTGTTACAGAATTTGGAAGAACAATTAAAAAAAATGGTGGAAATGGTACAGAGCATGGTTATGGAACTGCAGTATTTTTAGCAGGAGGTCTAGTGAAGAAAAGCCAAGTTCATACTGATTGGCCAGGACTAAAACGAAAAGAGCTTTTTGATGGTAGAGATTTAAATGCTACGATTGATGCACGATCTGTTTATGCCTCTGCTATGTCTACAGTATTTGATTTAGATTTTAAACGAATTCAAAAAGATGTTTTCTTTGGAGATCAATTACAAAATTTATCTGACAAGCTTTTTAAAGCTTAATTCATTATGAAAAAAATATTAGCAACCTTAACTTTAAGCTTATTTGTAATTGGAAATAGCTATGCAGATAATAATATTTATGAATTTAACAAATGGTTATTTGAAAATGGTCTTACTGAATATGTGACCATAGGTGAGGAGAGCGAAATATGTAAGGCTCAGAAAAAGTATAGCAATATGTGGTATTACAACAAATGTGATCAACCTCAATATACAAATAATCTTAAAATAAAATTTTATGACGGCTGGATTCCTGAAAAAAACGCCAAACCAAATTATGATACATTACTTTATGAGCTTTTCAGATTCAACGAAAGACCTTTTAAAGTTCAGGGAGTTAAAAAATATGAGGTAGAGCCATCCAGCAATCCTTATGAATTTAGTTCAGAATTAATAGATGACAAATACATAGACAAGCAATTAGAAAAAACTGCACTGCTTAGTTATTTACATTTTAAAGACGGTAAAATTACTATTGATAAAATTAGTCCAAATGATCGATTTGGTAAATTCATCAAAGAGGATACAAAATTAAGATCAATGTCAGTTGGGAGAAGTATGGCTTCATATACATTGGCTCATGCAATATGTGGGGGATATATCGATAGCTTTGATGTAAGATTAAATGATTGGCCATTACTTGAAAATACCCTTTACTATAACCAAAAACTTTCTGACATATTAAATATGAACTCAGGAGATCATAAGTACATTGAAGCTTTTGAATTTGTTAACAGTAAAGAGTTAGACGAAAAATTTAGAGGATCTCTCGATGACCACATGTTAAGTTTAAAACAATACTTATTTCATTTAAAGAATACAAAAAGTTCTAAACCAAGATTTAATTATCACAGCATTAATTCATCAATAATTTTAAACTATGTTTTGTTTAAAACAGGAAATGATTTTGAAAAAATATTAGAAAAAACTTTTAAAGATAAAGCTAAAATTAAAAATAGTGTGTTTTTTTATAAAACGACTTTTCGACCAAGAAAAGAGGGTAATGCAAATATTATGTTTTACGCTACACGATATGATTATCTTAGAATTGCAAAAGCAATGCTAGATGATTGGCAGAATGATACTTGTGAAGGTAAATACCTAAAAGATATATTTGAAAATAGAATAAATAAAGACACAAAAAGAATAGAAGCGCTAGGAGGAACTAGTCAATGGCCCTATGCAAGAGGGTATGCTGGACAATTTCAAACTCATTATACTGGTATCAATAAAAAAAGAGCTGTAATGGGAATGCATGGTTATGGAGGTCAACATGTCGTAATTGATTTTGAAAAATCTAGAATTGTTGTCACAAATTCTATTCATGAAAATTTCAATTTTAAGAAAATAGTTTATGGCCCATTTAAAAAGGATAAATGAAAAAAATCTTAACAGTTATTTTTATATTAATATTTTCAACCTCTGCTTACGCAAATAAAAATAAAAATACCTGGGACTATCCATTAACTGTTTATGAAGGTTGGGTAGTTAAAGGATCAGCAGATCATTACAAATTCAAATCAGATTTAAGAGAAGATAAAGACGTTTTAAAAGAATTTAAAAAAAATAAAGATACAGGAATTATTAGCTATCTATTATTTGAGAATGATAAAATTGTTATTGATGTTGCTGATATTCCTAAAAAAGTTAGTAGCGGAGAATATATAATTGATGGTTTGTTACCTTCACATTCAATGGGTAAAAGTTTAGTGTCTTATGTAACTGGGCACGCAATTTGTGAAGGCTACATTGATAGCATAAATGTAAAATTAAATGATTGGCCATTAATTAAAAATACTCTTTATCAAGATGCAGTACTACTTGATCTTCTAAATATGAAAGGTGGAGATCAAAAATGGGTTGGCGAAAGAAGAAACGTTGGTTCAGACAATAGGATTAAGGGTGTAAAGCCAGAAGAAAATGTAAATGTTATTGGACTTGAGAAAGTAATGAATAGATATCTAAAAGGTACAGAAAAAAGTAAATTAATTTATAACTATAGCGCCCTAACTACCAATGTAATTATGAACTATGTAAAACACAAAGCAGGCGATGATTGGGACAAATTATTACATAAAGTATTTAATGAACATGTTAAAGTTAAAAACAGTGTTCAATTTCAAAAATCTAATAGAAAGTACGCTATAACAAAATTTAATTCTGCAAGATATTCTTTTTATGCAAATAGATATGATTATTTAAGAATTGCAAAAACAATGATGGAAGATTGGCATAACGATACTTGTGCTGGTAAATATTTAAAAACTATTTACGAAAATAGAATTAAAAAGAAAGACAACGTAAAAGATTCAATCGATGTAGGTCTTTATACAAAATCATATGGTGGTCAAATCCATTTTGATCTTTTTGGAATAAAAAAAGAAAGAAAAATTTTAGGATTAAGCGGATTTGCAGGACAAAATATATTGATTGATTTAGACAATAAGAGAATAATAGTTATTAGTTCATTATATAGAAATTATAATTGGAAAAAAATTGTTTACAAAAAAATCAAAAATAACAGTTAATGAAAAAAATCATAATTATTTTTCTATCTCTACTTTTAAGCCCTTATCGTTGGTAAACAAAAGAAATCAGCTGTATCGATTTTGGAAGAATATTGCCTTCTCATGTTCCACTTTTTATGAACCCCAGCACTTGCAACACTTAAAGTCGATCTTCCGTATCGATGATTAGTATTATCAATAGATCGCATTAAGCTATTTATTTTTTCATCTTTTTCAGAAGTAAATAAATTTGTTTTGTCACTTGCATTAGAAAGTCCTGTAAGCATCACACCTGCTTTTTGATAACGATAACCATTTTTAAAAATACTTTCTAATATTGAAACTGCTGTCTTAACAGTTTCGATACTATTGTTTGTTGCAATTGGAAAATCAACAGTCTTTGCATTTGAATAGTAACCAAAGTTTCTTTGGAAAGGACTGGTTCTAACAAATACTGTAATTGCTTTTGCAACTAAAGATTCTGATCTAATCTTTTCAGAGGCATTTAAACAATAGTTTGCAACTGCTTCTTTTAATTCCTGGAACGTTTCAATTCTTTTTCCAAATGATCTTGAAACCACACAACTTTTTCTTTTAGTTGCGGTAGTCTCCAATCCAATACAAGAAATTTCTCTAAGCTCCATTGCAGTTCTTGAACTTAGAACATTTGAAGACTTTTTGATCCAAGTGTTAGATTTATTTTTTAATTGTTTAGCATTATAAATACCATGCTTTTGATAAAACTTAGTTAATTGTCTGCCAACACCCCAGACATCATTAATTTCAACTTTTTCTAAAATAGGATCTAAGTTTTCAATGCCAATTAAACTTGTCACCCCTGATTGTTTTTTCTTTGCGATATGATTTGCAACTTTACTTAAAGTTTTTGTATTTGCTATTCCAATGCTTGTTGGAATACCAGTCCATTGCAAAACTGTTTCTCTAATTTCTTTTCCAACTTTTTCTACTTCACTATCAGGAAAGTTTGATAAATCTAAAAAGGCTTCATCAATTGAGTAAACTTCTATTTCTGAATTAAATCTTTTAAGGGTTCGCATCACTCTTCTTGATAAATCTCCGTATAAAGAATAGTTTGATGAAAAAACTTCAACTTTGTTTTTAAGAATAATATCTTTTGCTTTAAAATAGGGTTCACCCATTTTAATTCCTAAAGCTTTTGCTTCATTTGATCTTGAAATGATACAGCCATCATTATTAGATAAAACAACAACAGGCTTTCTTCTTATTTTTGGATTAAATAATCTTTCACAAGAAACGTAAAAAGAATTACAATCAATTAATGCTATTTTTTTAGTATGTTGAATGGATGACATAAGTAACAACCCCCCAAATAAAAATATCTTGTTCTTCGTTAATTAAAATTCTGTCAGAAAATTCTTTAGATCCAGAAGTTAAAAATTTTTTATCTCTTTCTTGAACTAAAGTTTTAACTACAAGTTCATCATGAACATTTGCAATCACTGTTGAAAAGTTTTTTGGTTTTAAACTTTTATCAACCACTAATAAGTCACCATCATTAATCCCAACATCGACCATGGATTTACCTTGAACCCTGATGATGAAAGTTGCTGGAACATTTCTTATTAAATGCATGTTCAGATCGATATCTTCTTCGATATAATCAGTAGCAGGGGAAGGGAAACCAGCGCCTGCTTTATGTAGATAATAAGGGATCGTTAGTTTCATGTTCTTGTTTTGTTCTACTTTATAGACCATTTATACAATACACTCAAGAGGTTGTATTTTGAGTCCGTAATTGAATCAAAAGTGAATCAAAACGTGAACATCGAAAACAACATTTGGTGGACATGTGGATAACTTTTACAATAAGTAGTCTTAAAGTGATTTAAAAAAGAAAATTATGATTTGTATTAAAGCCAATATCCCAGAAGAGTTAAACGAAATAGATGATGAATTAAAAGCAGTTTACCATAGCAAAGACACTGTTTGTTTTTTCATATTAAAAACAAGAGAATTAAGAAATAAGTTTATAGAAGAAACCAAGGGAATGAACAAAAGTGAAAGAGAAAAAGTTTATGAGGTATATAATAAATAAATCATGAATATTTTAGATTTTGTGATGGTTGGTTCTGATGATCATGAAAAATCAGGTGATTTTTATGATGCTGTATTTGAACCTTTGAAATTAAAAAGAGTTTTGAAAACACAAAAATATCTTGGTTACGCTCATTCAAGTGATCCAGAGAAAGTCCAATTTTATGTAACACATCCAGTAAATGGAAAAGATGCAACGTTTGGCAATGGAACCCAAATAACTTTATTAGCAGATAATAAAGAAGCAGTTGAAAAATTTTATGAAATTGCAATTTCCAAAGGAGCAACAGATGAGGGAGCTCCAGGAGTTAGAAAAGATGGAAATTATTATGGATATATTCGTGATTTAGATGGAAATAAGATTGCAGCTAAAAGTATTTTAAAATAAAAAAGGAGATATATGAAATTAAATTGTCATTGTGGAGCCGTTGAAGCAGAAATTAATGCTACAATTAATGAATTAGCAAAAATTGTAAGATGTAATTGTTCAATATGTAAAAGGAAAAATGCAACAATGGGAATGGTTAAAAACGAAGATTTTAAAGTTACTAAAGGACAAGATAAATTAAAACTTTATCAGTACCATACTAAAGTGGCTAACCATTACTTTTGTACTGAATGTGGAATTTACACCCATCACAATCCAAGAAGTGCACCTGCTATGACTGGTTTTAACTTAGGTTGTGTAGATGAAGTTAAAGTAGAAGATTTAAAAGAAGTAGCAAACTTCGATGGTTTAAACCATCCGATGGATCAAGAAAAATAAAAGTCTAATGAAATTATCTGAAGAGTGTTTTAAGAAAGTTAAAAAAGATTGTTTTAAATTTATTAAATCACAAGAAACCTCAACTGAAAAGTTTGGTAACAAACAGGGGATGATCAAAAACTATTTAATCCCAATATCCTTTTGGATTGCAAAAAAAGCAGATAACAAAAAACCTTACTTTGTTGGATTAGCTGGAGGTCAAGGAACTGGCAAAACAACGATAAGCTCAATAATTAAGATAATATTAGAAAAGTATTTTAAATTAAAAGTATTCAAGATTTCTATTGATGATTTTTATAAAACTAGAAAAGAAAGAATAGCTTTATCCAAAAAAGTACATCCAATGTTACTTACTAGGGGAGTTCCTGGAACTCATGATATCAGTATGATGCTAGATTTCTTTAAAAAATCTAAAGCAAGAAAATTTAAAAATATGAAGTTACCAAATTTTAATAAGGCAATTGATGACAGATTTCCTAAAAACAAATGGAACATGATTAATAAAAGACCAGATGTAATTATTTTTGAAGGATGGTGTGTTGGGGCAAGAGCAGAAACTAACAAGACATTAAAAAAATCTATAAACTCTATGGAAAAGGCCAATGATCATAAACTGGTTTGGAGAAAATATGTTAATCAACAATTAAAAACTAAATATAAAAAGCTATATTCTCAGTTAAATTGTATGATTTACTTAAAAGCAAAAAACTTTAGTTTACTCCAAAAGTGGAGATTAAAGCAGGAACACAAACTATGGTTAAAAACAAAGAAAAAAGGTGGTCATAAAATAATGAGTAAAGGGGACGTAATAAATTTTATGCAAACTTATCAAAGAATAACTCAAAACATGTTTAAAAACATGCCCAAATATGCCTCTATAATTTTAAATTTAAACAGTAACCATCAAATTAAAACTGCTGTATATAAATCGAAATGAAAAAAATATTTATCATAGTTATCGCATCGATATTCTGTTTTAGTAACGCATTTGCGGTTACCCTTCTTGATGCATTAAATCAAACTTATAAAAATAATATTCAATTAAATGCTGAAAGAGAAAATATTAAAGCATCGGAAGAAGATGTGAATATTGCAAAAGCTGATTATAAACCTTCATTAACATTAAGTGGAACAAAAAGTATTGAAGATACGAATAAACTTACTAATCAAAGTGGAGGTGATGCAAGTATAACTGATGTAGACCCATTCACTACTTCAATAAAGTTAGAGCAAACATTATTGGATTTTGGTAGAGGTTTAACTCTTGAAAAAAATATTACTGCTTTAGATTTAGCAAAAGCTAAATTAGTTAAAAAAGAACAAGATATTTTACATAAAGCAATTGATGCATTTACAAATTTAATTTTAGCTAGAGAAACTCTAGACATAAATGAAAAAAATTTAAATCTTTTAATCAGACAAGTTGAAAATGATAAAATTAGAAGAGACAGAGGTCAAATCACTAATACTGATTTAGCACAATCAGAGTCATCACTTGCAGGAGCTCAAGCGCAATTTGCAAAATCAAAAAGTGATTTATTAATTAGTAAACTAAATTATGAGAATATAATTGGTAAAATCAGTGATCCAAATCAATTACAGAAAAATTCAACAGCAATAGTCAGTATTCCAAAATCTTTAAACGAGGCAATTAGTATTTCAAAACAAAATAATCCAGATATTCAAATAGCAAAATTTGATTTAGCAAAAGCTGAAAAAGAATTAGCAATTTCAGAGTCAGACTTAAAACCGACTGCTTCTTTATCTTTAGAAAGATCTTACACTGATGATCTAAGTTCTACATATGATGAAAGAGAAAAAGATGTATTAAAGGCAACAGTTAATTGGCCTTTTTATTCAGGTGGAAAAAAAAGATCAACTATTTCTAAAAATTCAAGTTTAAGTACTAGAAAAAGACTATTGTTAGATGATGCTGTAAGAACAAATGAAACAAATGTAGCAAGTGCATGGTCTAGTTTAGAGTCTTCAGAAAGTTTTTTAAATTCAGTTAAAGTTCAAGTAAGTGCAGCTGAAATAGCTAATGAAGGAATTGCAGCAGAGTACGAAAGAGGATCAAGAACAACTCTTGATGTTATTCAATCAAATGCTTTATTACTCTCGGCTCAGATTTCTTTAGCAAGTTCTGAGAAAAATTATCTAATGGCCCAATACAATCTGCTCAAAGCCGTGGGTTTACTCAACAGCCAATATCTAAAACTTAAGTAATTATCTGATTTTTAGCAGTAAAAAATAAATATATTGCTAATGAGAACAAAATGTGTACATTTATTCCATGATTCGAGTGATAAAAAATTTAAAAAAAGAGGCAAAAAATGACGAAAAATAACCTAAAAGTAGTTAAATCTACCAAAGATCAAGAAATGGATGTTAAAGAAAAGAACAAAGCGTTAGACGCTGCGATAGCTCAAATTACAGATAATTTTGGAAAAGGCTCTGTAATGAAGCTTGGTGAAAAGAGAGCAATGGATATTGAGTCTGTTTCAACAGGTTCTTTAAGTCTTGATTTAGCTTTAGGTATAGGTGGATTACCAAAAGGAAGAATTATTGAAGTTTATGGACCAGAATCATCTGGAAAAACAACATTAGCATTACAAGTTGTTGCTGAAGCCCAAAAATCTGGTGGAATTTGTGCATTCGTTGATGCAGAACATGCATTAGATCCAGTTTATGCAAAAAAATTAGGTGTAAATACTGAAGAACTTTTAATTTCTCAGCCAGACACAGGTGAGCAAGCTTTAGAAATCGCTGATACACTAGTAAAATCAGGCTCTATTTCAGTAATTGTTATCGACTCTGTTGCAGCTTTAACTCCTAAAGCTGAAATTGAAGGTGAGATGGGAGATCATCATGTTGGTCTTCAATCAAGATTAATGAGTCAGGCTTTAAGAAAATTAACTGGCTCAATATCAAACACAAATACAATGATGATTTTCATCAACCAAATCAGAATGAAAATTGGAGTTATGTTTGGAAGTCCAGAGACAACATCAGGTGGTAATGCACTTAAGTTTTATTCATCTGTAAGAATGGACATTAGAAGAATTGGTGCCATCAAAGATAAAGACGAAATTATTGGTAACTCTACAAGAGTGAAGGTAGTTAAGAATAAAGTAGCACCTCCATTTAAAGTTGTTGAATTTGACTTGATGTATGGAAGAGGAATTAGCAAGATGGGTGAATTAGTCGATCTTGGTTCTAAAGCAGATATAATAGAAAAATCAGGTGCATGGTATGCTTACAAAGGTGAGAAGATTGGTCAAGGTAGAGAGAATGCTAAGACTTATCTAGCTCAAAATCCAAAAGTTGCTGCAGAAATTGAAATGGCAATTAGAGAAAAAGCAGGAGTGATTTCTAAGAAAATAGAAGGAAATCCAATCGATCCTGAAAAATTGGAAAAAGAAAAGAAAGTAGCTGAAAAAGAAGAAGCTGATAAAGCTGAAGCTACTCCTCCATCTAAAAAGAATTAATAGGTCATCTTTATTAATAAAAGGCGCTTAATTTAAGCGCCTTTTTTCCCTTCGGTATCTAGACATAGAATAAAAAAGCTGTATTTTAAAAATATGGCAGACAAAACACTCAATGAAATAAGAAATACTTTCTTAAAGTATTTTGAAAAGAACGATCACAAGATAGTAGAATCTAGTAATTTGGTTCCAAACAATGATCCTACATTGATGTTTGCCAACTCTGGAATGGTTCAGTTTAAGAACGTTTTCACAGGGTTAGAAAAAAGAGATTACGTAAGAGCTACAACATCACAAAAATGTGTAAGGGCAGGTGGTAAGCATAACGATTTAGAAAATGTTGGTTACACGCCAAGACACCATACATTTTTTGAAATGTTAGGAAACTTTTCTTTTGGTGATTATTTTAAAGAGCAAGCAATTCATTATGCTTGGAACTTAATTACAAAAGATTTTGGAATAGATAAAAACAGACTTTATGTAACTGTATTTCATGAAGATGATGAGGCCTTTAATTTTTGGAAGAAAATAGCGGGTTTTAGCGATGATAGAATAATTAGAATTGCTACATCAGATAATTTTTGGTCAATGGGTGAGACAGGTCCTTGTGGACCGTGCTCTGAAATATTCTTTGATCATGGTGATCATTTACCTGGAGGATTACCAGGCTCTAAAGATGAAGACGGAGATAGATTTATAGAAATTTGGAACCTAGTCTTTATGCAATTTGAGCAAGTCACAAAAGATAAAAGAATAAATCTTCCAAAACCATCTGTTGATACTGGAATGGGACTTGAGAGAATTGCTGCTTTACTACAAGGCACTCATGATAATTATGAAACAGATCATTTTAAAAAAATAATTAATTCAGCCTCTGAAATTGTAAAAGTTAAATCAGATAAATCTAATCTATCTAGTTTTAGAGTAATCGCTGATCATTTAAGAGCTAGTTCATTTTTAATTGCTGAAGGAGTTTTACCTTCTAATGAAGGAAGAGGCTATGTTCTTCGAAGAATTATGAGAAGAGGGATGAGACATTCTCATTTACTTGGATCTAAGGAACCAGTTTTTTATAACTTGTTTGACACGCTTAAAAATGAAATGTCAGGAAACTATCCTGAATTAGTTAGAGCTGAATCTTTAATTAAAGAAACTTTAAAAATGGAAGAAGAAAAATTCTTAGTTTTATTAGACAGAGGAATAAAAATTTTAAATGATGAAATATCTAAAATAGATAAAGTGTTACCTGGTGAAGTAGCTTTTAAATTATATGATACCTATGGTTTTCCATTAGATCTTACCGAAGATATTTTAAGAAATAAATCTATGTCAATTGATACTGAAAAGTTTCAATCTTTGATGAAGGAAAGTAGAGAACTTGCTAAGAAAAATTGGAAAGGTTCTGGTGATGCAGCGGTTGAAGATATCTGGTTTGGAATAAAAGATAAATTAGAAGCAACTGAATTTTTAGGATACGAAACTAATCAAGCTGAAGGTATCGTTTTATCTCTTTTAAAAGACAACAAAGAAGTAGATCAGTTAAAAGAAAATGATGAAGGAATGATTATAGTGAATCAAACTCCTTTTTACGGTGAGTCTGGAGGCCAGGTCGGTGATACTGGTGAAATAGTATCAAATGATTTTAAATTTGAAGTTATCGATGTCCAAAAAAAACTGGGAGATTTATTTGTCCATTATGGAAAGGTTAAGAGTGGATCTATTAAACTTCAGGAAAGTGTAGAGTTAAAAATTGATGTAGAAAGAAGAGATAATACTCGTGCTTATCACTCAGCAACCCATCTATTACACGAGTCCTTAAGAAGGGTTCTTGGTACACATGTAACGCAAAAAGGATCATTGGTAGAACCAAGCAGATTAAGATTTGATTTTAGCCACATGAAGCCAATTTTGAATGAAGAAATTGATAAAATAGAAGAGTTTGTAAACACAATGGTTTCAAAAAAATCTGATGTAAAAACTAGATTAATGACGCCTGATGAGGCAGTTGAAAATGGTGCCTTAGCATTATTTGGGGAAAAATATGGAGATGAAGTACGGGTTCTTTCAATGGGAGACGAGGATGGAAAGTATTTTTCAACAGAGTTGTGTGGTGGAACACACGTCAAAAACACTGGAGATATTGGTAAATTTAAGATTGTCAGTCAGTCCTCAATTGCTGCAGGGGTTAGAAGAATTGAGGCTTTGAGAGATAAGCAATTAGAGGAATATTTAAAAAATAAAGAAAAATTATCAAACCTATCTGCAGAAAAAGATGGGGAAACAATTAAAGATTTAAGTCAACAAATTATTAAATTGGGAGGAAAACCAAGTTTAGAAGAAACTGACCAAAAAACTTTAATCAAAAATTTAACTAAACAATTAGAGACTATCTCAGTAAATGCAATTTTAGAGGACAAATCTAAAAATATTATTAAAGATGAAGAAATTAATGGAATTAATTTAAGACTCCAAAAAATAGACGGGTTGCCTCCAAAAGAATTAAGAAAACTTGTAGATAAAGGTAAAAAAGATTTAGGACAAGGTATTGTGGTTGTGTTTGCAAATAAAGATGACAAGGTTGGATTAGCTGTTGGCGTAACTGACAATTTAACTAACAAGTTTGATGCAGTTCAATTTGTTAAAGTTGGATCTGAAATAATTGGTGGTAAAGGTGGTGGAGGAAGAAAAGACTTTGCTCAAGCTGGTGGACAAGACCAGTCAAAAATTGAAGAAGCTTTTGAAAAGCTGAAGGGTTTAGTTTAATTTCTTTTTTAAATTACCATCAATTTCGTCTAAAAATTGATTTGTGGTTAAGAATTTACTATTTGGACCTACAAGAATTGCTAAATCTTTTGTCATTGATCCACTTTCCACACATTCAATACAAACTTTTTCCAAAGTTTGTGCAAACTTGATCAGTTCTTCATTACCATCTAATTTACCCCTGTGAGCTAATCCTCTAGTCCAGGCAAAAATTGATGCTATAGGGTTGGTTGAAGTTTCTTTTCCTTGTTGATGCATTCTATAATGTCTAGTTACTGTTCCATGTGCAGCCTCTGCTTCCATTACTTTTCCATCTGGAGTTAATAATGTACTCGTCATTAATCCCAAAGAACCATAACCTTGTGCCATAGTATCTGATTGCACATCTCCATCATAATTTTTACAAGCCCAAATATATTTTCCACTCCACTTCATTGCGCATGCAACCATGTCGTCAATTAACCTATGTTCGTAAGTTAAATTATTTTTTTCAAATTCGCTTTTATATTCTTTGTCAAAAATTTCTTGGAAAATATCTTTAAATCTTCCATCGTATTGCTTAAGAATTGTATTTTTAGTAGACATGTAAACAGGCCATTTTTTTATTAACCCATAACTGAAACAAGATCTTGCAAAGTCTTCAATAGATTTATCTAAATTGTACATTGATAAAGCCACACCAGGACCTGTAAAATTAAATACTTCATATTTAATTTCGTCTTTTCCGTCTTCTGATGTCCACTTCACTTCCATTTTTCCTTTTCCAGGAACTTTAAAATCTGTTGCTCTATATTGATCACCAAATGCATGTCTTCCAATAATCACCGGATCAGTCCAAGAAGGGACAAGTTTTGGAATATTTTTACAAATAATTGGCTCTCTAAATACTGTTCCTCCAATTATATTTCTTATGGTTCCGTTTGGAGATCTCCACATTTTTTTTAAATCAAATTCTTCTACTCTTGCTTCATCAGGGGTAATCGTTGCACACTTTATTCCAACACCAATTTTTTTAATAGCATTCGCAGAGTCGATGGTAATCTGATCATCAGTATTATCTCTGCTTTTCATGCCTAAATCGTAGTATTCGATACCAAGATCTAAATATGGGAGGATTAATTTATTTTTGATGAACTCCCATATAATACGAGTCATTTCATCGCCATCCAGCTCGACAACTGGGTTTTTTACCTTGATTTTGCTCATTAAATAAAAATTATCTTATTAATTGAATTTGATCGTTTTATATACATATTAATCGAAAATTAGCAAATAGAAGAATATGTTTAGTAAGATATTTCCAAAAATTCACACAGAGGGATACAAGTTTATAGTAATAGCTGTATTCATAACTATCATTTTTTTGACTATTAATAATTTTTTAGGATTAATAGGAATATTACTAAGTGTCTGGGTTTATTATTTTTTTAGAGATCCAGAGAGAAGAATTATAGGAGATGATAGTTATCTTGTAAGTCCTGCTGATGGAGAGGTAATTAAAGTTGAAGAGGTGGATGGTCCTAAAGAACTTGGACTAGAAAATAAAAAATTTAAAAAAATAAGTATTTTTATGAACGTCTTTGATTGTCATGTAAACAGAACACCGTGCTCAGGTATAGTTGAGGATATTTTATATAAACCAGGTAAATTTTTAAATGCATCTTTAGATAAAGCAAGTGAAGACAATGAGAGAAATTATTATAAAATTAAAGATAAACATGGGAATGATATTGTAGTCGTTCAAATTGCAGGATTAGTTGCAAGAAGAATAGTTTGCGAAACAAATAAAAATCAGGAATTAAATCAAGGTGATAGAATTGGGATGATTAGATTTGGGAGTAGAGCAGATGTTTATTATGAAAATTATGAACCACTAGTTAAAGTTGGTCAAACGGCAATTTCAGGGGAAACACTGCTGGCTAAAAATTAATTTATGGAACAGCCAAAAAACAATTTAAAAATTGTTACAGATAAAAAAACTAACGCAAGAGTGATTTTACCTAACATGCTAACTCTTATTGGAGTTTGTATAGGTTTATCATCAATCAGATTTGCATTGGATGGTAAATTTGAATTTGCAATTATTGCAATTATGTTTGCTGCTCTTATTGATGGATTAGATGGAAGAATAGCAAGATTAATTAAAGGAACATCAAAAGTTGGTAAAGAGCTAGATTCTTTAACAGATATGATAAGTTTTGGAGTAGCTCCAGCATTTATTATGTATTTCTGGAAACTAAATACATTAGGAAGATTTGGATGGTTGTTATGTTTAATATATGTAATTTGTGTTGCATTACGTTTAGCTCGTTTCAACGTAAATACAGGTCAAGCACCTTCTTGGAGAGATAATTTTTTTGAAGGAGTTCCATCACCTGCAGGAGGTATTTTAGTTTTAACTCCATTAATATTTAGTCTTACAAGCTTTGATTTTATAAATATAAATTATGATATTGTTGTTCCAATTTTTTTTATTACAACATCTCTATTATTGATCAGTAAATTTCCAAGTTATTCATTTAAAAAAATCGTAATTCAAAGAAAAGCAACTATTTTTCTTTTATTTGGAATAGTTTTATTTTTTGGATTACTTTTAATATATCCATTTAACGTTATATCTATTAGTGCAATTATATATTTAGGTATGCTTCCAATAAGTTTTTTTCATTATCAAAAATTTAAAAAACAAAACGAAGATCAGAATTATAAAGATGAAGATGATGATCTTGAAGATATTTTGTGATGAAAAAAAATGTTATTGTATCATTAGCTGATTCAAATTATTTTCCTTTATTAAATGAGTTAATAGACTCTATAAAAAGATTTAAAGAGAGCACTGAGGTTGCAATATGTATTTTAGATGCTGGTCTATCAGATGATCAAAAGACAGAATTATCATCAAAAGTAGATGAAATAAAATCAGCAGAATGGGATATAAAAGTTCCAGATAGTAAAATCAAAGGGCGTGAATGGTTAAAGAGCCAAGTATCCAGGGCTTTTTTACCAAAATATTTTCCAAGCTATGAAAAATATTTATGGATTGATTGTGATGCTTGGGTCAATGATTGGCAATCTGTTGAGCTCTATTTTAAAGCGTGTGATAACGGTAAATTAGGAATTACACAAACTATCGGACCAGGTTACAAGATTACTTCTAGAGTAAATTGGGTATTTGGAAAACTAGCAATTATTAAATCTCAAAATTTTAAACATGCAATAAAATCTAATATTAATATAGAAAAAGCTAGAAAGTTAGCCTTTGCTCCTCACATCAATATCGGTGTTTTTTCTTTAGAAAAAAATTCTATGTGCTGGAATTCATGGCAGGAAAATTTAAAACAAACACTTAAAGGTGGAGAAATATTTGGGTCTGAACAATTAGCGATGAATATGTCTGTGTATGTTGATAATGTCGAAACTGAATTCCTTCCATTAAACTGTAATTGGATCACTAGTAATCTTTTGCCAAAGTTTGATGAGGATAAAGATACATGGGTAGAGCCTTATTTACCTAATTATAAAATTGGAATTATGCATTTAGCTGCTGGCATCTGGAAAGATAAGGAAGATATGAGATTAAACAAGAATATTAAAATAGATATTCAAACTCTTACAGGTAAAATTTTAAATAAAAGTTTAAGATTTAATAATTAATTGAAAAAAAATAAAATATCCAAGAACTGGGTTAATAAGCAGCGTAGGGATATCTATGTAAGACAATCTAAAGTAGATGGGTATCGCGCTAGATCAGCTTACAAATTAATTGAAATTGATGAAAAAATTAAAATTTTTAAAGGTGGATTATCAGTAATTGATATTGGTGCAGCTCCAGGAAGCTGGTCACAATATGCTCTCAAAGCAGCTAAAAGTGGAAAATTGATATCTATAGATTTAAAAAAAATGGAACCCATAGGTAATAGTGTTCAAATCCAAGGAGATTTTACTGAAGAAAAAACTCAAGAAGAAATTAAAAAATATATAAACGGCAAAGTTGACGTCGTAATGTCTGATATGGCCGTAGATACGACTGGTATTAAAAATATAGACTCAATTCAAACAGGAGAACTATGCAAAGAGGCAATGTTTTTTTCAAAAGATTTAATAAAAGAAAATGGATATTTTATTTCAAAAATTTTCATGGGAGGAACATTTAACGAAATCGTCGCAGAGGGAAAAAAATATTTTAAAGAAGTTAAGGTTTTTAAACCAAAATCTAGCAGAAAAGATTCAAAAGAAAGTTTTATAATTTGTAGAAAAATCCGATAGAGACTTTTAATTTAAAAGGAATCGTATATAAAAGATTATGGTTCCCATAAAAGAAGCACTTACCTTTGATGATGTTACATTAGCTCCAAAGTATTCAGAAATATTACCTTCTGATGCAGACACCAGTGTATCTTTAACAAAGCATTTGAAACTTAAAATTCCACTTTTATCATCTGCAATGGATACTGTCACAGAAAGCAGAATGGCAATAGCTATAGCTAAAGCTGGTGGTATTGGAGTAATTCACAGAAACCTTGATATAAAAATACAATTATCAGAGATAAAAAAAGTAAAAAAACAAAAACTAATTGTTGGAGCAGCTGTAGGTGCAGCACCGAATGAATTTATTAGAGCTAAGGAAATAATTAAAGAAGGTGTAGATTTAATCGTAGTAGACACAGCACATGGCCATACAAAGAAAGTTGCCGAAATAATCAAATATATAAAAAAAATAAAAACTAACAAAATTGCTTTATGTGCGGGAAATATTGCTACACCTGAAGCTGCAAAATTCCTTATAAAATTAGGAGTAGATATAATTAAAATTGGTATAGGGCCAGGTTCTATTTGCACAACAAGACTGGTTGCTGGAATAGGAGTTCCTCAATTAAGCGCAATTTTAGCTGTAAGAAGTGGTTTAAAAAATAAAAATGTTAAAATAATTTCAGATGGTGGAATAAAATATTCTGGTGATTTAGCAAAAGCTTTTGCTGCAGGAGCTGATGCTGTAATGATTGGTTCATTGTTTGCAGGTACAAACGAAACTCCAGGTAAATTAATTAAAAAAAATGGACAGCTTTTTAAAAGTTTTAGAGGCATGGGTTCTGTTGGAGCTATGAACAAAGGGTCAGCTGATAGATACTTTCAAAAAAAACAAAAAGACTCTTCGAAATATGTGCCTGAGGGTGTTGAAGGTTTTGTAAAATATAAAGGAGATGTTGGGAGTATTATTTATAAATTAATTGGTGGATTGAAATCTTCAATGGGTTATCTTGGATCAAAAACAATCATTAAATTAAGAAATAAACCACAATTTGTGAAAATTACAAAAGCTGGATTTTATGAAAGTATGGTTCATAATGTAGATGTGGTAAAAAACGATAGTAAATATTAATGAGCAAATTTTTCAAATTAATAGGATTAATACTTTTAACAGCTTTTTTTAACAGCACGTCTTTTGGTAAAGAAAATTTTTTTAATGAAGCTTTAGAATTGTTTAAAAAAGAAAAATATGAAGATGCACGTTTTTTATTTGAGAGAAATATTGTTTTTAATCCAAAAGATGCAAACTCATATTTATATTTAGCAAAAATTTATAACCAAGAAGAAAATCAAAGAAAAGAAGAATACAATTTAGAAACAACACTTTTAATTGAGCCAGACAATGAAGAAGCTTTATTAATGTTAATGAAAATTGCTTTAGAAAAATCTAATTATGAAAAAGTCAAAGATCTTTCAGACAAGTTTGTAAAAGTTTGTAAAAATTTATGTGATGAAAACAAAGATATTCAAGAGTCATTAAAAAATATAGAACCTGAAAATAATGAGTCTTGATCAAAATCTTAATAAAATCTTAATAATAGATTTTGGTTCACAATTTACTCAATTAATTGCAAGAAGAGTAAGAGAATTAGGTGTGTTTTCAGAAATAGTTAGTCACAAAAAAATAAAACTAAAAGACATAAATAACAGTATTAAAGGAATAGTATTATCTGGTGGCCCACTAAATGTTTATCAAATAAATAAATATTCATTTGATAAAAAAATTTTACAACTTGATGTACCAGTTCTTGGAATATGTTTTGGACATCAAATTTTATCAAAACTTAATGGTGGAAGGGTAAAACAATCAAAACATAGAGAATTTGGTCTGGCTAATGTTTATAAGAAAAATATCAGTCTTTTAACAACTAATTTTTTTGGAAACAAAAAATCCAAACAAGTTTGGATGAGTCATGCTGATCAAGTTTCAAAACTTCCAAAGAATTTTAAAGTTGTTGCATCAAGCACTAATTCAAAATTTGCAATTGTTGAAAATAAAATTAAAAAATATTATGGAGTACAATTTCACCCTGAAGTAACTCATACAGAGAATGGAAAAAAATTAATAAGTAATTTCATTTTTTTAATTTGTAAAATTAAAAGAAATTGGTCCTCTAGGGATCAAAAAAATCAGCTTATTAAAGATGTTAGAAAACAAGTTGCAAACAACAAAGTTATTTGTGCTTTATCAGGAGGTGTGGATAGTAGCGTAGTCGCTCAATTGCTGAATAAAGCTATTGGTAAAAAACTTTATTGTATTTTTGTAAACACAGGCCTTTTAAGAAAAAATGAGGAAGTACAAGTAGTTCAAACTTTCAAGAAGCGTTTAAAAATGAATTTAATTTATGTAAATGCTGAAAAAGAATTCTTAAAAAAATTAAAAAATGTTTCTGATCCAGAAAAAAAAAGAAAAATAATTGGTAATTTATTTATCAAAATCTTCGAACGATACGCTAAGAAAATTAAAAATGTCAAATTTTTAGCTCAGGGTACTCTTTATCCAGACTTAATTGAAAGTAAATCAGTTACTGGAAGCCAAACTTCTAAAATTAAATCGCATCATAATGTCGGTGGCCTACCCAAAAAAATGAATTTAAAATTAGTAGAACCACTAAAATTCTTATTTAAGGATGAGGTAAGAAAATTAGGATTAGAATTAAATTTAAGTAAAGAAATTATTTCTAGACACCCTTTTCCTGGACCAGGTTTAGCAATTCGAATGCCAGGTATTATAACTAATGAAAAAATTAAAATTTTAAAAGAAGCAGATTTTTATTTTATTCAAGCCTTAAAAGATCACGGTCTTTATCACAAGATTTGGCAAGCATATGCAGCTTTACTCCCAGTTAAAACAGTTGGAGTAATGGGTGACAATCGTACTTATGAGTATTTATGTTTATTAAGGGCTATTACTTCTGAAGATGGAATGACAGCAGATTATTATGAATTTAAAAAGTCATTTATGCAAAGCATATCAAACAAAATAGTTAATAGCATAAGAGGGATAAATAGAGTGGTTTACGACGTTACTTCAAAGCCTCCGAGTACAATAGAATTAGAATAATGGAATTTAATTCAATTTGGATAGCATCAGTTCCAAGAACAGGATCTATGTGGACAACAAATATAATTAGAGAGATTTTTCTTGAAGGAAATTTAAATGTTTTCCCAAAAAATCAAATTCAGTATGATAAAGAAATATTAAATTATTATAATTCAGAAGCACAATTAGATGATAATAAATTAAATAAATATGTTTTAAAAATACATAGTAAGCTAACTGTATTACCCCCTAGGTCAAAAATTATCACAAACATTAGAAATCCATATGATATATGTGCATCGCACAACGAATTTATGAAATGTGATGTAAATAAATCGATAATCGTAGCTTCAGATTTATTGAATTGGGTAAATTATTATAGAAGTCTTTATAAAGATATTTTTTCTGTAAAGTATGAAGATATTGAAAATGAACCAAGTGTCTTGATTGATAAATTAACTAATTTTTGTAAAATTAATTTATCCAAAATACAAATAGATAAAATAGCCTTAAATTATAGTAAAGATAAAATTTTAAATTTAATTAAAAGTAATGATGAAGAAATTCAAAGAAAAATAATTAAAAATGAGGAAATTGATAAAAAAAAAATTGTTAAGTTTAAAAATGGATCATATCGATCTTTTGATATTAATACTGGTTTTCAAACTGGTCACATTTCACAAAGAAAATCAGGAGAATGGAAAAAAGTTTTTTCAACTAAAGAAGCAGATATAATTATTGAAAAATTGGATCCTATAGCTGTAGAATTAGGCTATTCCTCAGAGAAGAATTAAAATTTGTAATTCTAAGTTGAATTAAAAAAGTCTCATATACAAATTATATCAAATAAAATAGTTAACATTATACTAGGTATAAGTATAATTTTGTATGATATTATCTCAAAAACACCTGCCACAAATGAATTAAAATGAATAAAGCATTATCAATCCTATCTCAATTTGTAAAACAAACTAATATTAAATGTAGTTTCAAAATTGTTGAAATTGGAGCTTTGCATATTCACGATCAAAAAGAACCGTTTTATGAACTTTTAGATTATTTTCCATCAAGTGAAATTTTTGGATTTGAAGTAGAAAAAGAAGTTTGTGATCAAATGAATTCGAAGTCCAAAGAAGGAATTAAATATTATCCATATGCACTTGGTAAAGCTAATGAAAGAAGAAAGTTTTATATAACTCAACATCCTATGTGCTGCAGTTTATATAAACCAAACGAAGAATTTATTAAGCTGTATAATAATTTTGAGTTTGCTTATTTGAAGGAAGAAATAGAAATTAATACAATTAGTTTAGATTATTTTATAGACAAGTATAACATTGGTAACATTGATTTTATTAAGTTAGATGTTCAAGGAGCTGAATTAGATATTTTTCAAGGAGCAACTAAAACTCTTAAAAATGTTCTAAAAATAGTTTGTGAAGTAGGGTTTTTGCCAATTTATGAAAATCAACCATTGTTTGGAGATATATGTAACCATTTAAATAAATATAACCTAATGTTTAATAAATTTTTAGGATTAAATGGAAGAGCCCTCAAACCAATTTCTTTTAATAACAATCCGAATTTACCCTCACAACATTTGTGGGCAGACGCTGTCTTTTTTCATAATATTCAAAAAGTAGACAAATTAAATGATGAACAGCTAATAAAATTAAGTTTATTGTCTTGTGTTTATAATGCACTAGATTTAACTTTTTTTTGTTTGTCAGAGTATGATAAACGGTATTCTACCTATTTAGCTAAAGAGTGGATGAATAAAGTCGTATCCGAACAATAAATCAAATTAATAAAATTTCAACTATTGAAAGGAAATAGTTTTTAACTATAAATTAAAAGCATGAAATATTTACACACAATGATTAGAATTAAAGACGTAGATGAGTCTCTAAGATTTTTCTGCGAAGGGCTTGGTTTAAAAGAAACAAGAAGAATGGAAAATGAAAAAGGTAGATTTACATTAATTTTTCTTGCAGCACCAAATGATGAAAAAGCAGAAATAGAATTAACATATAATTGGGATGGTGATGAGCTTGGAGAAGGTTCAAGAAATTTCGGTCATCTTGCCTATAGAGTAGATAATATTTATGAAACTTGCCAAAGATTAATGGATATGGGCTACACGATTAATAGACCACCAAGAGATGGTCATATGGCTTTTGTTAGATCACCAGACAAAATTTCAATTGAGATTCTTCAAGAAGGAAATTTAGAACCTAAAGAACCTTGGGCTTCAATGGAAAATACCGGCTCTTGGTAAGTCGATGAAAAAAAAAATTTCAGATTTAATTAAAAAAAAAAATAAACAAAAAATTGTAAGTTTAACTGCTTACTCAAAAAACGTTGCATCAATTTTAGATAATCATTGCGATATTATACTTGTTGGAGATTCTCTTGGATCTGTTTTGTATAATTATAAATCTACGAGAGAAGTTACTTTGAATACTATGATTGAACATTCTAAAAGTGTCAGAATGGGTATTAAAAAAAGTTTAATGATTGTTGATATGCCACATAACACCTATCGAACTCCTAAAGAGGCAGTGAAAAATGCAAAACAAATAATGAAAAAAACTAAATGTGATGGAGTAAAATTGGAAGGTGGAAAAAAAATTTACGAAACAATTAAAACTTTAGTTAAAAATAAAATTCCAGTTATGGGTCATTTAGGGCTACTTCCTCAGTCAGATAAAACTTTCAAATTTAAAGGAAAAAAAAAGTTAGAGAGAAACAACATTATAAGAGACTCACAATTATTAGAAAAGGCTGGAGTGTTTTCAATTGTTTTAGAATGTGTTGAAACTTCTTTAGCAAAGCTTGTCACGCAAAATTTAAAGATACCAACTATTGGTATAGGAGCTTCTAAATATTGTGATGGTCAAATATTAGTTTTTGATGATTTAATTGGCTTAAATCCAACGAATTATAAGTTTGTAAAAAAATATGCCAATATAAGAAATAATATTTCTAAAGCTGTTTCAAATTATTCAAAAGAAGTAAGAAAAATTAAATTTCCTAATAAAAAAAATTCTTTTTAATTAAAAGTATTTTTTAAATTCTTCATTAATATTTAATATTTCAAGATCAACCAATCCACCTATTACTAATTGTAGACCAACAATTAAGATAAATACTAATCCGATATAAGCTATCCAAATATGTCTTTGTATATAATTAGCCATATATGTCGCTAAAGCACCAGTTAAAACAACTGATAACATCAGTCCAAATATCATAAATCCAAAATATCCTTTTGCTGCCGCAACTACACCAATAGGTGCTTGACCTGTTCTTACAGCTCTGAAAATTTCACCACCTTTAAATAATGAACCACCTGGATGGGTAACGATTGTAAGTTTTCCACCACTTTTTTCAGTTACATTCTTTGCAAATTCTGTTGCATTAGCAGAATGAAAGTTTCCAGCACCATAAGCCAGTGCC
>QCGW01000009.1 GCA_003279775.1 Pelagibacteraceae bacterium AG-390-A23
CCATCAAGTCCAACTAGCTTTACCATTTCCATTGCTCTGTTGATACTATCTTCAGTATTAGTACCTTTGATCTGCAGTGGGAAAGCAATGTTTTCAACAACTGTTTTATGAGGTAACAAAGCAAAGCTTTGAAAAACCATCCCCATTTTATTTCTTCTAAGTTCGATTAATTCTTTATTGTTTAGTTGAAGCAAATCTTGACCTTCTATAAAAATTTTTCCACCAGTAGCATCTGTTAATCTTGAAATACATCTAAGAAGTGTTGATTTACCTGAACCAGATAAACCCATTACTACTAACATTTCTCCTTTTGCAACTTCAAAAGAAGCATTATTAACTCCAACTATACATCCTTTTTCCTGAAAGGTTTTTGCATCAACATTGCCGTTGGATTCTTCAAGCATTTTTTTGGCGTTTTCACCAAAAATTTTATAAACCGACTCGCATTTGATTACAGTCTCAGACATAAATTGTTTTAAAGTTATATTAAATTCTATAAAATTAAAATGTTAATAATTGTTGCCTTTCCTAATTAAAAATTTTTAATAAAATAAACCCTTGTATCAATTCCAGTACTTAAAAAACTTAAAGCTTCACCACTTATAGTAATACTTTCATCAACACCTACGTTATTTCCGCTAACTGTAAAGCCCGCAAAACATTTACTTTTTTCTTCATCCCATTTAACAAAAGTCTCATCAATTTTATTTCCATTAATTGTATAAAGCTCATGAGCTCTAAAATTTAAAAAATTAGCACCCATTATTGCTCTTTGTGGAATTAGTTTAGTAGCCTTACATACTTGCTCATACACCTCATCAGTCAGTTTATAATTATCTGTGCCATCAAATGAGACCAATATACCAGAAGGTAATTTAGATATTAGTTCGCTAAGTTTTTTTTCTTCAGCAATTCTCTCCTCCTCTAACTTCATTCTTTTTACTAAATCATCACCTTGTCCAAAAATTCCATTTAAAATGCTAAAAGAAATAATTACTAAAAGAGTAATAATTATGAGACCAATAAATTGCCTTAGAGACTCAGGTAAATCTTTTATTTTATTAATATAATTTTCTTTTGACATTATTCTTGTAACTTACCGTTTTTCCAAATACCTGATTTTTGTTTTCCATCTGCCCAAGTAAATGTTCCTTGGCCATTCATAAAACCTTTAGACCACTCTCCTTCATAGGTAGACCCATCAGGAAAAACTAAAGTTCCCTGTCCGCTCCATTCACTATTTTTAAATTCCCCTTTATAGATATAACCATTAGGCCAGGTTTCGACGCCTTGACCTTGTTTTTTAGTATTAACCCACTCCCCTTCATAAGTAGTTTTATCGGTGTAAACCCATTTACCAAAACCATTTTCACAGTTACCTTCTTTGCAGCCAGTACTTCTTGCTAAAACTGATGAGCAGATCAAAAAACTAAAAAATATTATAAGAGAGTATTTTTTCATTGATGCATTTTACACATATTGATTTAAAAAAAAATCCCCCCCAACGAAGTTGGGGGAGATCTTTAATTTTTAACTATAATCCTTATTTAGTAAATGCTTGCCAAACTGACTTGTTATCAGCTAACCATTTTTTAGCTGCATCTTCGTGAGTCATTTTGTCAACGTCAACTAAAGCTGCCATAGCTCCAATTTGACTTGTAGAGAATGACATTTTCTTAAACGTTGCTGCTGCATCAGGATGAGTTTTTGGGAAATCCTCATGAACTGCTTTTTTCAAGTATCCATCAGGAGAACCACATTTACCATCTCCACCATCTTCTGGTCTGCAACCAGCTGTGTATGGAGGGAAGTCAATAAATGTAAAACCAGCACCATCTGTAAAGTTAGGCGTCCAGTTGAATATAATTGTTCCTCTTCCTTCTTTTTCAGCTGCAGCTAATTCTGCCCAAAGTGCATCAGCACTTCCAGCAAATTTAACCCACCATAAATCACCTAAACCTAGTGCATCAACCCTTTGTGGAATTAAGTCACCATGCCAAGTTTGTGGACCTTCCAACATTCTTCCTTTTCCATCTGGAGAGTCAGGTGTTGTAAAGTTTTTTGCACAATCTGGATTTTTTAAAGCTGTCCAATCTGGTAGACCTGGGCATAATCCTTTTTCAGCAACCCAATTTGGATATCCCATATCCTCAAGAGTTCTTGCTTCATGATCACCCCAATCTAATAAACCACCTTTATCTAAAGCAGTAGTAAATGATTTACCGAATGCAGATTCCCATACCTCGTGAGATATAGTTACATCTCCAATTCTAATTGACTCATAAACTGCTTGTGAGTCAGCGTTTACGTATTTTACGTTATTGCCCATACTTTCGAAAATTCCACCAATAACATAAGCCATTACAATTTGAGATGACCAGTTATGTGTTGGGATCACGATGGGCTTTTTGCTATCAGCATTTGAAATTCCTGCAAAACTTACAACAGAAATAACTAGAGCAGATAGTAAAGATATTATTTTTTTCATATATACCCCTCTATTATTAATATATTAATATTGAAAGTATGTTCCTATTTAAAGTTATAGTCAACTCGTTTTGATTATATTATGGTCTCACTTAAATTTAAAAAATGTTAGGCACAAGCAAAGATATCAAATATCCTGGTTTGAATATTTTACCACCTGGAGTTGAAAGACATGTTGTTAATGGTGGTGGTCTAACTGGTTTTCAGATTTTTCCTGATGATGAAGTAGAAATAATTAATAATGAAGGAAATCAAATATGTGAGATTATTTGTTTTGGAAAAGATGGAAATTCAGATCTTGGAATTTTAAATCTTAAATCAAACAACGAAAAAAACTTTATAAGAAATATTCTTAATGGGAATGATGAAACAATTTTAGCGACCAACTATCAATTAAAAAAAAGAAATTTAAAAATTTCTAATTCAAAATCATCAATTATATTTGATCTAGACGCAGAACCTGGTGAAAAAATTAAATTAAAATCAAAAGATAAATGTTACGCAATATTTTCAGCACCTGGCGAAGATATGGATGTTACAAAACAAAATCCACCAACTGATTTAACTATATTTGTTAAAAGAGCTAAAATTGTTAATGATAAGGAATTAAATGTAATTCCTGATCCTGTTTTCGAACCTGTTTACGAAGAAAATATAAATAAAGAAACTTCAATATCTTATGAGGTTAAAGAGGGAGATTATATTCAGGTAATAAGTCCTACTGGCAGACAATGTTCTGACTTTGTAGCTTTCGATACAAGAAAATTAGAAAAAGGAATTGAAAAAGGATTAGACTGGCAAACCACGAGAACATTCATGGGTAATACTTTCCCAGGACCAGGTTTGTTCTCTAAATTTTATGATACAGATCATGAACCACTTGTTGAAGTAATAAGAGATACTGTTGGTAAACACGATACTTTTAATCTTGCATGCACTTCAAAATATTATGAAGATGCGGGGTATTTTGGTCACCCAAACTGTTCGGATAATTTAACTGAAAGTATGTCGAAATATGGTGTTCAGAAACAAAAAGGTTGGCATGCAATTAATTTATTTTTTAACACCTCAGCTGGAGGATTAAATTCTGTTATTTCTGATGAATCTTATTCAAGGCCTGGAGATTATGTAATGTTTAAGGCTTTAAAAGATTTAACAATAGGAACAACTGCATGTCCAAGTGATATAGATCCTTGTAATTCATGGAATCCTACAAATATATTTGTTAGAACTTACGATAAAAAAAAAGAATTTAGAAAGTCATTTGGTTTTAGAATGAAAACAGACTCTGAAAATAAACTTACTAGAAATTCTGGCTTTTATGAAAGAACTTCAAAATTAACTAGAAACTTTGTTGATGCTAGAGGGTTTTGGCTTCCAAATGATTACACCAAGCATGGTTTGGTTAATGAGTACAATGCTTGCAGAAATGATGCTGTATTAATTGATCTATCATCACTAAGAAAATTTGAAATAATTGGTCCTGATGCTGAAGAGTTAATGAATTACACTCTTACAAGAAATATAAAAAAACTTTCTGTTGGACAGGTTGTATATTCTGCAATGTGTTACGAAAATGGAATGATGTTCGATGATGGAACTCTTTTAAGATTAAGCGAAACAGGTTTTAGATGGATATGTGGAGATGAGTATGGTGGAGAATGGCTTAAAGAAATTGCAAAGAAAAAGAATTTTAACGCTATTGTGAAAAACTCTACTGATCAAATTAGCAATGTATCTTTGCAAGGTCCGAAAAGTAGAGAAATTTTAAAAAAAATTATCTTTACACCACCTACACAGCCTTCGATAGATGAGTTGGGCTGGTTTAGATTTACAATTTGTAGAATAGAAGAACTTCAAGGTATTCCGTTAATTGTTTCTAGAACAGGTTATACTGGTGAGTTAGGTTATGAAGTTTGGTGTCATCCAAAACATGCTCCTGAAGTTTGGGATAAATTAATGGAAGCAGGTAAAGATGATGGATTGCTGCCAGCAGGGTTCGCTGCCTTAGACAAACTAAGAATTGAGGCAGGTTTAATTTTATTTGGCGCAGAGTTTGATGGAGAGCAAGATCCTTTTGAAGCTGGTATTGGTTTTGCCGTTCCACTGAAAACAAAAGAAGAAGATTTTATTGGTAAAGAGGAATTGATTAAAAGAAAAGCGAACCCACAAAAGAAATTGGTAGGCCTAGAACTTAATGGAAAAGAAATAGCGGGGCACGGAGACTGTGTTCATATTGGAAGGTCACAGGTTGGTATAGTTACCAGTGGATGTTTATCCTCTACTTTGAATAAAAATATTGCTCTGTGCAGAATTGATGTCCAATATTCTGAAATCGGTACTGAAGTTGAAATAGGTAAAATCGATGGTCATCAAAAAAGGATTGGTGCTAAAGTTGTTAGTTTTCCATTCTACGATCCAACTAAATCCAGAGTTAGAGCTTAAAAAAATGCCAAAAGAAAAAAAGACGTTATTAGATTTTTGGGAAGATCAAATGAGACAATCTCATACCGCAAGTAACTATTTTTTTAGAAAATCTCCTTCTCACTATCATATGATGTTATTAGTAATGTCTGCACATAAAGAAAATAAAAAACTATCTGTTGAGGAGCTTAAAACTAAATTATTTAAAACATCTAGACCTAAATCTGCATTAATTATTACTGAAGCTTGTGAAAAAGGATTCTTTCGTCTTGAAAAAACATCAACAGATCAAAGGATAAAAAATATAATACCTAGTGATTCATTTATTAAAGAATTTAATGAATATCTGGATACCTTAAAAAATATAAGTTATTAGCGATAAATTTCACAAAAATCGAAATATCTAAATTATATATATAAATTTTAGTTCTATAAAAAATTATATTAATTACTATTTGCAAAAAATAATGTTTTCACATGACGACATTACCTTCGAAAGCAAAAGTAGTTATAATCGGTGGTGGAATTCATGGTCTAAGTACTGCTTGGAAACTTTCTGAAACTTACAAAAATCCTGGTGACATCGTTGTCTTAGAAAAAAAAGATACTGCTGCTGGCGCAAGTGGAATTGCTTGTGGAGTTGTAAGAAATAATTATTTCCAACCAGCAATGAGAGAATTAATGGCTCACTCAGTTTCTGTGTGGGAGAGTGATCCTAAAGCATTTAAATACAATCCAGTTGGTTATTTACAAATATCACCTGAGGTAATGCACGAAGATGTTGCAACTATTTATGAACAACAAAAAGCTATTGGATACGAGTCAGTATTTATAGAAGGTGAAAAAGATTGTTCAAATTATATGAAGGGTATTTTTGATGATTGGCAAGCACAGGGTATTACTTCTGTACTTCATGAAAAAAAAGGTGGATACGCATTTAACAAAGATTCAATTAAAGCACTTGAGAGTAAATCTACATCAAATGGTGTGCAAGTGATGAAAGGTGTAAAAGTTACAGGATTTAAAAAAGGGAGTAACAGTCAAGCTGTTACAGGAGTAGAAACAGATAAAGGCATAATTGAATGTGAACAAGTTGTAATTGGGGCGGGCCCTTGGGCAAGAGATTTTTGGAACATGTTAGAACTACCTAAGACAGCAAACATCAAAGGTAAAGATGGTAAAATGCATGAAACTGATATGTGGACATACTGGATGTTACAAGAAGGTGTTATTGGTGTTGAACCAGATTTTTTGAAAACAAATGATGGAAAACAACCACCTGTAGTTCATGTAGACTCGACTGCTCCGTTATATTCAGACAAAACTAAAAAATTATTAACAGATAAAATTTGGGGAATTTATTATAAACCTGATATTGAAGGATTAGGTGTTCAGGGTGGTACTTCACCTTACATAGTCAAAAAACATTTTGATCAAGTTAATGTTGATCCTTATGGAATTGAATCTCCTGAATATCAAACAACAGATGCGTTTAGTGAAATGTGGTGTTCAGCTTTAGCACATTGTCAAAAAAGATTTGAAGGTAAATCAGATTTATATAGAAAAGGACCATCGGGTGGACTTGGATGTATGACGCCGGACTCGTTTCCAATCTTTGATAGATTTTTTGAAAACGTTTACATGATTGCAGATGCCAATCACGGTTACAAAATGATTGGTGTTGGTGAGCTTGTTGCAAAAGAAATTCTTGGTACTGAAAGTGATTTGTTAAAACCATTTAGATTCAACCGTTACGAGAAGGGAGAACTTCACCCTACTTCGAACAGTCCGTTTCCTTGGAGCTAGACTCTAAGCCTAGACACAAATAAATTTTTCAGCTACGTTTGAATAAATTAAATTCATTGAGGGGTGAAAATGACAGATCTAGAAAAACACGTTAACCAACCTGGACGTGCGAAATTAGTAAAAGACGTAAGAGCTAAAATTAAAGAATTAGGAATAACTTATATTTATTTTCAATTTATTTCAGTCACTGGAAGAGTTGTTGGAAAAGGTATCCCAGCTGACCATTGGGAAAGAACTGCTGAAAAAGGTTTTCAATTAGTTTATGGTTCTACTGCAAATTTATTCTTAGATCGTCATAATAATTACATCGGTTACGGACCAGAGGCTATGGAGCTTGTGGGAATTCCTGATCCAGAAACGTTTGTCCAATTACCTTGGGACAAAAGAGTTGCAAGAGTATTTTGTACATGTTTCAGAAATAGAGAAGAGAGAGAAAATCCAGGCGGTCATTTAACTTCTGACTGTAGAGGAAATTTAAGAATATTCATGGATGAATTTAAAAAGAAACATGGATTAGAATTAAGAGTTGGTACAGAGCCTGAAATGATGTGGTTAACTAAAAATGAAGATGGAACACCTTCGGGTAAAGGTTTCTCTAAACCTTTCTGCTACCACATTGATCAATTTGAGTCTTTAAGACCAGTATTCATGAAAGTAATTGAATACGCTAATGCTATGGGCCTTGATATGATTCAAGGTGACCATGAGGATGCTCCGGGCCAATTAGAGCTTAACTGGACTTATGATAATGTTTTAAGAAATGCAGATAGATTATCTACTTACAGACAAATTTGCGCTCAAGTTGCTAGAGAACATAATTTAATTGCCTGCTTCATGACCAAACCTTTTATGGGTGTTTCAGCAAGTGGTTGTCATACAAATATGTCTTTATGGAAAGGTGGTAAGATCAGAGTTAATAAACTTGGTCATAAAACTTTACCAGGGGTTGATGGAGTGTTTAGTTATGTTGAGGGTGGAACAAATACTTTCATGCCTGATACGAAAGATATGCAAATGCCAGGTAAAATTGGATTACAATCAATCGCAGGTATCATGAAGCACTTGCCAGCCTTAACGGCTCTTGGATCATCAACTGTAAATTCTTACAGAAGATTATGGGATCAAGGATTTTGGGCTCCTGTTTACGCTGACTGGGGATATCAAAACAGAACTTGTGGTTTAAGAGTTTCTGCTCCAGGAAGATTTGAGTATAGATCAGTAGACTCAATGCACAATCCTTACTTATTAGGTGCTGCTTTATTAAAAGCTTGCGATGAAGGTATAAGTAAGAAAATGAAACCAGCTGCTCCAGAATCTAGAAATATTTATGAAGCTCAAAAAGCTGGTAAAGATGTTAAAAAACTTCCATTAAGTTTAGGTGAAGCTTTGGATAGACTGGCAGAGGATGACGTAATCAAATCTGCAATGCCAGATGAAATGTATAAAGTTTTCCATTGGTACAAAAACGATGAGTGGGAAAGATTTCTTGGTGCAACAACACAATGGGATCTGGATACTTATCTTGATTGTCTACCGTAGGTCACAGAAATAGATAGAAAGGGTATAAATATATGTGTGGAATAGCAGGTTTAATTCATAGAGGAAAATCTTCTAATGTTGGAAGTGAACTACAAGGTATGCTTCAAGCATTAAAACATAGAGGAGAAGATTCGACTGGGTATGCTTTATATGGCGATACTGATGGTAAAAATTTCATCATGCGTTTTAAAGTTGGAGAAAACGTTGGAGAAGGAAGCTCATCAGTTATGGAGGATGTATCTGTTTACGATGAAAGAAAAAAAATTGTAGACGAAACTCTGGCTGAAATGGGAGCTAAAATAGTTAAAGAAGAAAGAACTCTTCCCTACTCTTTAAGATATGAAATTGATTATAATGTAAAAGATCTGTTAGAATTTTCACAACGTATAGAAAGTATTCCAGGTGTTGAAATTCTTTCTATGGGTAAATCATTAGAAGTGATTAAAGATCTTGGAAACGCTAAAATGGTCTGTGACAGATATAGCTTAGATAAAGTTGTTGGAACACATGCTATAGGTCATGCTAGAATGGCTACAGAATCTGGTGTAGATATCAAATCTGCCCACCCTTTCTGGGGATATCCATTTAGCGATGTATCTGTAGTTCATAATGGACAATTAACAAACTACTGGAATAACAGAAGAGTTTTAGAAAACAAAGGTATGAGATTTATGTCTGAGTGTGACTCAGAATTAATTGCAGTTTACCTTGCTGAAAAAATGAGAGATGGAGCAACTTTAGAAGAAGGAATGAAAGCATCTTTAACTGGTTTAGATGGTGTTTTTACTTACTTTGTTGCAACAAAAGACTCTTTGGGAATGGCAAAAGATACTATGGCTGCAAAACCTTTGGTCTTATATGAGTCTGATGATTTGGTTGCTATGGGGTCTGAAGAAATTGCAATTAGATCTGTATTACCACAAGAAATTGATACATATGATCCGTTTGATGGGGAGGTGAAAGTATGGCAAATCTAAAAACAGTTTCAAAAAAATCAAAAGCCCAATCAATGGGTATGCACACAGAAGTATTAACAGGAAGAACCCAACAAAAATTCTTTAATCCTGATGAAGCAGAAAACTTTTATTACTTTGGTACTTACGATGTAGATTTTAATAAAAGAACTGATCTTGATGTTAAAGACATGACAGCTCCTGAGGCTAATAAAGAGATCGATAACTTAATGAGCCAAGGATATGGAACAATAGTAATAAAAAACCCACAAGGTAAACACAGTCTTGGAGTTGGTATTTTAAATAAACTGAATTTAATTTTTGAAGGAAGTTTAGGATACTTTGGAATGGGTTCTTGTGATGGTCCAATAGTTAGAATTAATGGAAGAGTTGGATGGTCATGTGCAGAAAATTTGATGGCCGGTAAAGTAGTGATCGAAAAGAATGCTGGATCTTGTTTTGGTGCGGCAATTAGAGGTGGAGATTTAATTTGTAAAGGCAGTGTTGGTGCTAGAACTGGTATTGATATGAAAGGTGGAACTATAATAATTGGTGGTGATGCTGGTGCCTTTACTGGATTTATGATGCAAAGAGGAAGAATAATTATTCTTGGTGACGTAGGAATAAACTTAGGTGACTCGATGTATGATGGGACAATTTTCGTAGGTGGAGAAATTGGATCATATGGTAGTGATGCAGTTGACGCTGAATTAACTAAAAGTGATCAAGATTGGCTCAAAAGAAAATTAAAAGTAGCTGAGATTGGTGAAAATTTTGACGTTAGTAAAATGAAAAAAATTGTGGCTGGTAAGAAGCTTTGGAATTATGACAATTTGGAACCTACAGAGAAGAAGGGAGCAATATAATGCCTAAGAAAAAATCTAAAAAAGTTAAAAAAAATGGAAAAGGTGTTGGCGGAAAAGCTGATGTCCATGCACATGAAGAAGGTAAAAGAAATAAAAGTTTATTAGGTCATAACGCTATCTTCACACCTGAAGTAATAGACGACATTCATATTAAATCTCAATTAGGAAGATACAGAATGCGAGGGATGGCATTGATGAAAAAAATTCCTACTTTTGATGATTTAGTTTTCTTGCCTGGAACACTAACTAGATTTGTAATCGAAGGTTACAGAGAAAAATGTGAAACAAAAACTGTTATTGGACCAAGATGTGAAAATCCAATTGAATTAGATATTCCAGTTTATATTACAGGAATGAGTTTCGGTGCGCTTTCTTATGAAGCAAAAACTGCTTTAGCAAGAGGAGCAACTATGGCTGGTAGTGCTACATGTTCAGGTGAAGGTGGAATGATACCTGATGAAAGAAGATACTCTGAGAAATGGTATTACCAATGTATTCAATCAAGATACGGTTTTAATCCACATCATGCACAATTAGCAGATGGGATTGAAGTATTTATTGGACAAGGTCAAAAAGTTGGAATGGGTGGACACTTAATGGGTCAAAAAGTTACTGACCAAGTAGCTGAGATGAGATCATTACCATCTGGTATTGACCAAAGATCTCCAGCGAGACACCCTGACTGGTTAGGACCAGATGATTTAGCTTTAAAAGTAGAAGAGCTAAGACAATTAACAAAAAATAAAGTGCCAATTCAATTAAAGTTAGGTGCATCTAAAGTTTATGATGATGTGCGTATGGCTGCAAAATGTGATCCTGACTCTATTTACTTAGATGGAATGGAAGGTTCTACTGGAGCTGGCCCACATATCGCTGCTGCAAACACTGGTATTCCTGGAATTGCTGCAATTCGAGAAGCTAGAAGAGCTATTGATGATGTCGGAAAAACTGGAAAAGTAACATTAATTTATGCTGGTGGAGTAAGAGACGGTGCTGACATGGCTAAAGCTTTAGCTCTTGGGGCTGATGCAATAGCTATTGGTACAGGATCAATGATTGCATTAAATTGTAACAAAGATATTCCAGAAGCAAACTTTGAAAAAGAAATGGGTGTAAAAGCAGGTGAATGTTATCACTGCCATACTGGACGTTGCCCAGTTGGTGTTGCTACTCAAGATCCTAAATTAAGAGCAAGATTAAACCCTGATGATGCTGCATTAAGAGTTTATAATTATCTTCACTCAATGACTTTAGAGGCTCAGCTTTTAGCAAGAGCTTGTGGTAAAACAAATATCCACTCTCTAGAACCTGAAGATTTGGCTGCTTTAACATCAGAAGCATCAGCTTTAGCAAAAGTTCCATTAGCTGGAACTAACTACACAGTTGGTGTTGATAACTACCACAAAATATAGAGGTAACTATGCCAAAGAAAAAAAATAAAAAATTAGCAAAAACAAAAGAGATCAAAGGACAGTTAGGTAAAAAGAAAGAGACTGCCAGAGAAAAAATGATTGGTCAGTCTATTGGTTACAGATACGATGTTAATCTTTTACCTGACTATTCTAAACTAACTCCTTTTCTTAAGAAATATATAGAAGCGATGGGATGGGATGATTTAAATTGGTTGGAAGATGTTCATATGGGTTATGAAGAAGATAGACCTGCTGTATTCTGCCGAAATGCAAATGGTTGGGTTACAATTCCAAAATCAATTAAACTACCAAATAATCAACAAGATAGAGATATGATTGCAAGAGAACTTTTAGTTAAGTTTCAAATGTCTCCAAAACATCCACTTGTTGATTTGAAAAAAGCTTATTTAAAATTTTAATATTTCAATTAAAAGTTGATTTTTTTTAAAAACCTAGTGCACAAGCTAGGTTTTTAAACGTTTTTATATTTGTATCGAATCATAAAATTTAATAGGCTCCCATAAACTAATATGGAGAGAGAATATGACTGATCAGTTAGGTGCTCTTACAACCATATTTACAGAATTTTACTACTGGGTGACAGTGGTACTGATGTTCTTAATTCACGTCGGTTTCTGTATGTATGAAGTCGGAGCTTCTCGATACAAACACCATCAACATACTCTTATGAAAAACACGATGCTGATACCATTGGTTACAGTAACATGGTTTTTATTTGGTTGGTGGATTTACTGGGCTTTTCCAACAGGACCTGGATTAGCACCATCAATAATGAATGAAAGCACTGCGCTCATCACAGACGAGTCAGCATTTAGTGCTACATGGTATACGGCTACAAGTGATTTAATGGCTGTCAATTTAGGAGACCACATTTCTGGTGTCTTCTGGGCTGCCTTTTTACTTTTCTCTTGGACGGCTGCTTCCATCGTTTCTGGAGCAATCATTGAAAGAATTACGACTTTTGCATTTGGTATTTTAGCAATTGCAATTGGTTCTGTATTTTGGACAATTGATGCTGCATGGGGATGGCACTTCGATGGTTGGATGTTGAAACTTCTAGGATATCACGATGCTTACGCATCAGGAGTGATTCACGCGATTGCGGGTGGATTTGCTTTAGGTGTTCTAATGGTTTTAGGACCAAGAATTGGTAAGTTTTCGTCTAGCGGTGAACCAAGAAACATTGGACCAAGAAATCCTTGGTTAGTAACAGTAGGATTATTTTTAATTTATACTGGTTTCTGGGGATTTTACGCAGCATGTAACATACCTATTTTCGACCTTGGACCTGAGTATGGTATGGAAGGTATATCTTACTGGACAGCAACTAATATCTACGTAACGCCTACTACACTTAGTGGTATTACATTTAACTTCTTGATGTCATTATCGGGAGGATTATTAGCTGGATATTGGATTGCTAAAGGAGATCCTTTCTGGACTTACTCAAGTGGTCTAGCAGGTGTGATCTGTGCTTCGGCTGGAAATGATTTATATCACCCAATTCAAGCAATGATCATTGGTATGATCGGTGTTGTTATTGCATATAAACTACATTACTGGGTTGAACGTAAGTTCAAAATTGATGATGCAGTTGGTGCGGTAGCAGTGCATGGTTATGCTGGATTTGTAGGTCTTGTAATTTGTGGTTTTGTCTTAAATGGTTATCCATCATCTGGTTACAGTGTTGGTGCTATGTGGGACGGAACAACTTATGCAACAATTAATCCATTAGGGCAGTTCATCGGAGCATTAATTATGTTCGTTGTTCTTGGACTAATACCAGGCTACATCATAGCTAAAGTTCTTAACGGTATGGGTAAATTAAGGATCCCACGTGAAGTTGAGATAGCTGGATTAGACTATGAAATGATGGAATCTGCTAAAGAAGATGAAAAAGCAGTTTCATCTGCAACCAGGTAAAGGAGGAAAATATGGCTACAGTTACAAACTGGATAGATCACCTTAATAAGCCAGCAGAAGAAGTTGCTGGTGCAATTTACCCTGGTGCTGGATCTGTTGAAGGCATACTGGTAATCATTGCATTGATCTTATGGGTTGGTTGGCACGTTTTGACTGCAAGAGCTGAAAGTGATGAACTTTCAAGACTTGCTAGAAAAAGACATAGTGCTAACGATCACAAAAGCAATATTACCGACTGGTAATTTAAATTAAAATTTGGGCGCTGCTTAAATGTAGCGCCCTTTTTTATGTTCTAAATTTATGGAAGATAATAAAGAAGAATTAAGACCCTCAAAAATGAGAGGAGTAGCATTTCCTAAAGCTAAGTATGGTGTGATACTAGCTATAATTGTAATTATTGTTGTAAATTTAATTTATTATAAAGAAACAATTTTATCTTTTTTTAAATAATTATGTTAACTTAGGTTGTGTCTAAAAATTTATTTCAGATTGCTAAGCAAAAAAAAATTAAATATTTTTTAATCAGTTTTGTAGATTTATTTGGTGTATTAAGATCAAAATTAGTACCTGCTCATGCAATAAAAGAAATGCAAAATGCAGGAGCTGGTTTTGCTGGATTTGCAGCATGGTTAGATATGACACCTGCTGACTCAGACATGTTTGGAATTCCAGACCCAGATAGTTTAATTCAACTTCCATGGAATAAAGAAGTTGGATGGTTAGCATCTGATTTATGGATGAATGGCAAACCAGTAGATGCGTCACCTAGAGTGATGTTAAAAAATCAGATAAAAAAACTTAAAAAACAAAATTTAACAATGAAATCAGGTGTTGAGTGTGAATATTTTTTGATTTCACCTGATGGCAATTCAATTGCAGATCCAAGAGATACACAATCCAAACCTTGTTATGACCAATCTGCATTAATGAGAAGGTATGATTTAATTAAGGAAATTTGTGACTGTATGATTGAAATGGGATGGGGCCCTTATCAAAACGATCACGAGGATGCTAACGGTCAATTTGAAATGAATTGGGATTATTCAGATTGTCTAAAAACTGCAGATAGACATACCTTTTTTAAGTTTATGGTAAAAACAATTGCTGAAAAGCACGGATTAAGAGCAACATTTATGCCTAAACCGTTTGGAAATTTAACCGGCAATGGTTGTCATGCTCACGTATCAGTTTGGCAAGGTAGTAAAAATAAATTCTTAGATAATAAAGATAAACTTGGTTTAAGTAAAATGGCCTATAATTTTTTAGGTGGAGTAATTAAAAATGCTTCATCTTTATCTGCGTTTTTTAACCCAACAATCAATAGTTACAGAAGAATAAATGCACCACCTACAAAATCTGGAGCATCATGGTCACCAAGTAGTATTTCCTACACAGGTAATAATCGAACACACATGATAAGAATCCCTGATCCTGGAAGATTTGAATTAAGATTAATGGATGGTTCTGCTAATCCTTACTTATTGCAAGCAAGTGTTTTAGCAGCTGGTCTTTATGGTTTAAAAAATAAAGTTGATCCAGGCAAACCTTTAGATTGCAATATGTATGAAGATCATCATAAATATCCCAACTTACCTAAACTGCCTGATGAACTTGCACAATCATTAAATTTATTAAAAAATAATAAAGATATGAATGATGCTTTTGGCAAAGATGTTATTGAAAGTTATATAAAGTTAAGAAGTTCAGAAATGAATGAATTCAAATCAAAAGATAGTTTTGATAAAACAAAAGATGTTACAAAGTGGGAAAAAGATAATACTTTAGATTGTTAGTACATGACTATATTATCTAACGGTCATCAATGGAAATATACGGAATTTACAGACAATAAAAATTACTCATTTAACAAAAAAGAAATTCTTAATTCTTTAACCTCAGAAGAAATTGATGATGCTTATAAGAGCATTTCCAAGTGGAAAGGTTATTCTCCTACTCCTCTGCTTTCTTTAAATAAACTTTCAAAAGAATTAAATTTAAACAAAATTTTTTATAAAGATGAAAATAAAAGATTTGATTTAAAATCTTTTAAAGCTTTAGGCGGAGCTTATGCGGTAGAAAAAGTAACCAAAGGAAATAAAGATATAGTGGTGGCAACAGCTACTGCTGGCAATCATGGAAGATCAGTTGCCTGGGGCGCTAAAAGATTAGGTCTAAGCTGTAAAATATTCATTAGTGAATTTGTAAGTGATGCAAGAGGCAAAGCTATGGCCGCACTTGGAGCAGATGTAGTAAAAGTAAAAGGTAATTATGAAAAATCTTTGATGGAGTGCATAAAACAGTCTACTGAAAATAATTGGCAAATAGTTCAGGATGTTGCTTGGAAAGATTATATGGTCGTCCCCAAGTATACAATGGCAGGTTATACGGTAATGATGAAGGAGATAACTAATCAAATCCAGGAAGAGAAAATAACTCACATCATTTTACAGGCTGGTGTTGGTGGCATGGCTGCTGCCATGGTTGCAGGTATTGCAAGATATTTGAACTATGTTCCAACAATTATAGTTGTTGAACCGGATAGTGCCGCGTGTGTAATGGAAAGCATTAAAACTGGAAAAATAGAAAAAATAGATATTAAAAGAGAAAGCTTAATGGGTGGTATGTCTTGTGGTGAAGTATCATTGGTCCCATGGGAAATACTCAAAAATTCAGTTAAACATTGTATTAGTTTACCAGATGATGATATTGCAAAAACTATGAAACTACTTGGAAATTCAAGCTTTAGTGATGATAAAATAATTGCAGGAGAAAACTCAGCACCTGGCGTAATTAGTCTGATTACAAGTTGTGAAGATCAAGCAATTAAAGAAAAATTAGATCTAAATGAAAAATCTAATGTTTTGGTTTTTGGTTGTGAGGGAGATACCGATCAAGAAATGTATCAAAAGTTAATTAACCAAAATTAAATCAATGAGTAGCACAGGTATTTTTTGGATAAGAGAGGATTTTAGAATTGAAAATAATCCTGCTTTATCTTTTGCAACACAAAATCATGATAATGTAATTGCATTATATATTTATGATAATAATGATTTTGACAACAAAAGAGAAGCTCAAAAATGGTGGGTTTATAAATCACTAGAAACTTTAAAAAAAGAATTGTCAGATTATAAAATTAATCTTGAAATAGTAAAAGGCGATGAATTAGAAATTTTTTCTAAATTTAATAAAAAGGATAAGCTTTCGGTTTATTGGAATAAAATTTATGAGCCAGATGTTATAGCTAAAGGAAAAAAAATACGTGACCTATTTATTAAAAATGAAATCAATTATAAATATTTCAAAGGAAATATTTTAAATGAATTTCAAGAGATAACAAAAAATGATGGAACTCCCTTTAAAGTGTTTACCCCTTTCTGGAGAAATGCGGAGCAAGTTTATTTAAATCAACCACCAAGTAAAAACTATATTGTTAAAAAGAAAATAAAAAAGATTACAATTTTTAAAAAGTGTATTGAACCAATAGATATTTTACCAAAAAAAAATTGGTATAAAAAATTTGAAAAATATTGGAAAGTTTCAGAAAATGACTCAAAAAAAATATTAAAAAATTTAATTGAAAATAAAATTAAGGATTATGGAACTTCTCGAGATATACCATCTATCGAAGGAACTTCTAAATTATCTCCCTACATCAAACATGGCCAAATTCATGTAGGCAGTATTTGGAAAAAATGTTCTGAAATTAAATCAAAAGGAATTGGTTATAGAAAATATATTAATGAGCTTGGTTGGAGAGAGTTTTCGCATAGTTTAATTAATTATTTCCCTGAATTCTTAAAAGGAAATTTCAGAAAAGAATTTAATAAATTCCCTTGGGCAAAAAATGAGAAATTCTTAAAAGCATGGAAAAGAGGAATGACCGGTTATCCTATTGTCGATGCAGGTATGAGAGAACTATATGAGACTGGATGGATGCATAATAGAATAAGAATGGTTGTTGGTTCATTTTTAGTCAAACATTTGAGAATTAATTGGACTGAAGGTGAGAAGCATTTTAGAAATTGTCTACTAGATTTTAACAAAGCAAATAATGTTGCTCAATGGCAATGGGTTGCTGGATGTGGGGCAGATGCAGCACCTTATTTTAGAATATTCAATCCAATACTTCAGGGTGAAAAATTTGATAAAGAAGGCAATTATGTAAAAAAATGGGTTCCTGAACTTAAAAATGTTCCAAATAAATTTATTCACAAACCATGGGAAATGGAATTAAAGTATCAAGAAGCTATAAAAACAATTATTGGCAAAGATTACCCGGGTCCTATTGTTATTCATGAAAAAGCTAGAGCTGCAGCTCTTGAAGCGTTTCAATCTTTGAAGAAAAAATAAATTTAGTTTTATTCTCCAATAAAATGGTGGATTATAGTCCTTTTTTGAGCCTCTAATCTGTGTTCAAATAAATATATGCCCTGCCAAGTTCCAAGCAACAATTCACTATCTTTCACACTTAGAGAAATTTGATTATTTGTTAATGCAGATTTAATATGTGCAGGCATATCATCTTTTCCCTCCGTAGTATGAACATATAGTTTGTTATCCATAGGAGCTAATTTATCAAAATAATTTATTAAATCCGTTTGTACATCTGGATCTGCATTTTCTTGAACAATTAATGAGGCGCTTGTGTGCTGAATACTCAAATTAAGAATACCATTTTTAAAGTTATTTTGACCAATCCAATGAATTGTATCATTAGTAAATTCATATAACTTTTGACCATTGGTCTTAATATGAAGATTGTAAAACTCTTGTTTCATTAATTATACTCCTTCGATGTAAGCTCATACAAACGACTAATGGTTCGTTTAAATGGTTTTTCTAATAATCTTGAAGAGGTAAATTGATCTAAATTTATATCAGCTGTAACTGCTAATGAAATATTTTTATCATAAATTACATCTAACAAAGTGATAAAACGTTGTTGTTGATTTGAATTTACATCATTAAATTGAGGTATTTGATCTATTACCATAAATTTACAGTTTTTAACTATTTCTAAATAATCTTCCGCTCCTAAATTTTGATCACAAAGTTGATTAAAGTCACATCTAACAATTCCCTCATAAAAGTTTTCTATTTTAAATTCTCTTCCCTTTACATTAATTTTTATTGAAGATTTTTTTTTATCCTTTGTTATAGTTCTAAAAAATTTATTAATCTTAAAATTAGTTTCTTGATTAAGTGGAAAAAAATATCTTTGTTTTTGATTATCATTAGATTTTCTATAATCATCCTCAATTTTTAATTCATACTCGATGGATTGATCTTCCATTATTTTTATAAAAGGTATAAATTGTTCACGTTGAAGACCTTCTTTATAAAGTTCTGAAATTTTAGTATTTGAAGTAAGAATAATTTTAATATCTTCTTTAAATATTTGTTCAAATAGTTTTCCTAAAATCATTGCATCAACAATGTTTGTTACTTGGAACTCATCGAAATAAACTAATGAAGCTTTTGATTTTAAATTTTTGACAAATTGATTGATTACATTTTCTTCATTTTTTTCTTTTTGCTCATGGACAAAATCATGAAAACCTAACATAAATTCATTAAAATGCTTTTTTAATTTTTTTTCTTCAAGATGATCATAAAAGAAATTTAAAATCATTGTTTTACCAACCCCTACACCACCATATAAATAAAATCCTTTTTTAGTTTTTTGTTTGGAAAATAATTTTGAAAAAAATGATTTGTAATTAATATTATGGTAATCTTCTAATTTTTTAATAACTTTGATTTGATTAGGATTAACTTCTAAATTTTCATTTTCACAATAAGATATGAATTCTTTTTCAAATTTTTTTGGCATCAATTTTTTTTAGTTTTAAAGTCAATACCATACTCTGATCTTGGTCCTTTCCTTAGCCCGAATGGACCTGAGATAAATAAAGTTAATGGTTTAGTTCCAGGTTCCAAATCTACTCGATGCAAATTATTTGCTGATCTAAAACCAATATACCCTGGTGGACGCCAAAACTTGCCAGTACTTAATGTTTCCCAATAACCGCCTCTTAAAATTATAGTGATATAAGGAAATGTGTGATTATGAACTCCTTCTCCATGATCATCTGCTAGCATCTCATGAATTAATATATTGAATGGAAACCATTTAGGTCGATACCTCATCAAAACATAGTAACGGTTCATCCAAGGCTTTGCCTCTTTAAAATTTGGATGTGAAGGTCCTCTATCTAATACAACTTTTTTTCTACCAATTTTTTCTAAAAATTTTAAGAACATGTTTAGTTATATTGTACAATTGAACCATTTCTTACTACATATAAATTGTTATTAAATATAAACGGTTCAGATACTAATCCACCAGAAACTTTTTCAATTTTTATTATTTTTCCATCCTCAATCCCAGCTATGATCATTTTACCATCTGAGTTAGTTAAAAATACGTTTTTATCTCCAATTACAAAACCAATTGGATAAATATTTTTTCTTTTTTTATCTTTGTAATTCATAAATAGATCTGTAATTCGAACTATATTGCCTTTATTTTTGTCAATTAAATATAAATAACCTTCATTAGAGATTGTAAAAATTAGATTTCCAACCAAAATAGGTTTTACATTAGAATTAACTTCATTTATCCAGTTTGTTGTTCCTGTTTTTAAATCAATTGAATAAAACTGATTTCTATTATTTGAAAAAAATACCGAGTTTCCATCTGATACTAGTTTAGAAGTCTTAAAGTTATAAGTTTCATTTATTATCGAGCTACTCTGTGTAGGTAGTTGCCATGTAATTAAACCTGTTTCAATATCTACAGCTGTAATATCTCCTATAGAATTATTGAAAATAACATTATCGTTTAAAATAATTAAAGAATATTTAATATTTGAAATTGTAAATGAGTCCTCTGTTTGCAAATTCCAACATTCAGAACCATCTTTAATTTTAAAACATCTCAATGTATTTTTATAATCAATAACAAATATTTTATCCTTATGCTTTTTAATATTTGAATTAAATGGATAATCGTTATTATTTGACCAATTTAATTCTCCAGTACTAATATTCACAGAATAATATTTTGCTATGCTATCAGTTACTAAAAGATTTTGATCATCTACTAAAAAATTAAGTTTTGGTTTTAATTTTTTTTCAGATTTTGAATAATGATTTTTTTTCCAAATAACTTTCTGATTATTATCATACCTAATAATTGAACCTTTTTTATCGAAAAATATTATTCCATTTTTCAAAAAAATCGGTTCGAAATCTAATTGATTAATTTCCCCTAACTTTGAAAATTTAAAGTTACCAATCTTTGCTAATTCACCTTTGTAATTTTGCAAACCAAGATTATTTTGATTTTCATTTTTTTTATTATTTATTTTTATTGAGGATAAATCTAATTTTAAATCTCTATTAAATTCTGAAACACTTATATTTTCTTCTGCAAAAACTTTTGTTATTTTTTTATCTGTTTCTAATTTATTTTCTTTATCTTTCCAAATTCTGGAGTTTTCATTAAATGAACAGTTATTAAGAAAAAATAATGCAATGAAAGTAAAAATTAATTTATTCACTCAAGTCTCTGTTCAATCTTTTCTCTGCTTGAAGTCTTATGTCTGGATTTGAATTTTCTAAAACTATTATTTGATTGAAAAATTCTTTAGCTTTTTGTTTTTGATTATTTGCATAAAAATATTCTGCCATTAAATATAAAGAATGTGATTTCCAGACACTTTTTGAATTAATAAGTGGATTTAACATATTTAGAAGATCACTCTCCTGAGCGTTATCTGCATTGTAGAGTGCCTTCTTGTATATAATTAAGTTGTTAATCTCACTGTCTAACGAAGTATCGTTTATCAATATATCAAATAATGAATTAATTCTGGACGGATCACTTACAAGATTATTATCAATGATGAAATAAAGGGATAAAGGTGAATAAGTTGGATCTTTCTTATTTATAATTTCAATCAGGCTGCTAGCTGTTTTTTCTTTTGTTTTTTCTGAATAATCAATGATTATTGAATTATAACTATCTGAGATATCTTTTTTTTTATTAATTAAATATTTATCGTAACTAAAAACACCAACTATAATAATTATTAAGATAATTATACCTGAAATAATTTTATTTTTATTGTTTACAAAAAAATTCTTAATTTTTTCATTTCTAGTATTGGTATTTATAATTGATAAATCTTCGTCCATAACTAAATCATATTCCTTAAAACGTACTGCAGAATACCTCCATTTTTATAATACTCTAATTCATTTTTTGTATCAATTCTGCATAAAGTTTTAATTTTCTTTATTTCGCCTGAAGCATATTTAATTTCAACTGTCACTTCATCTGAGGGATTAACGCCCTTTTCTATATTTAGAATACTAATTAATTCAGAACCAATTAATTTTAGATTTTTTCTATTTACATCTTCGATAAATTGTAACGGTAATATTCCCATTCCAATCAAATTAGATCGGTGAATTCTTTCAAAACTCTCTGCGATTACTGCTTTAATCCCAAGTAATTTTGTTCCTTTAGCTGCCCAATCTCTAGATGATCCGGTTCCATACTCTTTTCCACCAATTACAATTAAATCTGTTCCTCTTTTTTTATATTCAACAACTGCATCATAGACAGGAAGAACTTTTTCTTCTGGATATAACTTTGTAAAACCACCCTCTGTACCAGGAGCCATTTCATTTCTAATTCTTATATTTGCAAAAGTTCCTCGCATCATAACTTCATGGTTACCTCTTCTTGAACCATATGAGTTATAATCTTTAGGTAAAATTTGGTGTTCCATAAAATATTCACCAGTTGGACTATCTTTTTGAATACTGCCAGCTGGCGATATATGATCAGTGGTAACCATATCACCTAAAATTAATAATGGTCTTGCGTCCTTAATTTCTTTAAATCCTTCTGGTTTATCTGGTAACGAGTCAAAAAACGGAGGTTTTTTTACATATGTTGATCCCTCATCCCAATTATAGATGCTGCTTTTATCAGTTTTAATTTTTTGCCATTGAGTTGGGCCCTCTGAAACATTTGAGTATCTTTGTATAAACATGTCAGCATTAAGTGAATCTTTTAAAGTTTCTTCTATCTCTTTATTTGAAGGCCAAATATCTTTTAAAAATACATCTTTTCCATCTTTATCTTTTCCTAATGAATCTTTGTACAAATCAGCTTCCATATGCCCAGCTATTGCATATGCAACAACAAGTGGGGGTGAAGCCAAATAGTTAGCTTTTATATGTGGAGAAATTCTTCCCTCAAAATTTCTATTTCCAGATAAAACTGAAACAGCATAAATATTTTCTTTTTGGATCGCTTCTACAATATTTTCTGGGAGTGGCCCTGAATTTCCAATGCAAGTTGTACAACCATATCCAACTAAATTAAAACCAAGTTGATCTAAATAAGTATTTAATCCAGCTTTTGCCAAATAGTCTGTAACTACTTGAGATCCAGGTGCTAGAGAAGTTTTTACCCAGGGTTTAACCTGCAAACCCTTTTCAATAGCTTTTTTAGCTAATAGTCCAGCCCCGATTAGAACATTTGGATTAGAAGTGTTCGTACAAGAAGTTATTGCAGCAATTAATATTGAGCCATCTTTTATTTCGTAATCTGTATTTGATACTTTCGAAATTGACTTTTCATTTTTATTTGTAGCTTCCTGCAATACTTTTTGAAACGAACTAGGTGCATCTGTTAAAAGAACTTTGTCTTGAGGTCTTTTAGGTCCTGAAATAGTTGGTACGACTGTGGACATATCTAAAGATATAATGTCAGTAAATTCTATTTCGTTACTCGCCCATAAACCTTGTTCCTTGGCATAATTTTCTACGATATCAACAGTTTGTTGATCTCTTCCAGAAAATTTCAAATACTTTAATGTTTCTTCATCGATAGGAAAAAAACCACAAGTAGCACCATATTCTGGTGCCATGTTTGCAATTGTTGCTCTATCCGCTAGTGTTAAATTTTTTAAACCCTCTCCATAAAACTCAACAAACTTACCAACCACTCCTTTATCTCTTAACATTTTAACAACAGTTAATACTAAATCAGTTGCAGTAGTTCCTTCTGGCATTTTGTTTTTCATTTCAAAACCGATGACTTCTGGTATTAACATAGAAATTGGTTGACCTAACATTCCTGCTTCAGCTTCAATTCCTCCAACACCCCATCCTAAAACAGATAAACCATTTACCATTGTTGTATGACTGTCCGTTCCAACTAAAGTATCTGGAAATAGATATTTTTCACCTTTAAATTCTTCTGACCAAACAACTTTTGACAAATATTCCAGATTTACTTGGTGACAAATTCCTGTTCCTGGTGGAACTATTCTGAAATTATCAAATGCCTGCTGTCCCCATTTTAAAAAAGAATATCTCTCACCATTTCTTTCAAATTCTATATCGACATTTTTTTCAAAAGAATCTGCTTTTGCAGATTGGTCAACTTGCACAGAGTGATCAATTACAAGATCAACTGCAGACAGTGGATTGATTGAATTTGGATCTTTATTTTTTTCTTTAACTGCTTCTCTCATTGCAGCTAAATCTGCAACCGCAGGTATTCCTGTATAATCTTGAAGCAAAACTCTTGCTGGTCTATATGCAATTTCAGTTTTAGATTTTTTTGTCTTTAGCCAGTTTTTAATCGCTTCTATTTGAGATTTCGTTACACTTAAGTCGTCTTCGTATCTTAATAAATTTTCTAGTAAAACTTTTAGTGATTTTGGAAGTTTATTTATTCCTTCAAGTCCATTTTTTTCTGCTTCTTTTAATGAGTAATAATTATACTCCTTGTCATTAACTGTGATTTTTTTTAGTGATTTATAAGAATTTTTATTTCCTGGGGTCATATTATAAATAAAAAGTTATTATGCTTGTTAAAAGAAGCAGTGACATAGCATAATTAAAGTAATTAATAAATTTCTGATTTGTCGCAAATTTCCTGAAAAATTTACCTAAAAAAGTCCACAGAGTTATACTAGTCACTGAAACAATTAAAGCCATAATGATAATTTGAGTCGTATAACTTACAAAGGTTTCTCCTGGATTAATATAAGTTGATACAAGAATAATTGATGCAATAACACCTTTAGGATTTAAAAATTGAAAAATAAAAGTTTCATGAAACTTAATTGGATTTTTGTTTTTATTTTCCTGATCAGAAGGTCCTGAAAAAGAAATTTTGTATGCTAAATAAATTAAAAATAGAGTTCCTAAGTATTTCAATACCTCTTGAATTAAAGGATAAAGCTTAAAAATATTTATCAAACCTAGAGCTAAACATAATAACAAAAAAGGAAATCCTAAAGTTACACCAATTATATGAGGTAGTGTTCTTAGAATACCAAAATTGAAACCAGAATAGAAAGCAACGAAATTATTTGGTCCAGGAGTAAATGCAGCAACAATTCCAAATAAAGTTATAGAAAGAATTTCAGGATGCATTACTAAGCGATCGGTAATCCATTTTCTGCTTTTTGAGAGGGATGAACAAGTGTAACTTTGCCATCGGCATCTATTGCTCCTAAAACCAATACTTGAGAAACTATTCCGGCAATATTTTTTTCAGGAAAATTACAAACAGCAATAACTTGTTTTCCTTTTAAATTCTCTTCATTATAATAATGTGTAATTTGAGCCGAAGATTGTTTAATGCCAATTTCGCTTCCAAAATCAACCTCAACCACTAAAGATGGCTTTCTCGCTTTTTCATTTTTTTTTACAGAAATTACAGTACCAATTCTAATATCTACTTTATCAAAATCATTATAGGTAATTTGCTCTTTAATCATAATATAATATAGTGTTTTAAGTTTATGAGTATAGATAACAATTTATATGAAAAATCAATCAAGATTTTAACTGACTTAATCGCATTTAAAACTATCTCAGGTCAAGATAACAGTAATTTAATTGATTATTGTGAAAAAATTTTAAATAACATCGGAATAGATACTTTCAAAGTTTATGATGATGATAAAAAAAGAGTAAATCTTTTTGGAACTCTAAAAGCAAAAAATCAAAGCACAAAAAAACCAATTATATTATCTGGTCATACTGATGTGGTTCCCGTATCTAAAGGTTGGAGCAGTGATCCATTCGTTGCAACTATTAAAAATGATAAATTATATGGAAGAGGCTCATGTGATATGAAAGGTTTTATTGCATGTACACTTGCTTATGCACCTATCTTCAAAGAAAGTAATTTAGATAGAGACTTACATTTCTGTTACACATTTGATGAAGAGACCGCATGTATTGGAGCCCCTTTATTAATAGAGGAATTAAAAAAAAGAGAAATCAAAAATGGAATTTGTATAATTGGCGAACCAACTAAAATGAAAATTATTGACGCCCACAAAGGTATGAATGAATATACAGTTCACTTTGGAGGACTTGCGGGACATAGTTCTAAACCACATTTGGGAGTAAATGCAGCTGAATATGCTACTAGATATGTTGGAAAACTTTTAGAAATTAGAGAAGAATTAAAAAAAAGAGTTCAAAAAGATAGTATTTTTGATCCTCCACATTCAAGTTTATCAGTTGGTGGAATTAAAGGTGGTATTGCTCATAATGTCATTGCAGATAAATGTAGTGTTGAATGGGAAACAAGACCAGTTGTTAAAGAAGATGGAGAATTTGTTACGAAAGAAATTGATAAATATGCAAATGAAGTACTTCTACCTGAAATGCAAAAAGTATTTCCAGACTCTTATATTAAAAAAGAAGTGATAGGTGAAGTTGTTGGTTTTAACAGATTAAATGAGTCTGAGGCATGTGAATTTGTATCAAATATAACTGGTGATAATTCTAGAGAAGTAGTTTCTTTTGGAACAGAAGCTGGTTTATTTCAAGAATTAGGTATCAGTACAGTTGTTTGCGGACCTGGATCCATAGAACAAGCTCACAAAATTGATGAGTTCATAGAATTAAATGAAATGAAAAAGTGCCTTAAGTTTTTAGAAGGTGTTAAAGATAAGTCAGTAAATTAACTCCAACCACCCACGGCTTTTACTTCTAAAAACTCTTCTAAACCGTGTTCACCTGCTTCTCGACCTATTCCTGAATGTTTAAAGCCACCAAATGGTGCATCAACTGCAATACCTGCTCCATTTACATCAACCATTCCAGATCTTAATTTTCTCGCAACTCTTTGTACTTTTTCCGAATCTTGAGTTTGGATATAATTTGTTAATCCATAAGCAGTATCATTTGCAATTGTTATTGCCTCTTCTTCTGTTTCAAATGGGATAACAGATAAAACGGGTCCAAAAATTTCCGTTCTTGCAACATCCATATTGTTATTTACGTCCGCAAAAACAGTTGGTTTAACAAAGTAACCTTTGTCTAATCCATCAGGTTTACCTGTTCCTCCAGCAACTAATTTTGCACCTTCATCTATTCCTTTTTGAATTAAAGTTTGTATTTTATTGTATTGAGTTTCTGAAATAACTGGACCTATATGTTCTCCTTCTTTTTTAGGGTCACCAACCTCAAAACTTTCAGCATATTTTTTTAATCTCTCAATAGCCTCTTGATACATTGTTTTTTCAACTAACATTCTAGTTGGTGCATTACAAGATTGTCCAGAATTTCTAAAACATCTTAAAGCGCCTCTTTCAATAGCTTCTGAATCAGCATCTTTAAAAATTATATTTGCTCCTTTTCCACCTAATTCTAAGCTTACTCTTTTAAAATCTTTAGCAGCATTTTGAGAAATCAAAGCTCCAGCTCTTGTTGAACCTGTGAAAGAAATCATATTAATATCTGGATGACTTGTAAGAGCATCACCTGTTGTTGCTCCATCACCATTAACTAAATTAAAAACACCTTTTGGAAATTTTACTTCATCAATAATTTCAGCAAGTATCATTGATGATAGTGGCGCTAATTCTGATGGCTTTAAAACCATTGTACAACCAGCTGCAATTGCTGGCATTACTTTTAAACAAACTTGGTTCATAGGCCAATTCCATGGTGTTATTAATGCACAAACACCTTTTGGTTCATAAATTAATCTTTGGTTAGGAGCGTGTTCTCCTAATGGTTTTTCAAATTCAAAATTTTTTAAATATCTGATGAATGATTTAATGTGACTTGCTCCTGTTCCTGCTTGTAATTTTGTAGCAAAATCTTTTGGAGCACCCATTTCAAGAGTTATAGCTTCAGCAATATCTGCCCATCTTTTTTTATAATTTTCATAAAGTTTTTCTAATAGTGCAATTCTCTCCTCTTTAGAAGAAAAGGCCCAAGACTCGTAAGCATCTTTTGCTGCAGTAACTGCTAAATCAACATCTGTTTTATTTCCCAAAGTAATTACAGCACAGTTTTCTTCTGTAGCTGGATCGATTACTTTAATTTCCTCAGCGCTATTTGGTTTAACCCAAGCACCATTAATATAAAAATTTTTTTTATCTAACATGTTTTGACGTTATCCTTTCTTTATGTTTTTGCAAATAAATTTGTTAATTCGTAAACAATTGTAGCAGCTGCAAGAGAAGTTACTTCTGCATGGTCATATGCTGGAGAAACCTCAACAACGTCAGCTGAAACTAAATTTAATCCAGACAAACCTCTTAAAACGTTTACCATTTCTCTAGATGTCATTCCGGCAATTTCTGGTGTCCCAGTGCCTGGAGCAAATGCTGGATCTAAAACATCAATATCTATTGATAGATATAGAGGATTGTCTCCTACTCTTTTTCTAATCCTTTCTGCAATTTTATTAGTTCCTTCTGTTTGAAACTCATCACAATGAATTATTTTAAATCCAAAACTTTCATCATTTTTAATATCATCTCTGCTATAAAGTGGGCCTCGAATTCCAACATGCATTGAGGCATCATCTAAAAATAAACCTTCTTCTCTTGCTCTTCTAAATGGAGTTCCGTGTGTATAAGGTGCTCCAAAATAAGTATCCCAAGTATCTAGATGAGCATCAAAATGAACTAAAGATACAGGGCCCTTATTTTTTTTATTAATCGCTCTCAATAAAGGGACTGCAATAGTATGGTCTCCACCTAAACTTATAATTCCTCCAACCTTATTTAATAAATCTGTTGCACCTACTTCTATTTGTTTAATTGCTTCATCAATACTAAATGGGTTGCAAGCGATATCACCAGCATCAGCAACTTGTTGGATTTTAAAAGGCTCAACATCATAATTAGGATGATAATTAGTTCTCAAATGTCTAGAAGCTTGTCTGATGCTTTGTGGACCAAATCTTGCTCCAGGTCGATAACTTGTGCCAGCATCAAACGGAATTCCAACAATTGCAACATCACAACTTTCCACATCTCTTAGTTCAGGTAGTCTTGCAAAAGTACTTGGGCCAGCAAATCTTGGAACTTTAGTTCCACTAACTGGTTGAATTGGATTTTTGTTTCTTTCTTTTTTCATTTTTTAATAATCTAAGATAATATTATCTCATCTAATTCGTCTATAATAATTTAATGAAAATTTTATTTTTATTTATTCTTATTTTTCATATTTCGCATGTAAATGCTGATGAAATTTATAATCTAATAAAAATTCCAAATTTAGAAATTTATCAATTAAAAAACGATAATAATATTCGTTATTTAAGTGCTAAAGGTAATTTTAAGATTGGTGTAAATAAGAACATTACTTGCGACAAAGTTAATATAAATAACTTAAATGTAAAATTTCCATTAATTAAAAAAAATCTTAATCGATATAATTCCAATTTTCTTAATAAGATAAAATTAAAATATATTGTATTTTGTGAAAATTTATTCATCTCTGACATTAATACTGGTGGAATACCAGATAGTAAGAACAGAACCTTAATTTTAGATATTAATTTTAATAAAAAGTATTTTGAAAGAATGATACACCATGAAATTTTTCACATGATTCAAAATACTCACATTGAATATTTTGATGAGGATAAATTTTCTTCTTTTAATCTAGTGTCATTTAATTATGCTGAATGTTCAACTTGTTCTGATAGGTTAAATTTAGATCTATATGAAAAAACTGACGGTTTTTTAACAGAGTATTCTAAATCTATTCCATCTGAAGATATGGCAGAAATTTTTTCATTTTTAATGACTGATAAAGAAACAATTGAAGATAAAATTAATAGTGACAAAATTCTTAATAATAAAGTGAATTTTATAAAATCAAATTTAGCTAAAATAGATAAAAATATTTTATGATCAAAACTATTAAAGCCTCGAAATCAGAAAAAATTTTATTTATATTTTTAATTGGTCTTTCAATTTTTGCTTTTACATCTTTTTTTTTATTAAAAAATAAATGTCTATTTGTTGAAAAAAATAATTTAAGTAAACTTAATTTTAACGAACCAGATAATATTGCAGTAATGAATGTTGAGTGTGGAAATGTAATAATTGAACTTTATCCAGATATTTCCCCTAAAGCAGTAGAAAGATTTAAAATTTTAATTGAACAAAAAATGTACGATGGTTCTGCTTTTTATAAAGTTTCAGAAAATACTTTTGTACAAGCTGGTGATATTGAGTATGGAAATATAAATAATTTAGATTATTCCAAAATTGGTAGCGGAAAATCTGGATTAGGATTGTTAAAATCAGAACTAAGCAATGATTTTAAATTTACAGAGGGAAGTGTGGGTTTTGCTAGAACAACAGAATTTGATACAGAGGATAGTGAATTCTTTATTACATTGAAAGAAATTCAAATTTATCAAGGAGAGTATACTCCAATTGGTAAAGTAGTTTACGGTTTAGATATTTTAACTAAAATTAAAACAGGTAATAAAGCAATTTATGTTTTAAGGCCTGATTATATTAAATCCTTTAGAATGTTTAATTCTAATTAACTAAAGGTTTACCTGTCGATAATGTATGTTTAATTCTTTCTTGTGTTTTTTTTGTTTCTATCAATCTCATAAAAGAGTCTAGTTCTAATTTATACAGATCATCCTCTGACAATACTTTTTCAATAGTAGTATCTCCGCCACTTAAGACGTTTGCAAGCTCAGTTCCAACATGCATACCATGATCTAAAATTATCTTTTCGTTGTATAATTTCTCTAAAATTTTAATCATTTTATCTTTCAATGGCTTTCCAGAAAGTTTGAATTTGCACTCTTCTGGAGGAACAAAATCTTTATTTTGATCAATTAAATTTTTTGCTTCCTCAAAAAGACTATTTCTGTTCATTATTTTTCTGTCTTCTGGTCTTAAATACTTTAATGGCTCAGCCTCGATTGGAGATGTAGCTGTTTTAGCATAACCAATTATATCAAAAACTTTTAGTGGGGCATAATCTGGATCTGATTTTGCTTCCTCTGTTTGTGACCATCTCCATAACATTTCCTTGCATCCTCCACCTGCTGGAACTAATCCAACAATAGTTTCAACTAATCCAATAACTAAATTTGTGTGTGCGGCAACAAAATTACTTTGAACTAAAACCTCGAAGCCTCCTCCAAGAGTAAGTCCGGATGGAGCTGATACAACTGGGTACTTAGAGTATTTTAATGTTTTACAAGTATCTTGAAAATATTTAATAAATTTTTCAATTGATTTAAAATCTCCTTTGTCAGCAAAATTCATAGTATAACTTAAATTAACACCTGCGGAAAATTGCATGCTTTCATTAATTATAATTAAAGGTTTATCAGTTGCGTTTTTCAATGCATCCATTGAATCATAGTCTAATGCACAAGCTTTTGTTGTAAATTCAACAATATTAAAATCTTTAAATCGATGAATTTCAGCAGAATTATTTTTATCCAGTTTAATTGCTGATGGTCTAATTTTTCCTAAAGTTTGAATATCTGTATAAAGCTGTCTTTCTCCATAGAAATTTTCATCTTTTGTTTTTGATAAATTTTCTAAAAATTTATTATTTTCAAAGCTGTCAATTCTTTCAAAGAAATTATTAACTCCTATCGATCTCAACATTTCAAAAGGACCCATTGCCCAATTAAAACCTAGCCTCATAGCTTCATCAATATCGTTGAACTTATCAGTAATTCCTGGAACAAGTGAAGAAGCATATTTAATTATTTTTGAAATTACAATCCAGGCATATTCACCAAACTTATCTTTTCGATTAATTAAATTGCTAATATCAACAGTCTCAATTCCTAAATCTATTTTCTTTGTTGAAGAATACTCTCCTGTTTCTAAATTTATCGCTTCTAAAATTTTTTGATCTCTACTTTTATTCATTCTATAAAAGCCACCTTTTCCTTTGCGCCCTGTATACCCTGTATCAATTAACTTTTTGACTAATGGAATTTCTTTTGCAACAATTTGAAATTCGTCTTTTTCTGGAAGTTCTTTGATAAAGCTTTTTAATACATCAGCCATCAAGTCAATTCCTATTAGATCATACAATCCAAAAACTCCTGTTTTGGGTATTCCCATTGGTCTACCAAAAACCGCATCGGCTTCTTCTATTGAAAGTTTCATGTTGAAAGCTTCTGTCATAGCAACTTGCATTGCATAAACACCAATTCTATTACCTAGAAAACCTGGGGTATCGTTGCAAACTATAGCGCCCTTACCGAGCTCTACTTCACAAAATTTCTTTAAAGAATTGATTTTGTTTAAATCGTTATTTTCATTTTTAACAATTTCTAACAATCCCATGTATCTAACTGGATTAAAAAAGTGAGTAATACAAAAATCTTTTTTTTCTTCGTTATTTAGCTTTTCTGATAAAACTTTAATTGGAATTGATGATGTGTTTGATGAAACTATTGCACCTTTTTTTCTGTTCTTAAATATCTTCTCATAAATATTATGTTTAATATCAATTCTTTCTACTACTGCCTCCACCACCCAATCTGCATCTTTTACTACGTCAAAATTTTCTTCAATATTTCCAACATTAATATTGTTAATTTTACTTTTATCTATTAGCAAGGGAGGTCTAGATTTATGAATTCTTTCTCTAGCTTTTTCACTGATTTCAGTAGTTAAATCTAAAAGAGTAACTGGTACACCCGCATTACATAAGTGGGCAGCTATTCCACTACCCATTGTACCAGAACCAATGACTACAACTTTTTTAATTTCCATACCAACTTCTATATATGATTAAATTATTTGGGTAAATTATCTATTTATTCCTCTTAATCTTTCAGATCTTCTTCTTAACAATTCAGCACTAATTAAGATTAATGTAGATAGAATAATTAAACATGTAGCTACAGCAAGAATTGTTGGACTTAATTGCTCTCTTAATCCAGTCCACATCTGTATAGGAATAGTTGTGTTTTCTAAACCTGCCAAAAACAACACAACTACAACTTCATCAAAGGAAGTCACAAATGCAAATAATCCTCCTGAAATTACTCCAGGTAAAATTAAAGGAAGAGTAATTTTCATAAATGTATTAACTGGATTGCTTCCTAAGCTAGCAGCTGCTCTTGTAACACTATGATCGAAACCAGAAAGTGTTGCTGTAACAGTTATCACAACAAAGGGAGTTCCTAATATTATATGTGCCAAAACTATTCCTGTATGAGTTGCCGCTAATCCAACCTTTGCCATAAAAAAAAAGATTGCAACCCCAGAAATAATTAAAGGAACAATCATAGGTGAAATTAAAGTGGCCATTATTATTCCTTTGTATGGCATATGCCTGCTACTTAATCCTAAAGCAGCTAAAGTGCCTAAAATTATTGAACCAATGGTAGCAAATATTGCAATTATAAAACTATTTTTTGCTGCTAATCCCCAAGGATTTTTAGTTCCATAAATCATATCTTTATACCATCTTAAAGAAAATGCATCTGGATCAAGATTTTTCATTCCCTCTGAAAAAACTAAAAACTCTTCTGCATTAAATGATAGTGGAAAAATTACAAACAATGGTGCTATCAAAAAGAAAAATACAAAAGTACAAATCGCAATATAAATATAATGCCAAATTCTATATCTAGTTTCTGTATAACTTGGTAATGCCATAATTATCCTAGTTTAATATTGTCCACTCCAACTAATTTATTGTAAATCCAGTAAATAACTAAAACTCCACTAAGCAGCATTAATCCCATTGCAGATGCAAAGCTCCAATCCAAAGTTTGTTTCATATGAAATGCAATTTGATTACTTATTAAGGTTCCAGATGCGCCACCAACTAATGCTGGAGTAATGTAATAACCAATTGCTAAAATAAACACTAGCAAGCATCCTGCACCAATTCCTGGAATAGTTAATGGAAAGTATACTTTCCAAAAAGCAACAAAAGGAGTTCCTCCCAATGATTTTCCAGCTCTCATTAAGCTAGGAGAGATGGTTTTCATTACACTGTAAAGTGGAAGAACCATAAAAGGTAATAATATTTGCGTCATCGCAACATAAGTACCTACTTTATTATACATCATTTCAGGTCTATTATCGTCTGCAACGAGCCCTATCATAACAAAGAAATCATTAACGACTCCTTGTTGTTGTAATAAAATCATCCAACTAGCTGTCCTCACTAGTAATGAAGTCCAAAAAGGTAACAGCACACAGATCATTAATAAATTTGAATATTTCATAGGCAAAGTTGCAAGCAAATGTGCTATTGGATATCCCATCAAGAAGCAAAATAGAGTAACAAAAAAAGCTATCTCAAGTGTTCTTAGCCATAGAATTCTATGTATTCTTCTATCTTCATCAACTTGAGTAATACTTCCATCAGCTGCATAATACATATCCATACCTTTTAAGTATTTTGACATTGTATAAGGTGGAGCAGTTCTTTTGATTGCTTGCCAATACTCAACATTTCTCCAACGCTTGTGAACTTTCATTACTTGTTCTTTAATACTTATGCTTTCGTCAATCTTCTTTCTCTTAACTTGTCTAAAAAGTTTTTTTGTAATGGAATTGAAACCGTTTTTTTCTTTATTTAATCTTTGACCAAGTTTTCCGTGTTCTTGTTTCTCAACAAGAGCTTTAAAATCATAGTAAAAGGCTGCAAAAACTTCTTCTGGAGGTAATTCCTGACCATCCCAATTTTCCATTTCTTTAAATGTTTTAGGGAGCATATTTGTGATCATTTTATCATCTATACTTCTGCTAAACATCTCTCCTATAGGAAAGACATAAGTAATAACTAAAAATAAAAGTAATGGAGCAACAAGAAGAAATGCTTTTATTTTATTCTTCTTTTCAGCTTTTTTTAAACTGACCTCTAAGGGTATTCCGTCAGTTGTTAATATTTGTTTTGTTTCAGAGCTCATAAAAAAATAGGGCGGTTAATTAATAACCGCCCTAAATATATTATATAAATTCAGTGTTTAAAACTGAAATTATAAGCCTGCTTTCATTGCTTCCCATTTCTCTCCGATCTCTGTTCCGTTATCAGCCCAGAAAAAAGGATCAACTAAGAAATATCTCTTAGTATTTTGAGGAGCAGTTGGCATTTGAGGCATCATTTCTGTTTTACCATCTTTGTACCATGGCTCACCAGCTTTGATGATCTCAAGAGAAGATTTTCTCCATGGAGCATATGCAATATACTTCGCGCTACCTGCTAACATTTCAGTGTTAGTCATCATAGCTAAAGCTTTTTTAGCATTTGCTTCATCTGGTCCACCTTTAACAAGTGCGAAATATTCGTAGTCAAGACCTTGACCATCCCATACTTGTTTAATTGGAGCACCTTCGCCTACTTCAGCGTTAAAGAATCTTCCATTCCAACCTGTAGCCATTACAACTTCACCAGCAACTAATAGTTCTGGCGGTTGAGCACCTGCAGACCAGAATACACATCCACCATTTGGATCTGTGCATAATGCTTTAATTTTATCCATAGCTCTGTCGATACCACCATCAGCTTCAAGTTTTCTATAAATTATCTCTCCACCTTTACCCATTTTAACACCGTCAGCAGCTAAAGCGATTTCTAAATTAGTTAATGCACTTTTATAGATCGCTCTTTTTCCTGGAAATTTTTTAGTGTTAAAGAAGTCTTTAATTGTTTTAGGCTCTTTACCACCAAATGCTCTTGTATCAAAAGCGTAGTTCCAAGAATATAAAATGTTACCTACAGCACATTCACTTGGCATTCCTGTGAAGAAGTCTTCACTTGCAGGAGTTCCATCTGGCGCAGCAGGGAAGTCTTTGTCAAAATCAAATTTAACAAATAAACCTTCATCACATCCGTTAATCGTATCGAATGCAAATAAGTCTATGATATCCCAAGTTATAGCACCAGCTTCTTTTTGTGCTTTGATTTCTGATAAACCACCAGAATAGTCAACCCAGTTGATCTCTACTCCAAGTGCTTTAGCAGTCGGATCACCATACCCTAGCTTTTGAGACTCTGTATAAGCTCCACCCCATGATGCAACAGTAACTGCAAATGAAGATGTAGTTATTGAAAGAGCAAAAGAAAGAGCAAGTAATAATTTACTTAGTTTTTTCATTATTCCTCCGTTTAAACGTTGATATAAATTAATTTATATAAGTAAAAGTACAACAAATAGCTAAAGTGAAGTCAACAGCTGATTTTGTCTTTGATATATGTGAATTTTAGTTGAAGTTTATTTTGGGTCTAGTGCTCTTGCATCAGTACTATTCCAACCAATATTTATATCTTCGCTGACTTTGAGCTCTAAATTAGATGTGCTATTAGGCACTTTAAGAATAAACTCTGAACTTCCCAAAAGATTTAGTCTAACTCTAGTATGATCACCGTGATAAATTACTTCCTCGATCTTTCCTGTGAACATGTTATCCATTTTGTCAGTTGGATTTATTAAAGCTCTCTCTGGTCTCAATGATACAGTTGTTTTTTCTCCTTTTGATTTAACTGAAATTGGGTTGGCTAATATCTCAGAGTTTGCTAATTTAACTTTACATTTGTCTTTGTCGATATCCACAACTTCGCCATTGAAAGTATTGTTCTCACCTATGAACTCAGCAACAAAAGAGTTTACTGGCTTCTCATATAGTTCTGCGGGATTTGAAAGCTGTTGAACTTTTCCATCATTAAATACTGCAATTCGGTTTGACATAGTTAATGCCTCGCTTTGATCATGAGTTACATATACAACTGTTACACCGATGCTTTCATGAATATGTTTAATTTCATATTGCATACTCTCTCTTAAATTTTTATCTAAAGCTCCAAGAGGTTCATCCATTAAAACAACCGCAGGGTCAAATACTAGGGCTCTTGCAACTGCCACACGTTGTTGTTGACCTCCAGAAAGCTGGGCTGGCATTCTTGTCTCAAATCCACTTAATGAAACCATTGATAATGCTTTATCAACTTTTTTATCTATTTTATCTTTTTCAACTTTTCTTACTCTTAATGGAAAAGCTAAATTTTCATAAACTGTCATATGTGGGAACAATGCATAGTTTTGGAAAACCATTCCGATCCCTCTTTTATGAGGAGGAATATTAGAAATTATATTTCCATCTAATAATATTTCACCGTGAGTTGGGGTTTCAAAACCAGCCAACATCATTAAACAAGTTGTCTTACCTGAGCCCGATGGACCAAGCATTGTTATGAATTCACCCTCTGCAATATCTAATTGTAAATCTTTTACGACAAGAACTTTACCGTCATAACTTTTATCTACTTTATCAAATTTTACAAATTCTGGATTTTTAGACATAAAGGTGAATATAAAACATTTGTATAAATAGATTTCAATAGCTAATTAACTCTTAATATGAAGCTCTTTTGGAAAATTACAAAACAATTCAGATCCATTCTCTGTAACTCTTATAGCCTCAGATGCTTCTACACCCCAATCTCCAAACTGCATTACAGCTATCATGTGGAAACAAACATTAGGTTCTAGAACTGTCATATCTCCTTTATAAATATTAAGTGTATGCTCACCCCAGTCGGGAGGATAACCAATACCAATCGAATAACCTGTTCTAGATTTTTTTTCTATTCCGTATTTATCTAATATTTTCCAAAAAGCCTGCGCAACATCGTCTGCTGTATTCCCTGGTTTAATTTGACTTATTCCAGCATTTAAAGCTTCAATTGTTTTGTTCATTGTATCAATCTTTAATTGATTGGGTTTTCCAAGCAGAACTGTTCTTGCCATTGGAGCATGATATCTCTTATAAACTCCAGATAATTCAATAATTGTAGCCTCTCCTTCTACAAATTTATCTTGTGTTGCTGTTAAATGTGAAGCTGAAGTACCCTTCCCTGTTGGAAGTAATGTTGCAATACTAGAATATTCTCCTCCAAATTCTTCTGTCCCATAGAATAAAGTTTTTTGAATTTCACCAACTGCATCGCACTGTCTAACA
>QCGW01000010.1 GCA_003279775.1 Pelagibacteraceae bacterium AG-390-A23
CAGAGGAAAAAAAATAATTTAAAGATTATTTATGTGGCAAGCTCAAGTGTTTACACTTTATCCAGAGGTTTTTCCTGGTCCTTTATCTAAAGGACTTTATGGAAAAGCTTTATCAAATAATTTATGGAAACTTAAAGTTGTAAACATAAGAGATGCAGCTGATGACAAACATAAAACAGTAGATGACACACCTTATGGGGGTGGTTCAGGGATGTTGTTAAAAGCAGATGTTCTTGCAAAGTCTTTAGATGAAAACAAAAATGAGAGTGAAAGAATTTTATACTTATCACCAAAAGGAAAAAAATTTGATCAAAATTTAGCAAAAGAACTAGCTAATGAAAAATCTCTGTCTTTAATTTGTGGTCATTTTGAAGGTGTGGATGAAAGAATACTTTCAACAAGAAATATTGAGGAAATTAGTATCGGAGATTATGTTTTGTCAGGCGGGGAGTCGGCGGCATATGTAGTTATAGATAGTATTTTAAGATTGCTGCCAGGTGTATTAGGAAATGAAAACTCTAAATTAGATGAAACCTTTGAAAATGGTCTTCTAGAGTACCCTCAGTATACAAAACCTCAAATTTGGGAGGAAAAAGCTGTACCAGACGTGCTATTATCAGGTGATCATAATAAAATTAAACACTGGCGTTTATCTCAATCTGAGGCTATAACACGCGTCCGAAGACCAGATTTATGGGAAAAATATAAGAAGAATTAATTTGATAAATACTAACATGAAAACAATTGAAGAAATAAACCAGCATAACGTTAACAAAATTCTTTCAGAGAAAAAAATTCCAGAATTTTATCCTGGAGACGTTGTTAAAGTTGGTGTGAGAATTACCGAGGGTAAAAAAGACAGAATTCAATATTTTGAGGGAGTGTGTATTGCTAAAAAAAGCAGAGATCTAAACTCATCTTTTACGGTTAGAAAAATTTCATTTGGAGAGGGTGTTGAGAGAACTTTCCCACTATTTGGAACTTTAATTGACTCAATTAAAGTTATTAGATCAGGTAAAGTAAGAAGAGCAAAACTTTATTATCTAAGAGACAGAACCGGTAAATCAGCAAGGATTGCAGAAAAAATTAGAAAAAAAATTGGTATTGATATCGAGGCAAAACCAGAAACAGTTACAGAGGAAAATATAGCTCCTGCAGTTGAAGCAACTAAAGAAGAAGCTCCAAAAGCAGAAGCAGCTCCAGCAGCAGAAGCAGCTCCAGCAGCAGAGGCTCCTAAAGAAGAACAAAAATCAGAAAGCTCTACAGAAAAAAAATAATTTTTTTTTCAATGTCTACAACATTATACGATAAAATTTGGAACGATCATCTAGTTGATAAACAAGATGATGGCACATCTTTACTTTTTGTAGATAGACATTTAATTCATGAGGTGACAAGCCCCCAAGCTTTTGAGGGATTAAGAAATTCTAATAGAAAAGTTAGGCACCCAAATTTAACTTTAGCAGTTGCAGATCATAATGTTCCAACAACTGACAGATCAAAAGGTATTTCAGATGAAGAGTCAAAAATTCAAGTAGATACTTTAGAGGCAAATTGTAAAGAATTCGGTGTTCAGTTATTTGGTATGGATGATAAGAGGCAAGGTATCGTTCATATCATAGGACCGGAACAAGGTTTTACTCAACCAGGTACAGTTATTGTTTGTGGAGACAGTCATACTGCAACGCATGGAGCATTTGGTGCTTTAGCATTTGGAATAGGAACTTCAGAAGTTGAACATGTTTTAGCAACCCAAACACTAGTTCAGAAGAAAGCAAAAAATTTTAGAATTAATGTTAATGGTGAACTTCCTTTAGGAGTTACTTCTAAAGATGTAATACTTCAAATAATTGGAAAAATAGGTACAGCAGGTGGTACAGGATCTGTTGTGGAATATGCTGGAGATTTAATAAGATCTTTAAGTGTTGAACAAAGAATGACTATTTGCAATATGACAATTGAAGGTGGTGCAAGAGCAGGGTTAATTGCACCAGATGAAAAAATTTTTGAATATTTAAAAGGAAAACCAATGTCTCCAAAAGGTGAAAATTGGGATAAAGCTTTGAACTATTGGGAAACTTTAAAAACAGACGCTGATGCTAGTTTTGATAAAGAAATTAGCCTTAACGCAAATGAAATTTTACCCATGATTACATGGGGTACGTCACCACAAGATGTAATAACAATTGATGGAAAAGTTCCAAATCCGAATAATGAGACTGATGAAGATAAAAAAAATTCAATTGAAAGAGCTTTAAAGTATATGGGTTTAAAACCTGACATGGCAGCCACAGATATAAAAATAGATAAAGTATTTATTGGTAGTTGTACTAATGGCAGAATAGAGGATTTGAGAGAAGCAGCAAAAATCGTAAAAGATAAAAAAGTATCATCGCATGTTAATGCAATAGTAGTTCCAGGCTCAGGCTTAGTTAAAGAACAAGCAGAGCAAGAAGGACTAGATAAAATTTTTGTTAGCTCAGGGTTTGAATGGAGAGAACCAGGTTGCTCTATGTGTTTAGCGATGAATGCCGATAAATTAAAGCCAGAAGAAAGATGCGCCTCTACATCAAATAGAAATTTTGAGGGAAGACAAGGTAGAGGTGGTAGAACCCATCTGGTTAGTCCAGGAATGGCTGCAGCAGCTGCAATTTCAGGTAATTTAGATGATGTCAGAAAGTATCAAAATTAAATGCAAAAATTTAATAAATTAAAAAGTATCCCAGTTTATTTACCAATTGTAAATATCGATACAGACATGATAATTCCAAAACAGTTTTTAAAAACTATCAAAAGAACTGGCCTCGGAAAAAATTTGTTTTTTGAAATGAGATATGATGATCAAGGCAAAGAAATAAATGATTTTGTGTTAAACAAAGATCCATTTAATCAATCTAAAATTTTAATTGCTGGAAAAAACTTTGGATGTGGTTCATCAAGAGAACATGCTCCTTGGGCTTTATTAGATTTTGGAATTACTTGTGTAATAAGTTCAAGTTATGCAGATATTTTTTTTAGTAATTGTTTTAAAAATGGAATTTTGCCTATAATCCTTGAAGAAGAAAAAATAAAAGAGCTATCTGAATACGCAAATAGACAAGAAGAAATTTCTATTGATTTGCAAGAGGAAAAAATAGTTTATGGAAATAATGAGCTAAAATTTGAAGTTGATCCATTTAAGAAAAAATGTTTGTTAGAAGGACTTGATGATATCGCTTTATCGCTAAAAAAATCAGAAAAAATAGAAAAGTTTGAAACAAATTTAAAAAACGAAAAGCCTTGGGTATTTAATGATTAAAGTAAAAAAAAGAAAAATACTTTTACTTCCTGGTGATGGTATTGGTCCGGAGGTAATAGCTGAGGTAAAAAAAATTATTAACTGGTTTAATGATAAAAAATCTTTAGATTTTGAAATTGATCAGGAGCTAGTTGGTGGTTGTTCTTATGATAAACACGGTACCCCAATCACTGATGAGGTTTTTTACAAAGCACTAGAAAGTGAAGTAATTATGCTTGGAGCAGTTGGTGGTCCTACATGGGATAACCTAGAATTTTCCAAAAAACCAGAAAGAGCATTATTAAAACTTAGAAAAGAATTAAAGCTTTTTGCTAACTTAAGGCCTGCAATTTGTTTTAAACAATTAGTCGATGCTTCAACCCTAAAGCCAGAAGTAGTTTCAGGATTAGATATAATGATAGTAAGAGAGTTAACAGGTGGTATATATTTTGGTGAACCTAGAGGAATTAAGCCAATTGAAAATGGAGAAAGAAAAGGAATTAACACACACACTTATACGACTAGTGAAATTACTAGAGTAGCTAGGATTGCTTTTGATTTAGCTAGAAAAAGATCAAACAAGGTTACTTCTTGTGAAAAATCAAATGTGATGGAAGCAGGACAATTGTGGAAAGAAGAAGTCCAAGAACTTCATGAAAAAGAATACAAAGATGTAGAATTAAGTCATATGTTAGCAGACAATTGTGCTATGCAGCTTTTAAGAAACCCAAAACAATTTGATGTAATTGTAACAGATAATTTGTTTGGAGATATGTTGTCAGACCAAGCTTCAATGTTAACGGGATCTTTAGGTCTTTTACCATCAGCATCTTTGGGCGCAAAAAATAAAGATGGTGAGATGAGAGCGATGTACGAGCCTATACACGGGTCAGCTCCAGATATAGCTGGTAAAGGGATGGCAAATCCAATTGCTTCTATTTTGAGCTTTGCTATGGCACTGAGGTATTCTTTAGATCTTGATAAAGAAGCAGATATTTTAGAAAAAGCAGTTCAAGATGTTTTAAATGATGGGTTAAGAACTAAAGATATAATGTCAGAAGGCATGAAAGAAACTTCCACGTCAGCAATGGGTGATGCGATAATTTCAAAATTGCAATAAAACTAGAATTATTCTAAGCTTTAAATATGCCAAGTTATACTGCTCCAGTAAAAGATATGATGTTTCTCTTTGAAAAATTAAGAGACAATAAAAACTATAATGAGCTTGAAAAATATAATGAGGTGAGTGCAGATCTTGTTAAAGATATTTTAGAAGAAGCAGCTAAAATAAATCAAAATTTAATTTTACCTCTTGCTAAAGCAGGTGATGAAAATCCAGCAATTTTAGAAAATGGTGTTGTAAGAACACCACCGGGTTACAAAGAAGCATATCAGAAATACATTGAAGATGGTTGGACGTCATTGTCTTGTGACCCCAAATATGGAGGCCAAGGAATGCCAAAAACAGTAAGCGCATTCTTTGATGAAATGCTTTCCTCAGCCAGTTTGTCATTTAAATTATATAGTGAACTTAGTATTGGTGCCTACAATTGTATTAATCATCATGCTTCAGATGAAATTAAAGATAAATATTTACCAAAGATCGTCGAAGGTAAATGGAGTGGCACTATGTGTTTAACAGAACCAGTCTGTGGTACAGACTTAGGTTTGTTAAAAACCAAAGCCGTCAAACAATCTGATGATACCTATAAAATTAGTGGTCAAAAGATTTTTATAACTTCTGGTGATCATGACTTAACTGAAAATATTATTCATTTAGTTTTAGCAAGATCAACGGACTCTCCTGCGGGCACTAAAGGAATTAGTTTATTTTTAGTTCCAAAATTTATTGTAAATAAAGATGGTAGTGTTGGTCAAAGAAATGGAATTTCAACAGGATCCATTGAAAGCAAAATGGGAATTAAGGGTTCAGCAACATGTGTTTTAAATTTTGATGAAGCAACAGGGTATATGATTGGTAACAAAGACAAAGGTCTTAGCGCTATGTTTACTATGATGAACCTTGAGAGAATAGTGGTAGGCATTCAAGGTTTAGGAATTTCTGAAATTGCTTATCAAAACTCACTTGCCTACGCAAAAGATAGAAAGCAAGGAAAAACAAATAATTCAAAATCTTCAAATGGCGCAGACTTTATAATTGATCATGCGGATATTAGAAGATCTTTACTTAATATGAAGTCAATTATTGAAGGAGAAAGGGCTTTATGTTTTTGGTTATCGCAACAAACTGAGGTAAGTCTTTATCATCCAGATGAAAAAATTAAACAAGAAGCTTTGGATTATGTTTCATTGATGACACCAGTTGTTAAATCATTATTTACAGATTTAGCTATGGAAATTACGAACGATGCGATGCAAATACATGGTGGGTATGGGTATACTAAAGACCAAGGAATAGAGCAGTTATACAGAGATAATCGTATTACGCCAATCTATGAAGGAACAAATTCTGTTCAGGCAGCAGATTTAGTATTTAGAAAATTATCAACTAAAAATGGTGATGTTATCAACAAGTTTTTAGATATGGTTAAATCTGAATGTGATAGTAAAAATGAAAAAGTAAAAACATTTTCAAAAGAATTAAATCATTATTTGGATATTTTATCTAAGTTTACCGACTGGATTATGGATAAACATAAAATCGAAAAAGACGATGTTAGTGCTGCAGCAAATGATTATTTAAGAAGTCTGGGATATGTTTCAATTGCTTATGCTTGGATCAAAATTTTAGATATAAGCTTTAAGGAATTTGATTCAAATAAAGAATTTTATTCTGATAAAATAAATACAGCAAAATTTTATTTTGATAAGGTATTGCCTAGAGCTGAGTATCATTACAAATCTGCTATTACTGGAAGTTCTAATATAATGAATTTTAAGTTTAATTAATAATGAATCATTACGAGACAAATTTAGATAAAAATAAAGCGAACTACGTTCCACTTACCCCGCTAACATTTCTTAAAAGAGCAAGAGAAATTTATCCAAATTACGAAGCTATAATTTATGAAGATAGGAAATATACTTGGGAGGAAGTTTACAAAAGAGCTGTAAAATTTGCTAGCGCACTGTCAAAAATTGGAATTAAAAAAGGAGATACAGTTTCGTTTTTGGCCTTCAATACACCTGAGATTTTCGAAGGACATTATTCAGTACCTATGGCAGGTGCAGTATTGAATACAATTAATATAAGACTAGATGCAAATACAATTTCATATATTTTAGATCACAGCGATGCAAAGGTGCTAGTAGTTGATAGACAATTGCATGGAGAAGTTAAGAAAGCATTAAAAACTTTAAATAAGAAAATTACAGTAATTGATATAGATGATAAAAATGCCGATCCATCGAAATTAGAAAAAATTGGTGATTTAGAATATGAAAGTTTTTTAAATACAGGTGATGAAAATTTCGATTGGCAAATGCCAGAAGATGAATGGCAAGCAATATCATTAAGCTATACCTCAGGTACTACAGGAAATCCCAAAGGAGTAGTTTATCATCATAGAGGTGCGTACTTAATGTCTACAGGAAGTTCGGTAGCTTGGAATATGCCAAATAGATTAAATTTTTTAACAGTTGTTCCGATGTTTCATTGTAATGGTTGGTGCTATCCGTGGACAGTTCCGATGTTAAATGGAAGGACAATTTGTTTAAGAAATATTGATATTAAAAAAATTTTTGAATTAATTGAAAAATATGAAGTAACCCATTTTGGTGGTGCACCAATTGTATTAAATATGATTACTGGAGCACCAGAAAGTGACAAAAAAAAATTAAAACAAAAAGTTTATGTCTTAACGGCTGGAGCACCTCCACCAAGTATAATTTTCAAAAAAATGAAAGCATTAGGTTTTGAAGTTATGCATGTTTACGGTTTAACAGAAACTTATGGACATGTTACCCAGTGTGCTTGGAATGATGAGTGGAACAATTTTGATGAAGAAAAACAAAATGAAATTAAAGCTAGGCAAGGTGTGAGATATCCAAATACTGAAGGTGTAACTGTTTTGGATCCAGATACTATGAAAGAAGTTCCTAAAGATGGAAAAACAATTGGTGAAATTATGATTAGAGGAAATGTAGTAATGAAAGGTTACTTTAAAGACAAAGATGCTACCGATAAAGCTATGAAGGATGGGTGGTTTCATAGTGGTGATCTAGCCGTGATGCATCCTGATGGTTATGTAAAAATACAAGATAGATCAAAAGATATAATTATTTCTGGAGGAGAAAATATTTCCTCAATTGAAATAGAAAATACACTTTCTAAACATCCATCAGTTTCTATTGCTGCAGTTGTTGCTAAACCAGATGAAAAATGGGGCGAAGTTCCTTGCGCATTTATTGAAATGGTTAAAGATAAACCAGTATCTGAAAAAGAATTAATTGATTTTTGTAAGGAGACTTTAGCAGGATTTAAAGTTCCTAAAAAGGTTGTGTTCTGTGATTTGCCAAAAACTTCAACAGGAAAAATACAAAAATTTGAATTGAGAAAACAAGTTTAGGTAATTTTTGAATTTTCAATTAGAAAATAAAAATGTTTATGCTTCTGATGCAGGACAGGGCATTGATCAAAATAAAGATACAATAGTATTTCTTCATGGGAGCGGTCTTTCTCATATTGTTTGGTCTCTAACAGAACAATTTTTTTCAAATAATAATTTTAATGTATTATCTATTGATTTACCTGGGCATGGTAATTCCGATGGTCCTTGCTTAGATAGTATTGAAAAAATAGCTGATTGGTTAGAACGGGTTTTTAACGAACTAAATCTAAATAATTTAATTTTAATTGGTCATTCCCAAGGTTGCTTGGAGATACTTGAATATGCTCACAAATATAAAGGTAGATTAAAAAAGTTAGTCTTTATTGGAGGCTCAAATAAAATGCCAGTACATCCAGATTTGATTGATCTAGCAAAAAATGGGGACTCCGACGCAGTTAAATTAATGATGAAGTGGGGTTATGAGGGTTCAAAAAGATTTATTGGAGGTAACCCAGTAGAAAAAATAATACAATCACCTCGAGATATAAGAGACATACTGGCGGTAGATCTTGTTGCATGTAACAATTACAAAAATGGTTCTGATGCTGCTAAATTAATACAATTCCCATCAATGTTTATTTTTGGCTCTTTAGATAAGATGGTAAATCTAGAAGCTGGAAAAAAATTTTCTAGTCTAATTAATAATTCATCTACACATATAATAGAGGGTTGTGGACATATGATTATGATTGAAAAAGCATTTGAAATGAGAGACAAAGTTTTAGAATTTTTGAAAAAATGAAAAACTTTTTAATTGCAAAATCAAGAAGACTTAGAAGTACTCCATATACTTCTCGAATTGAGGAACAGGGTGTTACAGCTTATACAATTTATAATCATATGTTGCTTCCAGCTGCCTTTGGTTCAATTGAAGAATCTTATCATCATTTAAAAGAGCATGTTCAGATCTGGGATGTAGCAGCTGAAAGACAGGTAGAAATTTCAGGAAAAGATTCTGCAAAACTAGTTCAGTTGATGACTTGTAGAGATTTATCAAAATCTAAAGATGGAAGATGTTATTATTGTCCGATTATAGATGATAATGCTGGTTTAATTAATGATCCAGTTGTTTTAAGAATTAACGAAAATAAATGGTGGATTTCTATTGCAGATACGGACGTAATATTATTTGCAAAAGGATTAGCAATTGGAAATAAATTTGATGTTGAAATCACAGAGCCAAAAGTTGATATCATGGCTGTACAAGGTCCAAAATCATTTAAATTGATGGAAAAAATATTTGGAGAACAGATCACAAAATTAAAATTTTTTGGTTTTGATTATTTTGAATTTGGAGGTGCAAAACACCTTATCGCACAATCTGGATGGTCTAAACAAGGAGGCTATGAAGTATATGTTCAAAATACAGAAGCAGGCTTAAAACTGTATGATCATTTATTTGAAATTGGAAAAGAATTTAATGTTAAACCAGGGTGTCCTAATTTGATTGAACGAATCGAAAGTGGACTGTTATCTCATGGTAATGATATGGATAATGGAGATAATCCTTATGAATGTGGTTTCGATAAATATATTAACATAGATAGTGATGTTATCTTTTTAGGAAAAGAAAAATTGAAGACAATTAAATCTGAAGGAATAAATAAAAAATTAATGGGAGTTAAATTTGATATAGAGAAAATAAGTTTAACAGGATCTTTAGATCTTACTGATGATCAGAACAACATCGTTGGAGAATTACGGTCAGCATGCTATTCACCACATTTTAAAAAAGTGATTGGTATTGCCATGATGAAAAAATCACATTGGAATGTAGACCAGAAGGTAAAAGCAAGCATAAATAGTGATATTTGCAGTGGTAAAGTTTGCGATTTACCTTTTATTTAGTATAACAGCTTTAAAATGAACATAGCTATAGTAGGTGCAACAGGAAATGTTGGTAGAAAAACTCTTGAAGTATTTGATAAAAAAAACTTCAAGTTTGATGATCTATATTTAGTTGCCTCAGAAAAAAGTGCAGGAAAAAAAATCTCTTTTAGAAATAAAGAGTATGTTATTGAAAATTTAGAGACATATGATTTTTCAAAAGCAGATATAACTTTTTTTGCAGCTGGAGGAAAAATTGCTGAAAAATATGCAGAAAAAGCTGCCAAGCACACAATTGTAATTGATAATTCGAGTTTTTTTAGAATGGATCCAGATGTTCCATTGATCGTTCCACAAGTGAATGCAGCTGAAATTAAAAATATGAAAAAAAATATTATTGCAAATCCAAATTGTTCTACAGCACAACTTGTTATAGCACTTAAACCACTACATAATTTATTCAAAATAAAAAGAGTTGTAGTTTCAACTTACCAATCTGTTTCGGGTGGTGGCAAAAGTCCAATGGACGAATTAATAGATCAAACTAAACAATATTTAGATGGAAAAAAAATAGAGTCAAAAAATTTTACTAAACAAATCGCTTTTAATGTTATTCCACATATCGATGTTTTTGCTGATGATGGATATACAAAAGAAGAATTAAAAATGACAAATGAAACAAAAAAAATATTAGATGATTCAATAGAACTTACAGCTACATGTGTAAGAATTCCTGTTTTAGTTTCTCATTCAGAGTCTGTTAATATAGAATTTGAAAAACCATATACTTTAGATAAAGTGAGAGATGTTTTAAGTAAAGCAGATGGTTGTGAGGTAATTGATAAAAGAGAAAATGGAGGTTATAGCACACCATTTGAAGCAGCTGGGAGTGATGAGACATATATATCTAGAATTAGAGAAGACAAAACTAAAAAAAATTCATTAAATTTGTGGATTGTATCAGATAACCTACTTAGAGGTGCAGCACTTAATTCTGTTGAAATTGCCGAAACAATTATTAACTCAAAATAAAATATGGAAGACAGACCTTTATCACCACACATACAGATTTATAAATGGCATATTTCTTCATTAGTATCTATTTCACATAGAATTACAGGAATAATTAATTTTTTTGCGATCACATTAATTTGTATTTGGTTTGCATTAATGCTTTTAGGAGAAAGTGATTATCAAATTATTAAAATTTTTTTAGAAACTTTTTTAGGTAAGTTTATTTTAATCGGAATAACCTGGTCATTTAGTTTTCAAATGTTAAGTGAAGTAAGACACTTGATTATGGATTTAGGTTATGGATTTGAATTACAAACAACAAAAATTACAGGTTTGTTAGTTATTTTCGGTTCGATTGTTTTAACTATCTTAATTTATTTAATTGGCAGAGGATTAATATAATGCTTCCAGTAACAAAAAAATGGTTATTCTTAAAAATTAGTTCTGCAATCTTATTACCTTTAATGCTTTGGTTTATTATAAATTTAGTGAATATCTATGATAAAAGTTATTTTGAAATAGTGAATTTTTTAACAACACAACCATCTAAATTCCTAATTGGATTATTTTTAGTTATTGCTTATTTTTTTTCAGCTTTGACTATAAGTGAGGTTTTTGAAGACTATATTAACGATAAAAAAACCAAAAATGCCGCAAACAAAGTCCTAAATTTTTTTGCTATAACAATTCCAATAATTACAATAATTGTAATTTTTAACTTAAATACATGAAAGCATATAATATTATAGACCATGAGTACGATGTTGTTGTACTTGGTGCAGGTGGATCAGGTTTAAGAGCGGCAGTAGGGCTAAGCGAAGCTGGCTTAAAAACAGCTTGTATCTCAAAAGTATTTCCTACCAGAAGTCATACATCAGCTGCACAAGGTGGAATATCAGCAGCACTAGGAAATATGGGAGAAGATGATTGGAGATGGCACATGTATGACACTGTCAAAGGTGCAGATTGGTTAGGTGATCAAGATAGTATTGAATATCTTTGTAAAGAAGCACCTAAAGCAGTTTTAGAGTTAGAGAAATATGGAGTTCCATTTAGCAGAACTGAAGAAGGAAAAATTTATCAAAGACCATTTGGTGGAATGACAAAAAATTATGGAAATGGAATAGTTCAAAGAACTTGTGCAGCAGCTGATAGAACAGGACATGCTATTTTACACACATTATATGGACAAGCGTTAAAGCATAATACAGAATTTTTTATAGAATATTTTGCATTAGATTTGTTGATGAAGAATGGAGAATGCAAAGGTCTAATTGCTTGGAATTTGAATGATGGCACAATTCATAGATTTAGAGCGCACACAGTAATTATTGCTACAGGTGGTTATGGAAAAGTTTATTATTCAGCAACATCAGCACATACTTGCACTGGTGATGGTAATGCAATGGTTTTAAGAGCTGGACTGCCGCTTCAGGATATGGAGTTTGTTCAATTTCACCCAACAGGAATTTATGGCCATGGCACATTAATAACAGAAGGTGCGCGAGGAGAAGGGGGTTATCTTACAAACTCTAAAGGTGAAAGATTTATGGAAAGATATGCTCCAAATGCAAAAGATTTAGCATCAAGAGATGTTGTAAGCAGATCTATGTCTATTGAGATTAATGAGGGAAGAGGTGTTGGAAAAGATCAAGATCATGTTCATTTGAACCTAAGTCACTTAGATAAAGATATTATTGAAAGCAGGCTTCCTGGAATTACTGATGCAGCAAGATTATTTGCAAATGTAGATGTAACTAAAGAACCAATTCCTGTTGTACCAACAGTTCATTATAATATGGGTGGTATTCCAACAAACTATAAAGCAGAAGTATTAACTGTAAATGGCTCAGAAAAAACTGTTCCAGGTTTAATGGCTATAGGAGAAGCGGCATGTGTCTCTGTCCACGGAGCAAATAGACTTGGTTCTAATTCTTTAATTGATTTAGTAGTATTTGGAAGAGCAGCTGCAAAAAGAGCAGCTGAGTTAGTTAAGCCAGGAACACCTCATGAAGAAATTTCTGAGTCAGAAACACAAAAATGTTTAGATAGATTTGATAAACTTAGAAATGCACAAGGAAATAATAGTACTGCAGAACTTAGACTTTCAATGCAAAAAACTATGCAGTCGAAATGTGCAGTTTTTAGAACAGAAAAAAATCTTAAAGAAGGTGTTGATGAGATTAAAAAAACTTATGATGGTATGGACTCAATTTCAGTTAAAGATAGGTCTTTAGTATTTAATACTGATTTAGTTGAAACATTAGAATTTGATAATTTAATAAGACAAGCAGTAACTACTGTAGAGTCTGCATATCATAGAAAAGAGAGCAGAGGTGCTCACGCAAGAGATGACTATCCAAAAAGAGATGACGAAAAATTTATGCAACATACTCTTGCTTGGTGTGATGGAAAAAATACAAAGATTAGTTACAGAGCAGTACACAAATCAACTTTAACAAATGAAGTTCAATATTTTCCACCACAAGAGCGAGTATATTAATGGTTCAGCTAAGTTTACCTAAAAATTCAGAGGTTAAAAAGGGCAAATATTTTAAAGACAAAACTGGATCTAAAAATTTAAGAAAAGTAAATATATATAGATGGGATCCATCTACAGAAGAAAATCCTAGAATTGATACATACGAAGTTGATATGGATAATTGTCCATCTAAGGTGCTGGATATTCTAAATAAAATTAAAAACGAAATTGATCCTACATTGGCCTATAGAAGATCTTGTGCTCATGGTGTTTGTGGTTCTTGTGCTATGAATATGGGAGGAAAAAACGGACTTGCTTGTACAACTCCTCATGCAGAGATAGACGGTGACATCGATATTTATCCTCTACCTCATTTAAAAGTTAAAAGAGATTTGATTGGTGATTTAGATGGCTTATATAAACAATATCAATCTATTGAACCTTGGTTAAAAAATAACTCAACAAAACAGACAACAGAAATTTATCAGTCTAAAGAAGATAGAGCAAAACTTGATGGTGCTTACGAATGCATTATGTGTGCTTGCTGCTCTACATCTTGCCCAAGTTATTGGTGGAATGGAGATAAATATTTAGGTCCAGCAGTTCTACTACAGGCATATAGATGGATTATTGATAGTAGAGATGAAGAGAGAAAAGCTAGATTAAAAAAAGTTTCAGATGAATTAAAATTATATAGATGCCATACAATATTAAATTGTACAAATGCATGTCCTAAGGGCTTGAATCCAGCAAAAGCTATAGCTGAAATAAAAAAAATGTTAGCAACAGCTAATGTTTAAATAGACTATTCGATATTTTTGATCTAAAACACCGTATTCATGAAATTAATAGAACACTTCGTAAACGGTAAAATAATTCCGGGATCTTCAGATAAAAAAGGAAAAGTTTTTAATCCAGCAACTGGCGAACAAGAGTCAGAGGTAAGACTTGCTTCAAAATCTGATCTAGACAGTGCTGTTGAGGTAGCAAAAAGCGCATTTGAAAGTTGGTCTTTAAAACCTGCTCTACAAAGAGCTAGAATAATATTTAAATTTAAAGAATTAATTGAAAAAAATTCTGATGAATTAACGAAGTTAATAGTTTCAGAACATGGAAAAGTTTATGAAGATGCAAGAGGCTCTTTAACTAGAGGACTTGAGGTGGTAGAATTTGCTTGTGGAATACCACATTTATTAAAAGGTGAGTTTTCAGAAAATGTTGGAACCAATGTTGATAGTTGGTCAATAAGACAACCATTAGGAGTTGTTGCAGGTATTACACCTTTTAATTTTCCTGCTATGGTACCAATGTGGATGTTTCCAATAGCAATAGCTTGTGGAAACAGTTTTATTCTTAAACCATCAGAAAAAGACCCTTCTTGCGCAATAAGATTAGCAGAATTACTTTCTGAGGCGGGTCTTCCAGAGGGAGTATTTAACGTAATAAATGGAGATAAAGAAGCTGTTGATGCAATTTTGGAAAACAAAGATATCAAAGCTGTTAGTTTCGTAGGATCTACTCCTATTGCAAAATATATTTATGAAAATTCAGCTAAAAATGAAAAAAGAGTTCAAGCTTTGGGTGGAGCAAAAAACCATTTAGTTGTTATGCCAGATTGTGATTTAGATGGTGCAGTAAATGGTTTAATGGGTGCTGCTTATGGTTCAGCCGGAGAAAGATGTATGGCTCAATCAGTTGCGGTTGCGGTTGGAGATATTGGTGATGAACTTGTATCAAGATTATCAAAAAAAGCTGAAGCTTTAAAAGTTGGTCCTGGAATGGATAAAGCATCAGAAATGGGACCTTTAGTTACAAAACAACATTTAGAAAAAGTTACAAGTTATGTTGATTTAGGTGTCAAGGAAGGCGCAAAGCTAGTGGTTGATGGAAGAGGTTTAAAACTTCAAGGTTATGAAAATGGTTTTTATATAGGTGGATGCTTGTTTGATCATGTAAATAAAGATATGAGAATTTACAAAGAGGAAATATTCGGTCCAGTCTTATCAGTTGTTCGAGTAAAAACTTTTGAAGAAGCTGCAAAATTAATTAACGACCATGAGTACGGAAATGGAGTTAGTATTTATACAAGAGACGGTGATGCAGGTAGAACTTTTGCAAGTAAAATTCAAGTAGGTATGGTTGGTATTAACGTGCCGATCCCAGTTCCAATGGCATTTCATAGTTTTGGTGGTTGGAAAAGATCATTATTTGGAGATAGTGGAATGCATGGTATGGAAGGAATAAAATTTTATACTAAACTTAAAACAGTAACATCCAGATGGCCTTCAGGTGTCCGATCAAATGCGGAATTTGTTATGCCAACAATGAAATAAAGGAAATAAATGACAAAAATATCTTTAATTGGTGCAGGCCAAATAGGTGGAACTCTTGCACATTTAATAGGAACAAAAGAATTAGTAAATGAAGTGGTTTTATTTGATGTAGCTAGTGGTATTGCAAAAGGAAAAGCATTAGATATTGCACAATCTTCATCTGTAGATGGTTTCAATGTTAGGTTTTCAGGAACTGATAACTATGAGGATATAAAAGATTCAGATGTAATTATAATTACAGCAGGTGTTCCAAGAAAACCTGGAATGAGCCGAGACGATCTTCTTGGAATTAATTTAAAAATTATTAAACAAGTTGCTGAGGGGGTAAAGAAAAATGCTCCTAACGCTTTTGTGATCTGTATCACCAATCCTTTAGACGTTATGGTTATGGCATTTCAAAAATTTTCAGGTTTGCCATCAAATAAAGTTGTTGGTATGGCAGGTATTTTAGATAGTTCGAGATTTAAATTATTTTTATCATTAGAACTTAATGTGCCAGTAAGAGAAATTGAGGCAATGGTTATGGGTGGTCATGGTGACACCATGGTTCCTATGCCAAGATTTACAAAAATTTCAGGTAAACCATTGTTGGATCTTGTAGAGGATGGAAAGATTTCTTCAGAAAGAGTTGAGGAAATTAATCAAAGAACACGAGATGGTGGTGCGGAAATAGTTAAGTATTTAGAAAAAGGATCAGCCTTTTATGCACCAGCAGCTTCAGGTGTTCAAATGGCAGAAGCATATTTAAATGATCAGAAAAAATTATTACCCTGCGCTGTACAATTAAATGGAGAATATGGTGTGAAAAATGTTTATGCAGGTGTTCCTGTTGTCATTGGAAAAGATGGTGTAGAAAAAATTGAAGAGATTAATTTAGATGAAAAAGAAAAAAAAGAATTTATGCATTCAATAGATGCTGTAAAAGCTTTATGGGAAGCTGCATCTAAAATAGATCCTGATTTATCTAAATAATAATGAATATTCACGAGCATCAAGCTAAACAAATATTAAAAAAATATGGAGCTGTAGTTCCCGAAGGAGTATTTGCGCTTAATGTTGATGAACTTATTCAAAAAGCAAAAGCACTCAAAACTGAGAAATATGTGCTTAAAGCACAAATCCATGCTGGAGGTAGAGGAAAAGCTGGTGGTGTAAAAATTTTAAACTCTATTGAGGAACTAATGGTAGCAGCTAAAGAATTACTTGGAAAAACACTAGTTACTCATCAAACTGGCCCTGAAGGTAGAGAGGTAAAAAGATTATACGTAGAAGAGTCATCAAATATAGATAAAGAATTTTACTTATCGTGCCTGGTTGATAGGGCAAGTTCTAAAATTGCATTTATATCAAGTGACCAAGGAGGGATGGACATTGAAGAAGTTGCAAGCAGTTCACCTGAAAAAATTATAACTACAAAAGTTGATATGAGTGATGAAATTTCTGATTCAGATTGTGAAAAAATAATTAATATTTTTAATTTAAATGAAGACGCAAAAAAACAAGCAATAACATTAATTAAATCAATATATAAAATGTTTGTAGGTACTGACGCAAACATGGTTGAAGTAAATCCATTAATTTTGACAAAAGAGGAAAAAATTGTTTGTTTAGATGCAAAAGTTAATTTCGACTCTAACGCTTTATTCAGGCATCCAGAAATTGTTGAATTAAGAGATTTAAATGAGGAAGATCCTACCGAGATAGAAGCTAGCAAGCATGATCTTGCGTATATCAAGCTAGATGGAAGTATTGGCTGTATGGTGAATGGGGCAGGATTAGCAATGGCAACAATGGATATAATTAAATTGTATGGTAAAGAGCCAGCAAATTTTTTAGATGTAGGTGGTGGTGCATCAAAAGAAAAAGTATCTGCTGCATTAAAGATAATTCTCTCAGATAAAAATGTTAAAGGTATTTTAATTAATATTTTTGGAGGAATAATGAGATGTGATGTTCTTGCCCAAGGAGTAGTTGATGCAGCTAAAGAAATTAATATCAGTGTACCTTTGGTTGTAAGATTAGCAGGCACAAATTTCAAAGAAGGAAAAAAAATTCTTGATAATTCTGGATTAAAATTAATTTCTGCAGAAAATTTAGATGACGCTGCTAAGAAAATTGTTGAGGCGATAAAATAAAATGTCGGTTTTGGTAAATAAAAATACTAAAGTAATTTGTCAGGGATTTACTGGCTCACATGGAACGTTTCATTCAGAGCAGGCTATAAAATATGGAACCAATCTTGTTGGTGGAGTTACGCCAAAGAAAGGTGGACAAAAACATTTAGACAGACCAGTTTTTAATAGCGTTTTAGAGGCAAAAAATGAAGTAGGAGCAGATGCAACTATGATTTATGTACCTGCTAAATTTGCAGCAGCAGCAATCATTGAAGCTATTGATGCATCAGTTGAACTTATTGTTTGTATAACAGAGGGTATCCCAATTCAGGATATGCTTAATGTCAGACAAAAATTAAGTGGATCTAGTAGCAGATTAATTGGACCTAATTGTCCAGGAATAATCACACCAGATGAATGTAAAATTGGGATTATGCCGGGAAGTATTCACAAAAGAGGAAGTGTTGGAATTGTATCAAGGTCAGGAACATTGACATATGAAGCAGTAGCCCAAACAACTGAAAATGGACTTGGTCAATCAACTTGTATTGGTATTGGTGGTGATCCTATTAATGGAACAAATTTTATAGATTGTTTAGATTTATTTTTAAATGATGATGAAACAAAATCTATTTTAATGATAGGTGAAATTGGTGGAACAGCTGAAGAAGAAGCGGCTGACTTTATAAAAAATCATAAGATTAAAAAACCAATAGTTGGATTTATTGCTGGAATTACCGCTCCTCCAGGAAGGAGAATGGGGCATGCTGGTGCCATTATATCAGGTGGCAAGGGTGGAGCTGAAGATAAAATTAAAAAAATGGAAGAATGTGGTATTACAGTTGCCAAATCACCATCAATTATTGGAAAAACTTTATTTGATAAACTGTCTAATTGAAAAAAAATATTAGAGGGATATATTAAATAAAAAGATGTCTTCATCAAAAAATCTTGATTTCGAAAAAACTTCATTTTTAAACAAATCTAATAGTGCATTTATAGAAGAAATGTATTTAAAGTTTGTAAATAAAGATGCTGATCTTCCAAAAAGTTGGGCAAATTATTTTGAGGGAATTGGTGAAGAATTAAATGTTATAGCAAAAGAAATTAATGGTCCATCATGGGGACCTACTAAAAAAAAGATTGATATTGATGAATTACAAAAAAAAATAGAAGAACAAGATAAAAATGATTTTGATAATGTCAAATTAGACACTTCAGAAAAATTTAATTTTCAATTACTTGCTGACTCAAATAAAGATTCTATTAGTGCTGTAGCATTAATTAGAGCATATAGACTAAGAGGACATTTATTAGCGGATCTTGATCCTTTAGAAATGAGAGAGTCAGAATATCTAGATGAGCTTCATCCAGATTTTTACGGTTTTAAAAAAGAAAATTACGATAAGAAAATTTTTCTAAACGGGGTAATCAATCGTAAATATGCAAATATAAGAGAAATACTTAAGTTTATGAAGAAAACCTACTGTGGAAAAATAGGTTATGAGTTCATGCATATTTCAAACCCAGATGAAAGAAAGTGGTTTAGGGACAGGATAGAGCAAGATAAAAATGCACTTCAATTTACAAAAAATGGTAAAGAGGCAATTTTAAATAAATTGGTACAGGCAGAAGGATTTGAAAAATTTTTAGCTACAAAGTATGTGGGAACAAAAAGATTTGGTTTAGATGGTGGTGAAAGTTTAATACCTGCTCTTGAACAAATAATAAAAATTGGTGGTCAAAACAATATAAAAGAAGTTAAAATAGGTATGTCTCATAGAGGTAGGCTTAACGTTTTGGCAAACGTTTTACAAAAATCTTACAAAAAAATTTTTAATGAGTTTGCTGGTGAGTTTAGTACTGATTCTGAAGATAGTGCTGGAGATGTAAAATATCATCTTGGAGCGTCGTCTGATAGAGAATTTGATGGAAATTCAGTACATGTCAGTTTAACAGATAATCCTTCTCATTTAGAAGCTGTTAACCCAGTTGTTTTAGGTCAAACAAGAGCTAAACAATTTTTTCATAAAGACCGTGAAAGAAATAAAGTTATACCTATTCTTATTCATGGGGATGCAGCCTTTGCTGGTCAAGGAGTTGTAGCAGAATGTTTTGCAATGTCTGGACTACCAGGACATAACACTGGAGGAACAATTCATATTATTGTTAATAACCAGATAGGATTTACTACTAGCCCAAGATTTGCGAGGTCTTCACCTTATCCATCTGATGTTGCAAAAATGGTAGAGGCTCCAATTCTTCATGTTAATGGTGATGATCCAGAAGCAGTTGTTTATGCAACTAGAATAGCAACAGAATTTCGATTAAAATTTAATAGAGACGTTGTAGTAGATTTAATTTGTTATAGAAGATTTGGACATAACGAGGGAGATGAGCCTTCATTTACTCAACCTTTAATGTATAAAAAAATTAGATCTCATCCCAGTGTTTACAAAATTTATGGAAATAAATTAGTAAACGAAAAATCTATAACTGAAGAATTATTAAATCAAAATGTTAAATCATTTAAAGATTTACTTGATGAACAATACAAAAGTGCAAAAGATTATAAACCTAAAATAGAATGGTTTGAGGGAACATGGTCAAGATATAAACCTGAAAGAGGCAAAGATAAGAGGGGCATAACAGGTTTCGATGAAAATAAATTAAAAATAATCTCAGGTAAAATAAATGGTATTCCTGAGGAAAAAAATATTCACAAGACTATCTCTAAAATATTTAATGCCAGAAAAGAAAGTATCGAAAAAGGTACTGGAATCGATTGGTCTTCAGCTGAATCTTTAGCTTTTGGATCTTTGCTAGAAGAGGGATATCCAGTTAGGCTTGTAGGACAAGACTCTGGAAGAGGAACATTCAGTCAACGACATTCTGTTTTAAGAAATCAAATAGATAATTCTAGGTACATTCCACTGAATAATATTTCTAAAAATCAAAAGCAATTTGAAGTAGTAGATAGTTTTTTATCTGAACTTGCGGTTTTAGGTTTTGAATATGGTTATAGTCTAGTAGAGCCAAACACACTTACTCTTTGGGAAGCACAATTCGGTGACTTTGCTAATGGAGCTCAAGTAGTAATTGATCAATTTATTGCATCTGGTGAGAGAAAATGGAATAGAGCATCTGGTATAGTAATGTTGTTACCTCACGGATATGAAGGACAAGGACCAGAACATTCTTCAGCAAGATTAGAAAGATTTTTACAATTATGCTCAAACGATAATATGCAAGTAATGAACTGCACAACCCCAGCAAATTATTTTCATGCTTTAAGAAGACAAATGCATAGGAGTTTCAGAAAGCCACTAATTATAATGACACCAAAATCATTATTAAGAAATAAGTATTGTGTTTCAAATTTAGAAGATTTTAACAAAAAAAATACTTTCCATAGAGTATTGTGGGATCATGCTATAGATCCTAAGTCTAAAGGATTTATTAAACTAAAAGAAAGTTCTAAAATAAGAAAAGTAATTCTTTGTTCTGGAAAAGTATATTTTGATTTGTTAGACGCCAGAGAAAAGCTTAAAAGAGATGATGTAGTGATGTATAGAATTGAACAATTGTATCCATTTCCAGCAAAAGCTTTGGTTAAGGAGTTAAAACCGTACTCCAAAAATGCTGAATTCTTTTGGTGTCAAGAAGAACCAAAAAATATGGGTGCTTGGTTTTCAGTTAGAGATTATATCCAATGGACATTAGACACTTTAAAGGCTAATAATAATAAAATTTCTTATATAGGAAGAAGCCCAGACGCAACTCCTGCAACAGGATATGCCAAAAGGCATAATTCTCAACAACAAGAAATAATTAACAAGGTATTTGATTAATTTTAATGAGTGAAAAAATAGTAGTCCCAGTTCTTGGTGAAAGTATAACAGAAGCGACTGTTGCAAAATGGTTAAAAAATGCAGGTGATACAGTCGAAGCAGATGAGCCAATTGTAGAACTTGAGACAGACAAAGTAAACTTAGAAGTGCCATCTCCAATTTCTGGTGTGTTAATAGAGATAAATTCACAAGATGGATCGGTTGTTGAAGTAGGAGCATTATTAGGTTCTGTATCAGCAGAAGGTGGAGCGGTTAAATCTGCGCGACAAACCCAAAAAGAAATCAAGCAAGAGGAAATAGTTCCTGCAGAGAGTAATGTAATAAAATTAGATGCAAATAAAAAAGAACCAAAAGTTTTTGAAGAAAAAGAGATAGAAAAACACAAAGAGAAACCATTGGTTTTAACTGAGGAAGTTAAACCAGATGTTGCTCCTAAAAGAAATGTTAATCCAACCTTGTCTCCAGCAGTGAGAAAAATAGTAACTGAGAATAATATCGATATTAATTCAATTCAAGGCTCAGGAAAAGATGGGAGAGTTTTAAAAGGAGATTTAATAAGTTTGATGGGTGCAAATCCAAAACCATCTGAAAGAAAAATTCAATATGGTGAAGAAGAACGAATTAAGATGACTAGGTTGAGACAGACTATTGCAAAAAGATTAAAACAAGCCCAAGAGAATGCTGCTCTTTTAACAACATTTAACGAAGTTGATATGAGCAGTGTGATGGAAATGAGGAAAGAAAATCAAGAGGATTTTCAAACTCGTTATGGAATAAAATTAGGATTTATGTCTTTCTTTGTAAAAGCGTGTGTGGTTGCTTTAAAAAATTTCCCTGCGGTGAATGCTGAAATAGAAGGAGATGAGATTGTCTATAAAAACTATTACAATATTAGCTTTGCTGTTGGAACAGATAAGGGTTTGGTTGTTCCAGTTTTGAGAAATGCAGATGAATTATCCTTTGCTGATATTGAAAAAAATATTAAAGAAATTTCAGAAAAAGCTCGGGATGGAAAGCTAACGATTGAAGATCTCCAGGGAGGAACATTTACAATAAGTAATGGAGGCGTGTATGGGTCTATGCTTTCAACTCCAATACTAAATTTACCTCAATCTGGAGTGTTGGGCATGCATAATATAGTGGAAAGACCTGTTGTTGTAGACGGTGAAATCAAAATAAGACCAATTATGTATTTAGCATTATCATATGATCACAGAATTATTGATGGAAAAGAATCTGTATCTTTCCTTAAAATGATTAAAGAAAATTTAGAGGACCCTAGAAGGTTGTTTTTAGATATTTAAATGTCAGAAAAATTTCAAGCTGTAGTTATTGGAGGTGGACCGGGTGGTTATGTCTGTGCAATCAGACTTGCTCAATTAGGATTAAAAACTGCATGTATAGAGTCTAGAGGTTCTTTGGGAGGTACTTGTTTAAACGTTGGTTGTATCCCATCAAAAAGCTTACTTAATCTGTCTGAAGAATTTCATAAAGTAAAAAATTTAGCAAACAAAGGTATTGAAGTTGGTGAAGTAAAATTAAATTTAGACAAAATGATGAAAAGCAAAGATAAAGCTGTAACAGTTCTTACCAAAGGTGTTGAATTTCTTTTGAAAAAAAACAAAGTTAGTTACTTTAAAGGACACGGAAGTTTTAAATCAAAAAATGAAATTTTAATAAAGGATGATAAAAATAAAGAAACTGTCATCCAATCAGAAAAAACAGTTATTGCAACAGGATCAGTTCCAGTTTCATTACCAGGAATAGAAATAGATGAGAAAACAATTGTCTCATCAACAGGTGCCTTAAAGTTAGAAAAGGTACCTAAGAAAATGGTTGTAGTAGGAGGAGGCTATATAGGATTGGAGATGGGATCTGTATGGTCTAGACTTGGAGCAGAGGTGCAAGTTGTTGAATTTTTAGATCATATTACACCTGGAATGGATAAAGAAATTTCTTCAGAATTTATGAAAATTTTAAAAAAACAGGGAATGAAATTTAATATGCAAAATAAAGTTGAAACAATTAAAAAAAATCCAGCAGGTGCAGTGGTTTCAACAGTAGATAAAGATGGTAATAAAAATAATTTTGAGTGTGATGTTGTTTTGATTTCTGTAGGTAGAAAACCTAATACAGATGGTTTGAACTTAGAGTCTGTAGGAGTAGATCTTGATGAAAGAAATAGAATTAAAACTGATAAAATTTTTAAGACTAACGTTGAAAACATTTATGCAATAGGTGATGTAATTGTTGGTCCAATGCTTGCACATAAAGCGGAGGACGAAGGTATAGCGGTTGCAGAAAACATAGTTGGTCAATCTGGACATGTAAATTACGATACAATCCCAGGGGTAGTTTATACAACACCAGAAGTAGCATCAATCGGTAAAACTGAGGAACAATTAAAAGAATTAAATAAAAAATATAAAGTAGGGAAATTTTCGTTTATGGCTAATTCAAGAGCCAAGGCCATAGATGATGCAGAAGGTTTTGTTAAAATTTTAGCTGATGAGCAAACAGATAAAGTATTAGGTGCACATATAATTGGACCTCATGCAGGAGAATTAATTGCAGAGATTGGTGTTGCAATGGAATTTGGTGCAAGTGCAGAAGATATCGCCCGAACTTGTCATGCTCATCCAACTTTTTCTGAAGCAGTTAAAGAAGCTGCTTTATCAGTAGATAAAAGAGCAATACACTCTTAATTTTTTTTCATATTATAAAAATATGAAATATCCGATTCTCGTACCAAATATTTTTAATCATCCATTTACTTATGAAAGTAATTTAACTCTTAAAGTTGGAGATTATGTAATGGTACCTTTTGGAAAATCAAAAATTACTGGTGTTGTTTGGGATGAATTTGAAAAAAATAATAATAAAAATTTTAAGACTAAAAAGGTAATCAAGAAATTAAACGTTACTCCATTAAAAAAAAATACAATTAATTTTTTAAATTGGTTTGCAGAATATAATCTTATCCCAAAAGGTATGGCATTAAAGTTAGTGCTCTTAAGTAGTGATGCGGTAGAGAACAAAGAAACTCAACTTTATCAAATATTTGATAGCAAAATTAAGCAAAACTTAATCAAGCTGTCTAGTGATCAAAATAAATCTCTAAAAAAAATGAATGTTTCAAATAAAAAATTTAGAGTTCATGTTTTACAAGGCACAACTGGATCAGGAAAAACTTTAGTTTATTTTGAAGCATTAAAACCACTGATAGAGAAGGGTTTTCAAGGATTAATTTTATTACCAGAAATAGGTTTAACTAGTCAGTTTGAACAAAAATTTTCAGAATATTTTGGTTTTAAGCCCGCAGTTTGGCACTCAGGTATTTCAAAAAAAAAGAAAGAATTGATTTGGAGTGGCGTTTCTAATGGTAAAATAAAAATAATTATTGGTGCAAGGTCTTCATTGTTTTTACCATTCAAAAAATTAGGAATGATAATTGTTGATGAGGAACATGATCAATCATTTAAACAAGATGAAGGCATAACCTACAATGCTCGTGATATGGCAATTTCTAGAGCATCTTTTGAAAACATTCCAATAAATTTGATTACTGCTGTTCCTTCAATAGAAACTTTTGAAAATATTAAAAAGGGTAAATACGAGGTTTCTAGATTAAATGAAAGATATCAAAATGCAGCTTTACCTAATTATGAAATTATTAATTTAAATAATACCAAACTTGAAAAACAATCATGGCTATCAAATGAAATTATTGAAAAAGTTAATTTACATTTGCAAAAAAAAGATCAAGTTTTGTTTTTTTTAAACAGAAGGGGTTTTTCTCCAAATGCTTTATGTAATAAGTGTTTTACAAGTTTTACATGTCCAAATTGTAGTATCAATTTAGTTTATCATAAAAATAAAAATAACTTATTATGTCATTATTGTGGATTCAAATCCGATCTTGAAAGGGACTGTACAAAAGAAGGCAATTGTGAATTTATATTTAGCGGCCCTGGTGTTGAGAGAATTTCAGAAGAGGTAAAAAGAAAATTCCCTGGAAAAAAAATAGAGATTTTTTCAAGTGACACAATGAATAAAAAAGATTCTAAAGAAAAAATAGATAAAATTATTAATAATGAAACGCATATTTTGGTTGGAACTCAATTAATTTCAAAAGGTTTTCATTTTCCAAGTTTAAATTGCATTGTAGTTGTTGATATCGATCTTTCATCTCAAGGACATGATTTAAGAGGTGCAGAAAAAAATTTGCAGCTCTATCATCAACTTTCAGGACGTGCAGGAAGAACAGGAAAGCCAGCAACAGTATACTTTCAAACTTATGAAAATAATACTAAGATGATTTCAGAAATTACAAGTAAAAATCCAGATATTTTTTTAGAAAGAGAACTAGACATAAGAAAAAAAAATAAACTACCTCCATTTCAAAGGTTTATTTCTTTAATCTTAACAGGAGATAATGAAATTAAATTAGAAAAAGAAGCTATTAATTTTAAAAATTTCATTGAAAATAAAATTGAAGGAAAAATATTAGGGCCTGTGAATGCCCCATTATTTAGATTAAAGAGAAAATTTAGAATTAGATTTTTAATCAGAGGTTTAAAATCCATGAAACTACAAAGCTCTCTTGCAAAAATTATTCCAAAATATAAATTTTCTTCTGGAATAAAACTTTCAGTTGATGTTGACCCAATTAACTTCAATTAACCGCAAAAAAGAGGCCTTTTTTACAAATCCGCTACTTGAAGACATAAGGGTCATATGCTATTTAGGGCGTGATTTTTAAATAATCTTCAACATTATAGAGGAACCAAGTTGAGTAAAGACACCGGATTTTCAATAACTTCAGCTGAAAGGTATTCTCTTGCGCTTTTTGAACTTTCAGAGGAAAACAATCTTTTAAGTCAGATCGAAGATCAGTCTTCATCTATTCTTAATTTAATTGATCAAAGTGAAGATTTTTCTAATTTGATTAAAGATCCAACTACAAGCCAAGAAGATTTACTGAAAGTAATAAATACAATCTCTGAAAATAATAAATTTGAGTCTTTATTTAAAAATTTTTTAAGTTTTTTAATCCAAAAAAGACGTTTCTTTTTTATTGAACGTATCCTTAAAAGCTTTATTGAAATTTGTTCAAGAAAAAGAGGTGAACTTAAGGCAGAATTAAAATCAGCAAAAGAATTATCTAATGAAGAAATTGCAAAAATTACAGAGGAGTTAACAAAAAATTTTAGCTCAAAAATAAAATTAAACTACAAACATGATGAAAGTTTAATAGGAGGTTTGGTAGTACAAGTAGGAAGTACTATGGTCGATACCTCAATTAAAAATAAATTACAACAAATCGAAAATAGAATGATAGAGGCATAAATGGAAATAAATCCTTCAGAAGTTACAAAAATATTAAAAGAACAAATTAAAAATTTTGGTGATAAAGCAGAAGTTACAGAAGTTGGTCAAGTTTTATCAGTTGGAGACGGTATTGCTAGGATTTATGGTTTGGATAATGTTCAAGCTGGTGAAATGGTAGAGTTTGCAGATGGTTCAAAAGGTATGGCTCTAAACTTAGAAAGTGAAAACGTTGGTGTCGTAATTTTTGGTGATGACAGAAATGTTAAAGAAGGGGATGTAGTAAAAAGAACTGGTAATATTGTTGATACTCCAGTTGGAAAAGAATTATTAGGAAGAGTAGTGGATGGTTTAGGAAATCCTATCGATGGAAAAGGACCATTAGATAAAGGAATTAAAAAAAGCAGGGTTGAAGTAAAAGCTCCTGGTATTATTCCACGACAATCAGTAAGTGAACCAATGCAAACTGGTCTCAAGTCAATTGATAGTCTAGTTCCAATTGGAAGAGGGCAAAGGGAATTAATTATTGGTGATAGACAAACTGGTAAAACAGCAGTTGCAGTAGATGCAATTATTAATCAAAAAAAAATCAATGAATCTGGTGATGAAAAACAAAAACTGTATTGTATATACGTTGCAGTTGGACAAAAAAGATCAACAGTAAGACAAATTCAAAAAACATTAGAAGAAGCTGGAGCTATGGAGTACACAACAATCGTTGCTGCTACTGCATCTGACTCTGCTCCTTTACAATTCTTAGCACCGTATACAGGTTGTACGATGGGTGAGTATTTTAGAGATAATGGAATGCATGCGTTAATAATTTATGATGATTTGTCTAAACAAGCAGTTGCTTATAGACAAATGTCATTGCTATTAAGAAGACCCCCGGGACGTGAAGCTTATCCTGGAGATGTATTTTATCTTCATAGTAGATTACTTGAAAGAGCAGCTAAATTAAGTGACGAACATGGTGGTGGATCACTTACTGCACTGCCAATTATTGAAACACAAGGTGGAGACGTATCCGCGTTCATTCCAACTAACGTTATTTCAATTACAGACGGACAAATTTTCCTTGAAACAGAACTATTTAACCAAGGTATAAGACCTGCAATTAACGTAGGTTTATCAGTATCTAGGGTTGGTTCATCAGCTCAAACTAAAGCGATGAAAAAAGTTTCTGGTTCAATGAAACTAGAGTTAGCACAATATAGAGAAATGGCAGCTTTTGCTCAATTTGGATCTGATTTAGATGCATCTACTCAGCAACTTTTAAATAGAGGCTCTAAACTAACTGAACTTTTAAAACAAAAACAATATTCACCTATGACTGTTGCAGAACAAGTTATTTCAGTATTTTGCGGAGTTAAAGGTTATCTGGACGATATAGATCTAAAAGATGTTGCTGAATTTGAGAGCAAGATTATTGAAAAATGTAAATCAGATAAGCCTGAAATTATAGAGTCAATTTTAACTTCAGGAAAACTTGAGGAAGATAAAGAAAAATTACTTGTTGAGGTAATCACTCAATTAAAAGGAAATTTTAAATCTTAATAATTTATGGCAAGTTTAGACGACCTAAAAAAAAGAATAGCTAGTGTAAAGTCTACACAGAAAATTACTAAAGCTATGAAAATGGTTGCAGCAGCTAAATTAAGAAGAGCTCAAGAAAGCGCTGAGAAGGGAAGACCTTATTCTGAAAAAATGAATAATGTTATTTTAAATTTATCAAATGGTATATCTGATAAAGAAAATGCACCAAAGTTACTGTCAGGTACTGGTCAGGAAAAAACTCATCTTTGTGTGGTGATGACTTCTGATAGAGGTTTATGTGGCGGATTTAATTCTAATATTATTAAAAAAGCTAAAAGTTATTTTTTAAAAATTCTAGATGAAGGTAAGGAACTTAAAATTATTACAGTAGGCTCAAAGGGAAATGATCAACTAAAAAGAGTTTATGGTGACAAAATAATTGAAAATATTTCTTTCAAAGAGTCTAAAAATGCAAATTATTTCGATGCTGACAAAGTTGGGAAAATGGTAATTGAAAAATTCGAGTCAGGTGAATTTGATGTTTGTACAATTTTTTATAACCAATTTAAAAATGTAATTACTCAAATTCCTCAAGCACAGCAAATTATCCCTTTAAATAATGAGGGAGAAGAAAGCAGCTCAGAAGAAAGTTACGAATTTGAACCAGATGAAGATGAAATTTTAAGCAATTTATTGCCAAAGAATATTTCTACGCAAATATTTAAAGCAATGTTAGAGAATTCAGCTAGCGAGCAAGGGTCTAGAATGAGTGCAATGGATAATGCAACCCGAAACGCAGGTGAAATGGTTGACAAACTTACTATCGAATATAATAGAAGTCGTCAGGCAGCAATTACAAAAGAACTAATAGAAATCATATCAGGAGCAGAAAGTTTATAATTATGAGCAAAGGAATAATCACACAAGTTATTGGAGCGGTAGTAGACGTAAAATTTGATGGTGAACTACCAGAAATTTTAACAGCATTGGAATGTAAAAACGGTGATAACAGATTAGTTTTAGAGGTAGCACAACACTTAGGTGAAACTACTGTTAGAACAATTGCTATGGATGCCACTGAAGGATTAAAAAGAGGTGATGAAGTTACTAACACAAATGCTCCTATTCAAGTTCCGGTTGGGCCTGAAACTCTTGGAAGAATTATTAATGTAATTGGTGAACCAATTGACGAAAGAGGCGAAGTTAAAACTAAAGAAAGTTGGCCAATTCATAGAGCTGCACCTGAATTTAATGACCAATCAACAGAAACTGAAATCCTTGTAACAGGTATTAAAGTAATTGATTTGCTTGCACCGTATGCAAAAGGTGGAAAGATCGGATTATTTGGTGGAGCAGGAGTAGGAAAAACAGTTTTAATTATGGAATTAATTAATAACGTTGCAAAAGCTCATGGTGGTTTTTCAGTTTTTGCAGGAGTTGGAGAGAGAACTAGAGAAGGAAATGATCTTTACCATGAAATGATAGAATCTGGAGTAATTAAAAAAGAAGGAGCCGGTTCAAAAGCTGCTTTAGTTTATGGACAGATGAATGAACCTCCTGGAGCTAGAGCAAGAGTTGCACTTACAGGGTTGACTGTAGCTGAATACTTTAGAGATCAGGAAGGTCAGGACGTACTTTTCTTCGTAGATAATATTTTTAGATTTACTCAGGCAGGATCAGAGGTTTCAGCTTTGTTAGGTAGAATTCCATCTGCTGTTGGATACCAACCGACATTAGCTACTGATATGGGTAATCTACAAGAAAGAATTACGACTACAAACAAAGGGTCAATTACATCTGTACAAGCTATTTATGTACCTGCTGATGATTTAACAGACCCAGCTCCAGCTACATCGTTTGCTCACTTAGATGCAACAACTGTACTTTCAAGACAAATTGCGGAAATTGGTATTTATCCTGCAGTAGATCCACTTGATTCTACATCAAGAATTTTGGATCCAAGAATTGTTGGAGATGAGCATTATAGGGTAGCAAGAGATGTTCAAAGAATACTACAATCATATAAATCACTACAAGATATAATAGCTATTCTTGGTATGGACGAGTTATCTGAAGAAGATAAACTAGTTGTAGCAAGAGCTAGAAAAATCCAGAGATTTTTATCTCAACCATTCTTCGTTGCAGAAGTATTTACAGGTTCTCCAGGAAAACTTGTTGATCTTGACTCAACGATCAAAGGTTTTGATGCAATCTGTAAAGGTGAGTATGATCACTTACCTGAAGCTGCTTTTTATATGGTTGGAACAATTGAAGAAGCTATACAAAAAGCTAAGAAAATGGAACAAGAAGCTGCTGCTTAATGAGCGAAGAGTTTAAAGTTGAAATAGTAAATCCTGAAAAATCTTTTTTAGTAAAAGATGATGTTTCAGAAGTTGTGGTCCCTGCTTTTGAAGGAGAGATGGGAATATTGAAGGATCATATTTCTATTATTTCCTTTTTGAAACCTGGGATAATTAAGATTTTATCTAAATCAGGAGATGAAAATTACTATGTTGAAGATGGAATCGTTGAGTTTAAAAATAACAATCTATCTATTTTAACAAGTACAATTTTTAATCTTGCTGATATGGACAAATCAAAGCAACAAGATTTACTTAAAGAGGCAGAAGAAGAGGCTAATAAAACTGATATTAATGATCAATCTAAATATTTAGCAGATCAAAAAGTTGAAGTTTTAAAAACTCTAAATTAATTTTTTTACTTTTTCTTTCAGTTCTTTATAAACATGATGTTTAAAATCAACCACAACATCAGTAATTAAATCTAGGTCAATCCACTTCCAATCTAAAAACTCTGGATTAGTTGTATTAATATTTATTTCACTATCATTTCCAATAAATCGCATTAAAAACCATTTTTGCTTTTGACCTTTGTATTTACCTTTCCATATAATACCTAGTAATCTATCAGGCAAATCATAGGTTAATGTACCATCTAGTTTTTTTATAAGTTCTACGCTTTTGATACTTGTTTCTTCCTCTAGTTCTCTAAATGCAGCTTTTAAATTATCCTCTCCCTCATCAACACCACCCTGAGGCATTTGCCAAAAATTTTTAGGATTATCTATTCTTTTTGCTACGAATACTTTATTTTCTTTATTCAATAACACAATTCCGACCCCACTTCTCAGTGGTAAATCTTTAAAATTTTTATTCATATTATCCGTTAAGTAATTTAATAGCGTAGTTTAATTGATTATCAGTATCAGTTTTTATTCTAAAATCATCACCTTCTTCATTTACTTCAATATCTGGTCTAACACCTACTTCAGAAATAGATTTTCCAGAGGGAAGATAATATTTTGCGACAGTTAATCTGATAGCTCCACGATTTTTTAAAGGAATAATTGATTGCACAGAACCTTTACCAAAGCTATTTTCACCAACGATGATTGCTCTTTTGTGATCCTTTAAAGCTCCAGCAACAATTTCAGATGCAGATGCTGAACCATAGTTAATTAAAACCAATAGTGTTTTTCCATCGGTAATATCCCCTTTTTTTGCAAACCATTTTCTATTTTCAGATTTTTTTCTGCTTTTTGTTGAAACTATCTCTCCATTTTCCAGAAAAAAATCTGTTATCTTTATTGCTTGAGACAAAAGACCCCCAGGATTATTTCTTAAATCTAAAATAAATGAATTTAAGTTTTTATCTTTTCTAAGTTTTTTAATTTGTTTTTCTATTTGATCACTACTGTTATCATTAAATGAAGTAAGCCTGATGTATCCAATATTTTCATCTATAATTTCAGATTTTACAGATTGAACCTGAATAACTTCTCTTATGATATTAAATGTTAACGCTTTTCTTTCACCTCTTCGCCTTACTGTTAACTCTATTCCAGAACCTACAGGTCCTCTCATTAAATCAACAGCTTCACTTAATGATTTTCCTTGAACCTGAACATCATTTATTTTTACTATGTAGTCACCAGCTTTTAATCCAGCTCTGGATGCAGGTGTATCATCTATTGGTGAAATTACTTTTACCACACCAGCCTCCATGCTAACTTCAATTCCTAGTCCACCAAACTCACCACTGGTTTCTGTTTGCATTTCATCAAAAATTTTAGGGGACATGTAGGATGAATAAGGATCTAAGGATTGTAAAAGTCCATTAATCGCAGAATCCATGCTTTCAGATTGATTGAACTCATCAACATATTCTTTATTAATTTTTTCTAGAACCTCACCGAAGAGATCGATTTTTTTATAAATATCAATTTCGGCTGAAATAACTGTTTTATTTAAATAAAAAACACAGAAAAGAATTAATAATAAAAATTTAATTTTTTTCATATCATCACTTTTTCTTTTGGAATTAGCTCTGACCAAATTTTTTCTAATTCATAAAACTTTCTTTTTTCTGGGTGAAAAATATGAACAATCAAATCAATTCCATCAACAAGTTTCCATTCTCCACTTTCTTTACCTTCAATTTTTGAGTCTTTTACACCGTTATTTTTAAGTTTTTCTAAAACTTGTTCTGATAAAGATTGTATATGTCTAGATGAAGTTCCACTTGCTATGATCATGTAATCAGCCATAGAACTTTTGTCTTTAAGATCAATAGTTACGATGTCTTGAGCTTTATTGAGATCTAGCGTGTTGATTACAATTTCTTTTAAGTCTGAAATTTTGTCCATTAATTGATTTTTAGATTATCAAATTTTTCTTAATTGAGAAGATGAAATGTTGACTTTATTAAACTCAATAAACTCTAGATTGGCCTTACTAAGTTGCTTAAATGTCTTTGATTTTAAAGAATTTTTTTTATACCCATGTCTATCAAAAACTAGAATGTTACATTTTTGTGAAATTAATTTAGATTTATGCCATTTATGAAAATTAATAAGGTTGTCGGCACCCATTAAAAAATAAATTTCAATGTTTTTATCTTTTTTTAAATGATTGATTAAATTTATAGTTTTATTTGATTTAATAATTTTTTCATAAAATTTAACCTTAATAAATGAATTTGTACTAATTATTTTTTTACAATATTTAATTCTGTCAGCAACAGATGTCTTGCTCTCTATTTTAAATGGATTTTTTTTTGTAATTGCCCAAATAATTTTTTTGAGTTTAAATCTTTTTTTTGCTTCCTTAGAAATTGCTAAATGTCCTTTGTGAGCAGGATCAAACGATCCGCCCAATACACCAATTTTTATTTTTGTGTTATTCAATTTAATTTCTTATTTTACCATTACTAGTAATTTCATATTTATATGAAATCAATTGATTTAAACCCACAGGACCTCTCGGTGGTAGTGTATTAGTAGAAATACCAACTTCTCCACCAAATCCAAATTCACCACCATCAGCAAATTGAGTTGAGGTATTATGCATTGCAATTGAGCTTTTAACATTTTTTAAGAAATATTTTGCTGTTTTTTTATTTTTTGTAATGATGGAGTCAGTGTGCATAGTTCCGTATTTATTAATATGCTTAATTGCCTCTTCAGAATTTTTAACAACTTTAACAGATATTATTGATGCTAAATATTCAGTTGACCAATCTTTTTCTTTTGCAGGATATACTTGGCCTTTGTAATAACTCTTCAAAATCTTATCGCCAATTATTTTACAACCACTATTTTCAAGTGCCTGCAAAATAGGATTACTAAATTTTTTGACTATATTTTTATGAATAAGAATAGTTTCAGTCGCGCCACAAATACTTGTATTTCTTAATTTAGCGTTATAGACAACTTCTTTAGCCATTTTTAATTCTGCATCTTTATCTATATAAGTATGACAAAGCCCCTCTAAGTGGCCAATTATAGGTACTTTGGATAATTCTAAAACTTTTTTAACTAAATTTTTTCCACCACGAGGTATGATGACATCGATATATTTTTTCATTTTAGAAAGCATAATATCCACAAGCCTTCTTTGTTTTGAATCGATAAATTGTATAAAGTTTTCATCAACTTTATTTTTTTTAAGTGCTTTTCTAAACAACTTAGCTAAAGCTTTATTTGAATTTATGGCCTCAGAGCCTCCTTTCAAAATCACTACATTTCCAGATTTAAAACAAAGACTAGCAACATCTGAAGTTACATTTGGTCTACTTTCATAAATAACACCAATAACTCCAATTGGTATTGAAACTCTTTTAATATTCAAACCATTTGGTCTTTTCCATTTTTGTAAAGTGCTATCTATAGGGTCCCTTAATTTAGCTATTTTTAAAATAGAATTTATAATTCCATCTAATTTATTTTCATTTAAATGAAGTCTTTTGATTAAGTTTTCTTTTAAACCTTTTTTTCTTGCGTAATTAATATCTTTTGAATTTTGATTAATAATAAATTTTTTTTCATTCTTAATTAATTTCGCGTAATCATTTAAGACTTTATTTTTTACTTCAGTTGTAACTTTATACTCACTAGCTTTTCGAGCTTTTATTCCAATTAAATTCATATATTTAATCATTTAAATTTCCACCATATCATCTTTATGAATAACTTCTGATTTTGCAACATAGCCTAATAATTTTTCAATTTCATTAGAGTGATGACCCATAATTTTAGTCACCTCATCAGAAGTAAAGGAACTTAACCCTCTAGCACATTCATTATTTTTTTTATCTAATACTTTAATATGATCACCTTTGTTAAATCTCCCCGAAACTTTTCTAATCCCTGCTGCTAACAAACTTTTTCCAGATTTTAGTGCTTTTTTAGCACCATCATCAATTATTAAAGCTCCTTTAGGTGCTACAGAACTTATTATCCATTTTTTTCTAGCATCTAACTTTGAAATTTTTGTACTAAACCAGGTACAATTATTTTTTTCAATTATTTTTGAAATAGGATTTGAATATAGTCCATTTGCAATAACCATACTAGTACCAGCAAGCTGACATATTTTTGCTGCTTCAATTTTTGTATGCATACCACCACTTCCATATTCATTTACACCTTTAATATAAATATTTTTTAGATCTTTTTTTAGATCATCAATCTTCTTTATTAGTTTAGCATCATTAAAAATTTTAGGATTTTTTGTATACAAACCATCAACATCAGATAATAAAATTAAGGTATCTGCGTTTGTAATTTGCGCAACCCTAGATGCCAATCTATCATTATCTCCATATTTTATTTCACTCGTTGCAATAGTGTCATTTTCATTGACTACAGGAATAAAACCAAGTTCAAAAAGATTATCAAAAGTTCGTTTTGCATTGAGAGATCTTCTTCTTTCCTCAGTATCTTCTAATGTAAGCAAAATCTGAGAAATATTTAATTTATATTTTGCGAAAGTTTGTGAAAATAAATTCATCAGCTCTATTTGACCAATAGAAGCAATAGCTTGACTCTTATCTAATTTGATATTTTTTTTATTATAATTCATTTTCTTGCAACCCAAAGCTATAGCACCAGAGCTAACAATAACTACTTTTTGATTTTTATCTTTTAATTTTTTAATATCTTTTGCAAAACTAGATAACCATTGTTTCCTAATTTTTTTATTTTGATCAACTAGGAGAGATGATCCAATTTTGACAACAATTATTTTAGAGTTTTTAAGATACATAAGACAAAAGCTTTGCTTTAATTTTTGATACAGATTCTTTTTCCAGAGTTGTCATTGTCATAATCTCACAATTTTTACCCTTTGAAAAATGATCTATAACTTCATTTACTGTTTCTTCATCAATCAAATCGACTTTATTAAGCACAATTAGTTCTTTTTTTTCTAATAACTTTGCACTGTAGCTTTTTAATTCATTTTTCACCTGATTATAAGACTCATTCAGGTCTAAGTTGGTGACATCAATTAAGTGTAGTAAAGACTTACATCTCTCTATATGTTTTAAAAATTGTATCCCTAAACCTATACCTTCGTGAGCACCTTCAACTAATCCTGGAATATCTGCAATGGTAATTTCTTTATCATCGTAAGAAGCCACGCCAAGGTTTGGATTAATAGTTGTAAATTTGTAATTTGCAATTTTTGGACTTGCGTTTGTTAATGCTGCTAACAAACTTGATTTTCCCGCATTTGGCAATCCAATAATACCGATATCAGCAATTGTTTTTAATTGAAGCCATATTGTAAATTCTTCTCCGGTAGTGCCTTTAGTAAATTTTCTTGGAGCTCTATTTGTAGAACTTTTAAATCTTGTGTTTCCCAAACCTCCTTTTCCACCAGCAGCTGCAACATATTCTTCACCTTTTTTATTAAAATCAAAAAGAAGAGTTTTGTTATCTTCTTCAAATACCTGTGTACCTAGAGGAACTTTTAAAATTAAATCTTCACCACCTTTTCCTG
>QCGW01000011.1 GCA_003279775.1 Pelagibacteraceae bacterium AG-390-A23
TTTAGGATTTAAACACGCATTTAAAGCAGGAATTTCGTTTGGAAAAGACGATCTTGTAATCCCTGAAAATAAAACTCAATTAATCGATGATACTAAGAAATTAATTGCCGATTATGAAACTCAATATGCTGAAGGTTTAATTACAAGAGGTGAAAAATACAACAAAGTTGTTGATGCTTGGTCTAAGTGTACAGATAAAGTTGCTGGAGAAATGATGAAAGGAATTTCAGCTACAAAAAAAACTGATGAAGGATTGAAAATAAATTCTGTATTCATGATGGCAGACAGTGGAGCTAGAGGATCTGCTGCTCAAATGAAACAATTAGCTGGTATGAGGGGTTTGATAGCTAAACCATCGGGAGAAATTATCGAAAGTCCAATTATTTCAAACTTTAAAGAAGGATTAACTGCTTTAGAGTATTTTAATTCAACTCACGGAGCTAGAAAAGGATTAGCAGATACAGCACTTAAAACAGCTAGTTCTGGATATCTAACAAGAAGACTATGTGATGTTGCACAAGACTTGACAATAACTAAAGTTAATTGCGATGATCCTGGATTTATTGAACTATCTGAAATTTTAGAGGGTGGTAATGTGGTTGTCAGTTTATCTGAAAGAGCATTAGGTAGAGTAACAGCTGCTGATGTTAAAAACCCTTTATCAGGTGAAGTAATAATTAAAAAATCTGAAATGATTGATGAGGCAGGCTGCGATAAAATAGATGCTGCAGGAGTTAAATCAATTAAAGTTTATTCAGTAATGACGTGTAGTTCAAAAGAGGGTGTTTGTGCTACTTGCTATGGACGGGATTTATCAAGAGGCAAGATGGTTCATGTTGGTGAAGCTATTGGAATGATATCCGCTCAATCAATTGGAGAACCAGGAACACAGCTAACAATGAGAACGTTCCACGTTGGAGGAACAGCTTCAGTTAAACAAGATTCTCAAATAGTTACCAAAAGTGATGGAACTTTAAAAATAATAAATTCAAATATTTTAGAAGACTCTAAAAAGAATTTGATTGTTATGGGAAGAAACACGCAACTTTCTATTGAGGACGACAAAGGAGTTCAAATAGCAGTTTATAAAGTTGCTTATGGATCAAGACTATTTTTCAATAACGGTGACAAAGTAAAAGCAAATACCAAAATATGTGAATGGGATCCTTACACAACCCCAGTTATAGCAGAGAAAAGTGGTACAGCTAGTTATGTAGATTTAATAGATGGTGTGTCAATTCAAGAAACTACTGACGATGCAACAGGAATTTCTTCTAAATCAGTAATTGATTGGAGAGGTCAATCAAAAAGTACTGATTTAAAACCTAGAATTACTCTTAGAGATGAAAAAGGAAATGTGATTAAAAAAGCTGATGATAATGAAGCTAGATATTATTTAGTACCAGATTCAATTTTATCAATTAAAGACGGTCAAAAAGTTTATGCAGGTGACGTGATTGCAAGATTACCTAAAGAAACTACAAAAACAAAAGATATAACCGGAGGTCTTCCAAGAGTTGCTGAGTTATTTGAAGCTAGAAAAGCTAAGGATAGTGCAATCATTGCAGAAAATGATGGTAGTGTTGTTTTTGGTAAAGAGGTAAGAGGTAAACAAAGAGTATCTATTGTTCCTGAAGATGGATCAGAACCTTCAAATTATTTAATTCCAAAAGGTAAACATATCAATTTTAATCCAGGTGAAAAAATTCAAAAAGGAGAGTATCTTTTAGATGGTCAACCACTGCCACACGATATTTTAAGAATTTTAGGAATCAAAGAATTAACAGAATATTTTGTTAATCAAGTTCAAGAAGTTTATAGATTACAAGGTGTGATAATAAATGATAAGCATATTGAAACTATCTTAAGACAAATGCTTAAAAAAGTTGAGGTTAAAGTATCAGGAGACTCAAGTTATTTACCTGGTGAAGTGGTTGATAGAATTAAGTTTGATAATACTAATGAAAAATTGGTTGCAGAAGGAAAAACACCAGCAGTTGGTGAAAGAGTTCTAATGGGTATTACTAAGGCTTCACTTCAAACAGAATCGTTTATTTCAGCTGCCTCTTTCCAAGAAACAACAAGAGTATTAACCGATGCTGCAATTAAAGGAAAAGTTGATCCATTAAATGGCCTAAAAGAGAACGTAATTGTTGGAAGATTAGTTCCTGCAGGTACTGGTAATATTAAAAATAGATGGAACAATAAAGCTCTAGAGGATGATAATAATTTCTTAGCAGAGCAGGATAAAATAGAAGCTGTAGAACCTGAAGAAACACAAGCAAATCAGTAAAAAAATCGCCTAAAAATTGCAGTTTTAGTTTGACAAAGGCCTATTAATAAGTAATTTGGCGATGTTTTTGGTTGGAATGTAGTGCTTCTAACGGTACTAAACGCTGCCACAAAATAACCTGTCAGTTATTTTCATCTAAAAATAAATTAATTAATTTTAAAAAATTTATGCCAACTATTAATCAGTTGTTAAGAAAAAAAAGGGTTAAACCAGCAGCAAGGAACAAAGTTCCTGCTCTACAAAAACAACCTTTAAAGAGAGGTGTTTGTGTTAAAGTTTATACAACAACACCTAAGAAACCAAACTCTGCATTAAGAAAAGTTGCTAGAGTGAGATTATCAAATGGATTTGAAGTTACAGCTTATATTCCTGGTGAAGGTCACAACCTTCAAGAACACTCTGTGGTACTGATTAGAGGTGGTAGGGTAAAAGATTTACCAGGTGTTCGTTATCATATTCTAAGAGGTAATCTAGATACTCAAGGTGTTGCAAACAGAAAAAAAAGAAGATCTTTATATGGAACAAAAAAAGGTAAATAATGTCTAGAAAAAAAACTCAACCAAAAAAAAATGTAGTTCCAGATCCAAAATTTAAATCAACTATTATTCCAAAATTAATCAACAATATCATGTATGACGGCAAAAGAGGTATAGCTGCCAAAATAGTTTATGACGCTATCGATAAAATTAAAACAAAAACAAAAGATGAACCGATTAATATTTTCAATGAAGCAATTAACAATATCAAACCAACAGTAGAAGTTAGATCTAGAAGAGTTGGTGGTGCAACTTATCAAGTTCCTGTTGAAGTAAAAAGTAAAAGAGCACAAGCTTTAGCTATCAGATGGTTAGTTGAGTCAGCAAGAAAAAGAAAAGATAAACACATGGCAGATAAAATTTTTAATGAGCTTTACGATGCTTACGAAAAAAAAGGAGCTGCTGTTAAAAAAAGAGAGGATGTTCATAAGATGGCAGAGTCTAACAAGGCATTTGCACATTTTAGATGGTAATTAATTATGGCCAGAACTCATACATTAGATAAATATAGAAATATTGGGATCATGGCCCATATAGATGCTGGTAAAACAACCACTACTGAAAGAGTTCTTTACTACACAGGTAAGAGTCACAAAATTGGCGAAGTGCACGATGGTGCAGCAACAATGGATTGGATGGAGCAAGAACAAGAAAGAGGAATTACAATTACATCTGCGGCTACTACTTGTTTTTGGAATGATCATAGAATTAATATTATAGACACCCCTGGTCACGTAGATTTTACTATTGAAGTAGAAAGGTCTTTGAAAGTTTTGGATGGTGCTGTTGCTGTTTTTGATGGTGTTGCAGGAGTAGAGCCTCAATCTGAAACTGTATGGAGACAAGCAGATAAGTATAAAGTGCCAAGAATTTGTTTTGTTAATAAATTAGATAGAACTGGTGCTGATTTCTTTAGATGTGTAGATATGATTAGAGATAGGTTAGGTGCAAAACCTTTGGTGGTGCAAGTACCTATAGGCGTTGAAGCTTCCTTATCTGGTGTAGTTGATCTAGTTAAAATGAAAGCTCAAGTTTGGAAAAATGAAGCTCTAGGAGCTGAATGGGAATATAAAGATATTCCAGAAGACTTAAAAGAAATTTCAGAAAAATATAGAACTGAATTAGTTGAAACAGCGGTTGAACAAGACGAAAAGCTAATGGAGGCTTATCTAAATGGTGATGAAATTAAAGAAGAAGATTTAGTTAAATGTATAAGAAAAGGAACGCTTAATTTTAGTTTTGTTCCAGTTTTAACTGGTTCAGCATTCAAAAACAAAGGTGTTCAGCCCTTACTTGATGCTGTTGTAAATTATTTACCAAGTCCAGTAGATATTGGTTCTATTAAAGGAACTAAATTAGGTAGTGAGGATGAAATGGAAATGAAATTTGAAGACAGTGTTCCATTTTCTGCTTTAGCTTTTAAAGTAGCTAATGACCCATTTGTTGGCTCATTAACTTTTATTAGAATTTATTCAGGTACAATCAAAACTGGTACAGCGGTCTTCAATTCCTCTAAAGAGAAAGAAGAAAGAGTTGGAAGAATGCTTTTAATGCATGCAAATTCTCGTGAAGATATTAAAGAAGCTAATGCAGGCGACATAGTAGCTTTAGCAGGATTAAAAAATACTATTACAGGACACACTCTATGTGACAAGGAAAATTCAGTTCTACTTGAACCAATGGAATTCCCTGATCCGGTAATTGAAATTGCAGTAGAACCAAAAACCAAAGCGGACCAAGAAAAAATGGGTGAAGCATTAGGTAGATTAGCTAAGGAAGATCCTTCTTTTAGAGTAACATCAGACGAAGAGTCGGGACAGACAATTATTAAAGGTATGGGTGAATTACACTTGGATATTATTGTTGATAGAATGAAAAGAGAATTTAAAGTAGAGGCAAATGTTGGAGCTCCACAAGTTGCTTATAGAGAAACCATAGAAGCTGCTTCAGAAGTTGAATACACCCACAAAAAACAAAGTGGTGGTGCTGGTCAATTTGCAAAAGTTAAACTTTTAGTAGAGCCTCAAGAACCAGGTAAAGGTCGAGATGTTGAGAGTAAAATTAAAGGTGGTGCGATTCCAAAAGAATTTATTCCTGGTGTTGAAAAAGGCATAGAAACAGTTTCAGATACTGGAATTTTAGCCGGTTTTCCAATGATTGATTACAAAGTAACGATCTTAGATGGTTTACATCACGATGTTGACTCAAGTGTTTTAGCGTTTGAATTAGCAAGTAGAGCTTGCTTTAAAGAGGCTTGTACAAAAGGTGGTTTAAAATTATTAGAACCTGTAATGAGAGTTGAAGTAGTAACACCTGAAGATTACATGGGTGATGTTATAGGTGATTTAAACAGTAGAAGAGGTCAAATCAGTACTCAAGAGCAAAGAGGAAATGCAACTGTAATTACAGCAATGGTACCTTTAGCTAACATGTTTGGTTATATAAATAATTTAAGATCAATGTCTCAAGGTAGAGCACAATATTCAATGTTTTTTGATCATTATTCAAAAGTCCCACAAAATGTTCAAGACGAAGTAACTAAGAAGATTGCAGGTTAATCATGGAAAAACAGAATATTAGAATTAAATTAAGAGCATATGACAACAAAGTTTTAGATGCTTCTACTGAAGAAATTGTAAATACAGTAAAAAGAACTGGAGCAACAATTAAGGGACCAATTCCATTACCTACTAGAATTGAGAGATATACAGTTTTAAGATCACCTCACATTGATAAGAAAAGCAGAGAACAATTTGAGTCAAGAACACATAAAAGATTAATTGATATTATTGAACCAACACCACAAACAGTTGAAGCGTTAATGAAACTAGATTTAGCATCAGGTGTTGATGTGGAGATAAAAATTTAATTATGAGTGAAATAGCTTTATTAGGAAAGAAAATAGGTATGACTAGAGAGTTCTATAAAACTGGTCAATTAGTTCCTGTAACTGTACTTAAGGTTGAAAAAGCTAGAGTTATTCAAGTTATAGAGGAACAAGAAAGAGGATACAAAGCAGTTCAGCTTGGATATGGAAAAGTTAAAAATTCAAAATTAACAAAAGCTATGAAAGGTGTTTTTGCTAAAAAAAATACTGAGGCAAAGAAAAAATTAAAAGAGTTTAGAGTGCAAGATACATCTGCCTATAAAGAGGGAAACGAGTTTGGTTTAGAGATATTTAAAGATATTAAATTTGTAGACACAAGATCAAAAACAATTGGTAAAGGTTTTGCTGGAGCTATGAAAAGACATAATTTTGGTGGTTTGAGAGCCAGCCATGGTGTTTCAATATCTCATAGAGCACACGGATCAACAGGACACAGTCAAGATCCAGGAAAAGTTTTTAAAGGAAAAAAAATGGCAGGTCACATGGGTGATAAGTTAAGAACAATGCAAAACATAGAAATTATAAAAGCTGATTTGGAAAATGAATTGCTTTATTTAAAAGGATCTATTCCAGGTTCAAAAAATTCAGAGGTAATGGTCAAAAAATCTGTAAAAAATATAAATAAAATGACAATTAGTGAAAAACAAGCAGCTGCTGAAGAGGCTAAAAAAACACCGGATAAGAAGAAAAAATAATGAAATTAGATAAAATTAGCATAGACGGAAAAAAAGATAGCATTGAAGTTCTAGATAATATTTTTTCTGCAAAAATTAACCATAAGTTAGTAAGTGCAGTTCTTTACAAAACAAATGCTAATTACAAAGGAAGACATGCTAAAACCAAACAACAAAACGAAGTAAAAGGACCAACATCAAAAATATATGCTCAAAAAGGAACTGGTGGTGCAAGACATGCTAGTAGAAAAGCCCCTATATTTGTTGGTGGTGGTATCGCTCATGGACCGAAAGGTGAATTGGCGTATAAAAAAAGAAAACTAAACAAAACTGAGAAAAAACAAAGCGTAGCTTCGTTAATTACTGAAAAAAATAATAATAAAAATTTATTAATCTTAAATGATTTTAGTTCTGAAATTAAAAAAACAAAAGAAATGAACTTAATTATTAATAAACTTGAAATTACAAATTCACTAATAATTTTGGATAAAAATTCTAAAGAAAAAATTGAAAAATCAGTAAGAAATATTCCAAATGTTAAAGTTACTGACGTAAATCATTTTAGTGCTTACGATATTATTAAATTTAAAAAAGTTGTTTTCACAGAAAGTTCAGTGAAAGAATTAGAAAAGAGATATTCATAAAATGGAAAAAAAACATTTATACGACAAAATTTTATCACCTGTAGTTACTGAGAAATCAACTAACTTATCTGAACTGAATAAAATTGTATTTAAAGTTCCAGATGGTGCAAATAAGAAAAATTTAAAAAAGAATATTGAAAAAATATTTAAAGTTAATGTGACTAAAATAAATATTATAAATAAACAAAACAGAACAAAAATTACCAGAGGCAAAAAAGTAAAAGTATCTGGATATAAAAAAGCAATAATTACTTTAAAAAAAGGTCAGAGCATTGATCTAACAACAGGAATTTAATAAATGGCATTAAAAACTTTTAAACCATATACAAAATCTACAAGAGGTACCATTTTAGTTGATAGAACTGGTTTATGGAAAGGTAAACCATTCAAGGTTTTAGTTTCACCTAAAAATGCAATGAAAGGTAGAAATAATAATGGTCATATTACCTCTATTAATAGAGCTGGTGGACATAAAAAAATGTACAGACATGTGGATTTTTATCGAAAAAAATTCGACATGGAAGCCACAGTTGAAAGAATAGAATATGATCCAAATAGATCATGTTACATTATGTTAGTTAAATTTGAGGATGGTACTCACTCATATTTCTTAGCACCACAAAAAATTAAAGTTGGAGATAAAGTTGAAAGCGGTTCTAAAAAAGAAATTAAAGTAGGTAATTGTATGCCATTACAAGATATACCAGTGGGTATCAATATACATAATGTTGAAATCCAACCAGGTGGTGGTGGAAAAATCGCTAGAGCGGCTGGTTCATCGGTTACTATTAGTGGTCTAGATGGAAATTATAGTTTAATAAAATTAGCCTCAGGTGAAGTGAGAAAAATAGACTCAAGAGCTTTAGCTACAATTGGAATTTTAAGTAATCCAGATCAAAAAAATATTAAAATTGGAAAAGCAGGTAGATCAAGATGGCTGGGTAGAAGACCTCATACTAGAGGTGTTGTTAAAAACCCAGTTGATCACCCGCATGGAGGTGGTGAAGGAAAATCTGCTGGAGGAAGGCATCCAGTTTCACCCACGGGACAATCTGCTAAGGGTTTAAAAACTCGAGATAATAAGAGAACAGATAAATTTATAGTTAAGAGAAGAAATAAGAGGAAGGATACTAAGTAATGGCTAGAGCAGTATGGAAAGGACCGTTTGTAGAGGAAAGCTTGATGAAGAAAGTAGACAAGTATAAAGACGATCCAAAGAAAATTCCTATCAAAACTTGGTCAAGAAAATCTACAATTTTACCTGATTTTGTAGGCGTAAGCTTCCAAATTTATAATGGAAAAAAATTTATACCAATAACAGTTTCAGAAGATATGGTTGGACATAAATTAGGTGAATTTGCACCAACAAGAACATTTTTTGGTCATACACCGGCTGACAAGAAAGCTAAACCAGCAACAGCAGAGAAGAAATAATTATGGGTAAAAAAAAGAAAATAGATAAATCTAACGAAAAAACAGTGAAGTCCGTTAATAATGGTATTAGATCAAGTGTTAGAAAGTTAAATCCAATACTTAGAAGTATAGTTGGTAAAAAAGTTGATGTTGCAATTAGAGATTTACAGTTTTCAGAAAAAAGAGTCACTAGAGATGTTAGAAAAACAATAAGCTCTGCAGTTGCCAATGCTGAAAATAATTTTCAATACGATATTGATAAACTAATAGTTAAAGAGGCATATTGTGGAAAAAAAATAGTTATGAAAAGATTTAGACCAAGAGCCAAAGGAAGAGCGGCACCAATATTAAAACCTTGGTCAACTGTAACAATAATTTTATCAGAAGCAAAACAAATGGAGAAGCATGGGGCAAAAAGTTAATCCTGTAGGTTTTAGATTAGGTGTCAACAGAGGATGGGACTCTGTATGGTATGCTAAGAAAAAAGATTTTGGAAATTACCTAATCGAAGATTTTAAAATTAGGGAATATATTAAGAAAAATGTAATCAACTCTGGTGTATCCAAGGTAATGATCGAAAGAACATCTAATAAATGTTATGTAACAATATATACTTCTAGACCCGGATTTGTTATTGGCAAAAAAGGAAGTGATATAGACAAAATTAAAAACAATCTTTCAAAATTCACAACAAATGAAGTTAATCTAAATATTAAAGAGGTTAAAAAACCTGAAACAAATGCTTATTTAGTAGCTGAAAATATAGCTCAGCAGCTTGTTAAAAGAATTTCTTATAGAAGAGCTATGAAAAGAGCAATGCAATCATGTATTAGACTTGGAGCAAAAGGAATTAAAGTTTCTGTGAGTGGAAGACTTGGTGGAAATGAAATAGCTAGAACAGAATGGTTAAGAGATGGGAGTATTCCATCACACACTTTAAGAGCTGATATAGATTATGCAGAGGCAGAGGCTCTTACAACTTATGGAATTATTGGTATTAAAGTTTGGATTTATAAAGGTGAAGTTTTTGCAAGAGAATTTAGCCAAGAGACCAACAAGGTAACACCAAAGGAAGGTAAATAATAATGCTTCAACCAGTAAGAACAAAGTGGAGAAAAGCGCATAAAGGCAGAATTCACGGTACCGCTACTAGAGCAAGCACTATCAATTATGGTGCTTACGCACTAAAAGCTTTACAGCCAGAAAGAGTTACTGGAAAGCAAATAGAGGCTGCAAGGGTTGCATTAACAAGACATATGAAAAGACAAGGAAGAGTTTGGACAAGAATATTTCCAAATATACCAGTTTCTAAAAAACCGATTGAGGTCAGAATGGGTAAAGGCAAAGGATCACCTGAATATTTTGCATGCAGAGTAAAACCAGGAAGAATATTGTTTGAAGTTGATGGTGTTTCTGAACAAATTGCTAAAGAGGCTTTATATAAAGCATCAGCTAAATTACCGATTAAGACTAAAACTATTAAAAGATTTGCATAATGAAAAAACAAGAAATTAAAAAATTATCAAAGGACGAAATTGTGAAGAATATTGATAAGCTTAAAAAAGATCTTTTTAATTTCAGGTTTCAAAAAATGAATTCACAAGTAACAAACCCAGCTAAAATTGGGGAAACTAGAAAAACAATAGCAAGATTAAAAACAATTTTAAAAGGAAAAGCAAATGCCTAAAAAAATACTTACAGGTGTAGTTATAAGCGATAAACCAAATAAAACAGTCACTGTTATGGTAGAACGTAAATACTCACACCCAGTTCTCAAAAAAGTAATAAAAGTTAGAAAAAACTATAATGCTCACGATGAAAATAATAAGTTCAAAACTGGTGACAAAGTTTCAATTATTGAGAGCAAACCCTTTTCTAAAAATAAAAAATTTCAAGTTATGGAGAATGCAAAGTAATGATTGGTGTTCAAACAGAATTACAAGTTGCTGACAATACCGGTGCAAAAAGAATAGAGTGCATTAAGGTATTAGGAGGATCAAAAAGAAGATACGCTAGCATTGGTGATACTATTGTAATTGCAGTTAAAGAAGCGATGCCTAAAGGAAAAGTTAAAAAGGGATCTGTACATAAAGCTGTTGTTGTGAGGGTTAAAAAAGGAATTCACAGAAATGATGGTTCAAAAGTAAGATTTGACAATAATGCAGCTGTATTAGTTGATGATAAAGGAGAGCCGGTAGGAACAAGGATTTTTGGTCCAGTTACAAGAGAATTAAGAAGCAGAGGTCAAATGAAAATTATTTCTTTGGCGCCGGAGGTTTTATAATGATTAAAAAAGGTTTGAAAGTAAGAGTTTTAACTGGAAAAGATAGAAAAAAAGAAGGTGAAGTTATTGAAATTGATAGAGCCAATAACAGAGCAAAGGTTAAAGAAATAAACATGGTTAAAAAGCACGTTAAAACAACCAAAGAGAAAAAAGGTGGAATTTTTCCTAAAGAAAGTTTTATACATATTTCAAACTTAAAACTAATTGATGAAAAAGCGGCTAAGAAAAAAGAGGCTAAAAAATAATGACACCAAGATTAAAAGAAATATTTAATAAAGAAATTCAACCTGCGTTAAAAGACCAGTTTGGTTTTAAGAATATTTACATGGCTCCAAGAATTGAGAAAGTTATTTTAAATATGGGTCTTGGTTTAGATGCTTCAGATTCTAAGATTTTAAAATCATGTGAAGAAGATATGGCTAAAATTACTGGACAAAAACCAGTAACAACAAAATTTAAAAAATCAGTTGCGAACTTTAAAACAAGAAAAGGATCAAACGCTGGTTTAAAAGTAACTTTAAGAAAAAATAGAATGTATGAATTCTTAGATAGATTAGTGAATATTGCATTACCTAGAATTAAAGATTTTAGAGGTTTATCACCAAAAGGCTTTGATAAATTTGGTAATTATACATTTGGAATTAAAGAGCATATAATTTTTCCGGAAGTAAGTTTTGATAGAGCAGACAAAGTTAGAGGCCTAGATATAATAATAGTAATTAAAGCAATCAATAAAGAGCATAGTTTTGCTTTACTAGAAAAAATGAATTTTCCATTTATTAAAAAAGGAGACAATTAAATATGGCAAAGTTAAGCGCTGTTAATAAAAATAAAAAAAGAATTAAGCTTTCAGATAGGCTTTATAAAAAAAGACAAGCATTAAAAAAAATTGTCATGGATAAAAAAATTACATTAGAGGAAAGATTTAAAGCACAGCAAAAATTATCTAAATTGCCAAGAAACTCAGCAAGAATAAGAGTTATGAATAGATGTGAGATTACTGGAAGACCTCATGGTGTTTACAGAAAATTAAAGATTTCAAGAATTGCATTAAGACAATTAGGATTACAAGGAAAGATACCTGGTTTAGTTAAATCTAGCTGGTAGAAAGGAAAATTATGAGTTTAAGTGACCCGATAGGAGATATGATTGCAAGAGTGAAGAATGCTCAAGCAAGAAATCATAAAAAAGTAGAATTACCTTCATCAAATTTTAAAACAAAAATTGCAGATATACTTAAAAATGAAGGTTTCATAAAAGATTTTAAAGTAAGTTCTGAGGAAAAAAAACCAATGTTATCTTTAGAACTTAAGTATCATTCTGGAAATCCAGTTATTAGTGCTTTTGAAAGAGTATCAAAACCAGGAAGAAGAATTTTTTCATCTGCAGATAGCTTGCCTAAAATAAATAATGGTTTAGGAATTGCTATTGTGTCAACTCCAAAAGGAGTAATGACTGATATAGATGCAAGAAAACAAAAAGTTGGTGGAGAAATAATTTGTAAGGTATTTTAATGTCTAAAATAGGTAAAATAAATATATCGATCCCTGAAAAAGTAAAAGTTGCTTTAGCTGGTAATATTATAAATATTGAAGGACCCTTAGGTAAAAAATCAATAAATGTTGATTTAGATATGTTTAATTTAGACATCATTGAAGGAAAAGAAATTTCTATTAAACCAAAAAAAGTAGATCAAAATTCAAAAAGACTTTGGGGAATGAATAGAAGTTTAATCAATAATGCCGTAATTGGATCAAGTACAGGTTATGAAAAAACTTTAGAATTAGTTGGTGTTGGTTATAGAGCAGCATTAAAAGGAAATCAGTTAAATTTACAATTGGGCTATAGTCATGATATCAATTTTGACATACCAGAGGGCATTAAAATTGCTGTTGAAAAACAAACAACATTAAAAATTACAGGATCTGACAAGCAGTTAGTAGGTGAAGTAGCATCTAAAATCAAAACATTAAGAAAAATTGAACCATACAAAGGAAAAGGTGTTAGAGAAAAAGGACAATATGTTCTTAAAAAAGAGGGAAAGAAAAAGTAATGAAACTAAACACTAGTATTAGAAAAAGATTTAGAGTTAGCAATAAAGTTAAAAGAGTTGCTTCAAAAGATAGATTTAGATTAAGTATTTCTAGATCATCAAAAAATATTTCGGCACAAATAATTGATGATACAAAAAATGTAACTTTATTATCAGCTTCATCTGTAGAAAAAGATCTTAAATCTTCTGATAAAGTTAATAAAACTGAACTATCTAAATTGGTTGCTCAAAAATTAGCTAGAAAAGCTCAAGAGAAAAAAATTACTAAAATTTACTTTGATAGAGGTTCATATAAATATCATGGTAGAATTAAAGTTTTTGCAGAAACCTTAAGAGAAAACGGAATGGAATTTTAATTATGGAAAATTTTAAAGATAAAAAAACTGACGATATATTAGAAAAATTAGTTCATATAAATCGTATTACTAAAGTTGTTAAGGGTGGAAGAAGATTTGGATTTTCAGCTCTGGTAGTTGTTGGAAATCAAGCAGGTAAAATTGGTATAGCTCATGCAAAAGCAAAACAAGTGCCTGATGCCATTAAAAAAGCAAATGAGATGGCTAGAAGAAAACTTACTCATATACCATTAAGAGAAGGCAGAACGATACATCATGATGTAAAGGCGAAAGATGGCTCAGGTAGAATAGTGCTAAGAGCTGCCTCAAAAGGAACAGGTATAATTGCAGGTGGTCCAGTTAGGGCAGTATGTGAAGTTTTAGGAGTAAAAGATATTGTTGCAAAATCTATGGGAACTTCTAATGCCCACAATGTTATAAGAGCTACAATGAAAGCATTGATGAAACAAAGTTCACCAAAACAAATATCAGCAATAAGAAATAAAAAAATTTCTGAAATAATTGAAAAAAGAGGATAATGATTACTTTAAATAATAGAGAAAAAATCAATAAATCTAAAATAAGAGTTGGAAGAGGAATTGGTTCTGGAAAAGGCAAAACTTCAGGAAGAGGTGTTAAAGGTCAAAAATCAAGATCTGGAGTAGCTATAAAAAGTTTTGAAGGTGGTCAAATGCCATTATACAGAAGACTTCCAAAAAGAGGTTTTAACCCAATATCAAAAGAGAGTGTCGCTATTTTAAATCTAGATAAAATTCAATCTTATATAGACAAAAAAAATATTAATCCAAATGAAGTATTAAACTCAGAATTGTTAAAAAAACTTAAATTAATAAATAAAAACTCAAAAAAATTAAAAATTTTAGGTTCCGGGGAAGTAAAAGATAAAATTAATATTGAAGCTGACCTAGCCTCTAAATCAGCAATAGAAAAACTAGAAAAAATTGGTGGATCTATTCAATTAAAAAAATAGTTTGTTTATATGAGTGCATCATCATCAACAAATGATTTAAGAAATAGAATTATATTTACTATTTTAATATTAGCCGTTTATAGATTTGGAACATTTGTACCTTTACCTGGTATAGATCCTGAACAATTGAAAATCATGATGGAAGGTAATCAAAAAGGATTACTTGGCATGTTTAATGTTTTTGCTGGTGGTGCAGTTAGCAGAATGGCAATATTTGCATTAGGTATAATGCCTTACATTTCTTCAGCAATTATAGTTCAACTTTTGACTGGGGTTTCTGACTATTTTAAAAATCTAAAAGCTCAAGGTGAGACAGGCAGAGCTAAAATTACACAAATCACTAGATATGGAACAGTATTACTTGCAACTGTTCAAGGATATGGTTTATCTGTTGGTCTAGAGTCATCGGCTGACTTAGTAATTAACCCAGGAGCTTTTTTTAAAATAACTACTGTTACAACAATAGTTGCAGGAACAATATTTTTAATGTGGCTGGGAGAGCAAATTACTCAAAGAGGTATTGGTAACGGTATATCGTTAATAATTTTTGCTGGTATTGTAGCAGAAATTCCAAGAGCTTTGGTTACAACTTTTGAATTAGGTAGAACGGGTGCTGTTTCAACATTTATGATCCTAGCTATATTTGTTCTATTAATTGTTACAATTCTTTTTGTAGTTTTTATGGAAAGAGCATTAAGAAAAATTCTTATTAATTATCCAAAAAGACAAATGGGAAACAAAATGTATGGAGGAGAGTCATCACATTTACCTTTAAAAATAAATCAGGCAGGAGTAATTCCTGCAATTTTTGCTTCTGCACTTCTATTACTACCAGTAACATTCTCAAATTTTTCATTTTCTAACAATGAAACATTTTTAAACTTGAGTTCTTATTTTACGCAAGGTCAACCTCTTTATATGTTGCTGTACGCATCAGGAATAATATTTTTTACTTTTTTTTATACGTCTATAACATTCAATCCAACTGAAACTGCTGAGAATCTTAGGAAGTATGGAGGTTTTGTGCCAGGAATTAGACCAGGCGAAAGTACTGCGTTGTATATTGAAAATATTTCAACAAAATTAACTACGATTGGTGCTCTATATTTAACTTTAGTTTGTTTGATGCCGGAATTTTTAATTGCAAACTATCCAATACCTTTTTATTTAGGTGGTGCATCTATATTAATTGTTGTTGTAGTAGCTATTGATACTGTAACACAAATACAAACAAGATTAATGAGTTCACAATACGAACAACTGATTAAAAAAACAAAATTTGGTAAGTAAGTGAATATAATTTTATTTGGACCTCCTGGTGCTGGAAAAGGTACTCAGTCTAAATATCTTGTAAACAAATTAAATGCTTTTCAAATTTCAACAGGTGATCTTTTAAGAGAAGAAATCAAAAAAAATTCAGATATTGGTAAAGCAATAACCAATGACATGAAGAATGGAAAATTTATAAGTGATGATATTGTTAATAAACTTATAAAAAATTTAATTTCTGATCCTCAAAAAAAAAATAAATTAATCTTTGATGGATATCCTCGATCATTAAGTCAGGCTAAAAATTTAGAAGTGTTACTAAAAAATACAAATCAGAGCATAGATTTAATTTTATTTCTAAATGTAAATAAAGAAACAATTCTCAAAAGACTTGAGAAGAGAAAAATTATAGAAAACAGGTCAGATGATGATACTCATACGATAGTTTCAAGGTATGAGAAATACATGGAAACAACGCAACCAGTTCTAAATTTCTACTCTGAGAATCCAAATTTTAAAGAGATTGATGGAAGCTTAGAAATTGAAGAAATAACAAGGAAAATAGACACTTTTATCAATGTATAAGACGTTGACTTTGATTAATCTTCTTATATAAAAGGCACAATTTATCACAAAAATTATGGCTCGTATCGCAGGTATAAACATTCCACAGAATAAACTTGTTCATATAGGTTTAACTTATATTTATGGAATTGGTGACAAGTTCTCACAGCAAATTTGTTCATCTTTAGAAATTCCAAGAGCTAAAAGAGTAAATGAATTAACAGATGAAGAGATTTTAAAAATTAGAGAGTACATTGATCAAAACTTTAAAGTAGAAGGTGATTTAAGAAGAGATTATTCATTAAGTATAAAAAGATTAATTGATCTAGCTTGTTATAGAGGCACAAGACATAGAAAAAAATTACCTGTTAGAGGACAAAGAACTAGATGTAATGCTAGAACAAGAAAAGGAAAAGCAATCGCTATTGCTGGAAAAAAATTAACACCAACTAAAAAATAGTTATGGCTAAAACTGATAAAGTTGATAATAAAGATCAGAAGGTAGAAAAGTCTACTAAGAAAAGTGTAAAAAGTTCTTATTCAAAAAAAAAGAAAGTTAAAAAAAATATTTTAAATGGAATTGCTTATGTGCAATCAACATTTAATAATACCATCATCTCTATTGCTGATACAAATGGAAATGTAATTTCATGGGCATCTGCTGGACAAAAAGGGTTTAAGGGATCAAGAAAGTCTACTCCTTACGCTGCACAGATAGCAGCTGATGCTGCAGCTTCTAAAGCACTGGAGTATGGAATGAAAACTTTGTCCGTTGAAGTTAAAGGACCTGGATCAGGAAGAGAAACAGCTTTAAGAGCATTGCAAGCTAGAGGATTTAAGATTTTGTCGATCAAAGACACTACGCCTATGCCTCATAATGGAACTAGACCACCAAAGAAAAGGAGAGTTTAATGGAAGTCGAAAATGTTAATGTAAAAAATTGGAAATCATTAATTAAGCCATCTAAATTAGATGTTCAAATAAGTGATGACTTAACACACGCAAAGATCGTAGCTGAGCCTTTAGAAAAAGGTTATGGATTAACTTTAGGAAATTCTCTAAGAAGGATTTTATTATCATCTATAAGAGGAGCTGCTGTAACATCAATTCAAATTGATGGTGTTTTACATGAATTCACTTCAATAAAAGGTGTTAGAGAAGATGTGACTGATATAGTTTTAAACGTAAAATCTTTAGCATTGAAAAGTAATTCTGAAGGTACAAAAAAATTAATTTTAGACGCAAAAGGACCTGGAGAAATTAAAGCTTCAGATATAGCTCCAGTTGCAGATGTTGAGATTTTAAATCCTGATTTAGTTATTTGTAATCTTGATGAAAATACTGCTTTTCATATGGAGATGAATGTTAATACAGGTAAAGGATATGTTCCTGCGGAGTTAAATAAACCTGAAGAGCCGCCATTAGGTCTTATTGCTATAGACTCACTCTATAGTCCAGTTAAAAAAGTTTCATATTCAGTAAGTACTGCTAGAGAAGGTAAAGCATTAGATTATGATAAATTAATAATGGAAGTTGAAACTAATGGATCAATTTCTGCTGAAGATGCTGTAGCTTATTCAGCTAGAATTTTCCAAGATCAACTTAAAATGTTTGTAAACTTTGATGAGCCAGTTGAAGCTCCTGTAAAAGAAGTTTCCACTGAACCCGAATTCAACAAAAACTTACTAAGAAAAGTAGATGAATTAGAATTATCAGTTAGATCAATGAACTGCCTAAAAAATGATAATATTATTTATATCGGTGACCTAGTTCAAAAATCTGAAGGTGAAATGTTGAGAACACCTAATTTTGGAAGAAAATCATTAAATGAAATTAAAGAAGTTTTAACAGGTATGTCTCTGTATTTAGGAATGGAAATTCCTAACTGGCCACCAGACAATATTGCAGAAATGTCTAAAAAATTAGAGGAAGCAATTTAATGAGACATGGTTTTGCAAATAAGAAGTTAAATAGAACATCAGAGCACAGAAAAGCTTTACTTAAGAATATGCTTAATTCTTTAATTAAGTATGAGCAGATTAAAACTACTTTGCCAAAAGCTAAATTTTTAAAACCTCAAGCGGATAAAATAATAACATTAGGAAAAAAAGAAACTTTACAGACAACCAAAATGCTAGTTTCTAAACTACAAGATACTAAATCAGCTAATAAAGTTAAAAAAACACTTTCTAAAAGATATCAGAATAGAAAAGGTGGTTACACAAGAATAATTAAAGCTGGATTTAGATATGGAGATAATGCTCCAATGGCAATAATTGAATTTGTTGATAGAGATGTTGAAGCCAAAAGAGTTGATAAACCAAAAAAAGAATCTCCTAAAACTGAAGAGAAAAACCAAGCCACAGCTTAAATCTTAAATCATGAAGAAATCTTACATCGTTGATTCAACGTGTAATGATATGCGTTTGGACAGATGGTTAAGATTAAAAATTGGTAAAATTCCACAAGGACTCGTGGAAAAATACTTAAGAACTGGAAAAATAAAACTCAATAGAAAGAAAGTTAAAAGCTCTTTAAAAGTAAAAACAAAAGATGAAATAAATATATTCAACATTGAATTTAAAGAAACAATTCAACAAAAAAAAATTAAGTTTTTACCATCAAAAGAAATTATAAAATCAAATGAAGATCAAATTATTGACAACAATGACAATTTTGTTGTTTTAAACAAAGCATCAGGCATATCAGTGCAAGGTGGAACTAAATCAAAAAAAAATCTAGTTGATATTTTTGCTAAAAGTGAAATTTTTGAAGGAACAAAACCATATTCTGTTCATAGATTAGACAAAGATACTTCTGGAGTTTTTATAATGGCCAAAAATAGAGAGAGCGCTCAATTGCTCACTTCTTTATTTAGACTTAGAAAAGTACACAAAACTTATTTAGCTATCTGCCAAGGCGAAATTAATAAAAAATCAGGTGTATGGGATGATGATTTGATTAGGTATGACGGCGATAAAAAAATAATTGAAAAAGCAAAAACAATTTTTACAGTTATTGATAAAAATTCTGAAGCAAGTTTATTAGAATTAAAACCTATTACTGGACGAAAACATCAGTTAAGAAAACAATTATATGCAATTGGAAATCCTATATTTGGAGATACAAAATATAAATTATCAAATTCCAATAAAGGAATTAATAAAAATTTAATGTTACATTCATATCAAATTAAATTTAAAATAAATGACATAAAACATACTTATTCAGCATTGTTACCTGATTATTTTAAAAAACTTTTAAAATCTAAAAGACTTAGATTTTCAAATTTGAAATAAAATTTTGAATTAATATATCACTTAGATTTGAATAATCCTGATCTAAAATATTTTTTAAATTAGTTACTCCTTTATCTGAAATACCACATGGTATAATTTTTTTATAATTTTCTAGATCATTATTTATATTTATTGCAAAACCATGATAGGCAATCCATTTGCTTACTCTGATACCTATTGCAGCAATTTTTTTAAATTCATTATTATATTTATACCATATACCAATATTATCTTTATCTGGAAAAGTTTCTATTTTATAAAATTTTAAAGTTTGAATTATTGTTTTTTCAATAGTTGTTATAAATTTTCTGATATCTTTTTTTTTCCTTAAATCTAAAACAAAATAACAAATTAATTGACCTGGTCCATGGTAAGTAATTTTACCACCTCTATTCGTTTCTAATATTTTAATGGATTTATCAATAATCTCATTCTCTTTATAAGAGGTTCCTGCTGTAAAAACTTCATTATGCTCCAAAGTCCAAATTAATTCCTGCTCATTATTTTCATATAAATCCTTTAATCTTGACTCTAGTATATTAATAGCATCAAAATAATTTACTGGTTTTATTGACTTTTTGATCTCTATGTTCATTTATAATTTGTATTATCTTTATTATGTATTAATAGTGCAAATCTAAATTATAGGTAGATTTATGTCTTTAACTAAAAAAACTAAAGATAAAAAAGTAAATTTTGAATTTAATAAAGAATATATAAGAGTTGTTACTAGCAAAATAGCTAACAATGACGCTCAATTTATTACTAATTCATTTAATGAAATGCACCCTTCTGATGCTGCGGATATTATTGAGCACCTTAACGAAGGGGATAGAGAAAGTTTAATTAAGTTAAATAATTTCAATATTGATCCAGAGGTTTTTGTTGAATTAAATGAGTCTATTCAATCAGAAATTATTACCTATCTATCTTCAGAGTCTATAGTAAGTATTCTAAAAGGTTTAGAGTCAGACGATGCCATATCTATATTGGAAAATGTTCCTGAAGGGGATAAAAATGCAATCCTTAGCTCTTTACCCCCTAAAGATAGATTTGCTCTATTAGAAAGCTTAAGCTATCCAGAGGATACTGCTGCTAGACTTATGCAGCGTGAATTTACAGCTATACCAAGTAATTGGTCTGTAGGTCAAACAATTGACTATTTAAGAGAAAACAAAGATTTACCAGAAGAGTTTTTAGAAATTTTTATTGTTAATGAAGATTTCAAACCAATAGGAACTGTTCCTTCCTCTAGAGTTTTAACAACACCTCGAGACACTAAAATGGCAACAATTATGTCAGAATCTCAATTATTAATTCCTGTTGAAATGGATAAAGAGGAAGTAGCTAACTTATTTGAAAATTATAATTTGAATTCAGCCGCTGTTGTAGACAAAAACAATAAATTAGTTGGTATGATTATGAACGATGACGTTTTAACAGTCTTGAAAGAGGAAGCTGAGGAAGATGCTTTAAGATTAGCAGGGGTAGGAGATGAAGAAATTACTGATGGAGTTGTAAAAAAAACAAAGAGAAGATTCAATTGGCTTTTACTTAATTTATTTACTGCCTTTCTAGCAACATGGTGTATTAGTTTATTTGGAGCAACCATTGAACAAATGGTAGTATTAGCTTTCTTAATGCCTATTGTAGCTTCAATGGGAGGTAATGCTGGAATGCAAACACTTGCAGTTACAGTAAGAACTATAGCTACAAATGATTTAACTCAAAATAATTTTTCATCTAATGTATTTAAAGAATTTTCTATTGGTATTTTAAATGGGATTATATTTGCAGCAATAAGTGCTTTAATTGTACAGATATGGTTTCAAGACAGCATCCTTTCACTAATAATAGCAATATCAATGGTACTAACAATGATAATTGCTGGATTATTTGGCATACTAGTTCCTTTTACTTTAAAAAAAATGAATATCGACCCAGCAATTGCTTCAAGTGTTTTTGTGACAACAATTACAGATGTAATAGGTTTTGTTTCTTTTTTAGGTGTTGGAGCATACTTTTTATAAAATTATAGGTTGTCAATTAATCTGACGTTTTTTAAATAATAAGCAATAAACAATCTTGAATTATTTTTTGTGTTTGAAAATTTTAGGTTTTTTATGTTTCTTAGCTCTAAATAATCAATTTTAATTTTATAATTATTTTTTAATTCTTTTTTTTTAAGATTTAAAAAGCTTGGAATATTTTTCTTATTTTTAGTATTTTTTTTAATATCTACTAATGTTTTATAAATTTTTGCTGCAGTGATTAAATTAGATTTATTTAAAAGAAGGTTTCTTGATGAGAGAGCTACATTATTCCTATCTCGAATTGTTTTACAAGGAATAACCTTAGTTTTATATTTTTTTTCTAATTCATTTTTTACCAAATATAGTTGTTGAAAATCTTTTTCTCCCATAAATATCTTCTTGGGTTTTACAATTTTAGTTAGTTTATTCATTACATCTAAAACACCTTCAAAATGACCTTTTCTAAATTTAGCACACAAAATTCTATCTTTTTTTTGCAATGTAATTTTTGATTTTTTTTTATCTTTGTATATGTCTTTAAATTTAGGAAGATAAACAAAATCAACTTTTTTGCTTTTTCTAAGAATTTTTAAATCTTTCTTGATATTCTGTGGATAGGATTTTAAATCTTTTTTATTATTAAATTGTTTTGGATTAACAAAAATACTTACAATTGTTTTTTTACAAAGTTTATTTGATTTATTTATTAGTGATAAATGACCTTTATGTATTCCACCCATAGTAGGAACAAAACCAAGGTCATTAAATGGCCTTAATGATTCAAATAATGTCTTATTGTTTAATAAAATTTTCATTTGTATAAAAATATTTAATAAGTAAAACATTTAAATGATTAAACAAGCAATTATTCCTTTAGCTGGACTTGGAACTCGGTTACTACCTTTAACAAGTGTTTTTGCTAAAGAGCTTTTACCTATAAATGGAAGACCCGGAATTGAATATATTATAGATGAATGTATAGATGCAGGTATTAAAGAGATCGTGTTTATTATCTCTACTAAAAAATTAATGATTAAAAAATACTTTTACAGTGATCAGTTTTATAAAAATATTATTAAAAAAAAAAAAGATCCTAGAATAATTAATGAATATAAAAAAATACTTAAATATAAGAATAAAATTAAGTTTGTTTTTCAAAATATTCCAAAGGGCACAGGTGATGCTGTCCTTAAGACACAAAAATATATTAAAAATAAATATTTTTTAATGTTGTTGCCAGATGATTTAATAATTAAAAAAAATTGTTCTAAGTCAATGATCAAGGTTCATAAAAAATATAAAGCTTCAGTGATGGCATCTATGAAAGTAAAAAAAAGTAATGTCTCAAGATGGGGAGTATATAAACTTAATAAAAAATTAAATAAAAGAAATTTTGTTATAGATGGTGTAGTTGAAAAACCATCAGTAAAAAAAGCACCCTCTAACAATGCTGTTATTGGAAGATATATACTACCGCGTACAATTTTTAAAAAAATAAAATCTCTTAAATCTGTTAAAGGTAAAGAGATACATATCACTGATGCAATACAGCTATTAATTAATGATAAAGAAAAATTCATAGCTCATAATTTTGAAGGTAAGTATCTTGATTGTGGAACAATGAGTGGCTATATCAACTCCTCGAAAGAAATAGGAAAAATATGAAATTATGTATGATTGGCACAGGCTATGTTGGTTTAGTTAGTGGCGTTTGTTTTTCTGATTTAGGTAATGATGTCATATGTGTTGATAAAGATTTAAAAAAAATTAACAATTTAAAAAAGGGTATTGTTCCTATTTACGAACCTGGTTTGGAAGAGTTGGTTTTAAAAAATTATAAAAATAAAAGACTGAATTTTTCAACAAACCTAAAAGAGTCGGTGAAAAAATCAGATATTGTTTTTATATGTGTAGGAACACCAACCAAAAAAAATAGTAATAGCGCTGATTTGAGCCAAGTATATGCTGCTGCAAAAGAAATATCTAAATCTATTAAAAAATTTAAAGTTATAATTAATAAGTCCACTGTGCCCGTTACAACAGGTGATGAGATTGAAAAAATTATATCTAAAAAAGTAAATAAAAAATTTTATTCAGTAGTATCTAATCCTGAATTTTTAAGAGAAGGTGAGGCTATTAGAGACTTTATCTATCCTGATAGAGTAGTAGTTGGATCAAATGATAGTAAATCTCAGAGAATATTAAGAAGTTTATATTCACCACTAATATCAAAAGGTGCAAAATTTTTTTCTACAAAAAGAAGAGCAGCCGAATTAATTAAATATGCTTCAAATGCTTTTTTAGCAACAAAGATTACCTTTATAAATGAAATATCAAATTTATGTGAAAAAACTGGTATTGATATTGAGGATATCTCAATAGGAATTGGACTAGATAAAAGAATTGGTAGCAGATTTTTAAGAGCTGGACCTGCATACGGTGGGTCATGTTTTCCAAAAGATACCAGAGCCTTAGTTTCAACTGCTGATAAATTCAAAACTAATTTATCAGTGGTAAAAAGCGTTATCAGATCTAATGATTTAAGATCTGATTTATTATCCAAAAGAGTTAGTTTAATTTTAAATAATAAAATTAAAAATAAAGTTGTATCCTTTTTAGGTGTAACTTTTAAAGCAAATACCGACGATATGAGAGACTCGTCTAGCCTAAAATTAATTCCATTTTTATCCAAAAAAGGTGCGAAAATTAAATATTATGATCCTACAGGATCAAAAAAAGAATTTAAAAAATTAAAAAATGTTGAATTTTCTAATTCAATACAAGAATCGATTAAAGGATCAGATATTGCAATTATACATACAGAATGGAATGATTTTAAATCAATTAATTTCAAAAAATTTTCAAAAAATAAAAAACTTATTATTTACGATATGAGAAATATTTATTCACCAAATAAAATTAAAAAACTAGGTTTTAAATATTTTGGTATTGGAAGATAATTTAATTTAACTCAAAAATTGCATCAACTTCAACAGACACGCCAAGTGGTAAGCTATTTGTACTTACTGCTGCTCTAGTGTGCATTCCTGCTTCACCAAAAACAGAAGCAATTAAATCAGAAGCTCCATTAATTACTTTTGGTTGATCTGTAAAGTTATCAGTTGAATTGACAAAACCTGTTAATTTTACACAGGATTTAATTTTAGAAAGATCTCCATGACAAGCTACTTTTGCTTGCGATATAATACTTAAACCACATCTTTCAGCTGCTTTGTAACCATCATCTACAGATAGATCTTTTCCAACTTTTCCTTTTATTAATTCACCATTTTCTGAAATAGAAATCTGTCCCGAAATATAAAGTAAATTGCCAACAATTTTTGTTGCAACATAAGAACCAACAGGTGGTTTTGCCTCTGGAAGATTAATCTTTAATTCTTTAATTTTATTTTCAAAATCCATTTTATTTTTCAGAAAACTCCTTATGTGTTTTGCTATTTTTAAATTTATTAAGTTTATCTTTTAAATTAAAGTTTTTTAATTTTTTTTTACCTTCTTCTATCTTCTTTGCAGTTTTAGATTTTATTTCTTCTGCTTTTTGTGAGGTTTCTTTCTTTAATTTATCAGATGTACATTTTGCATAATCTTTACTTAATTTGTCATATTTTGAACAATCCTCAGCAGATGAAAATGTATAACTAAATAAAGAAATGAATAAAACTGAAATTATAATTTTAATTATTTTCATTTTTTCTTTTTTTTAGATTTTTTATTTTTATCGTATTCTCTTCTTTTCTCAATTAGTATTAGAGCCTCTTCCATTGTTAGCTCTACTGGATCTTTTTCCTCTGGAATTGTTGCATTTAGAGATTTGTATTTAATGTATGGTCCATATTGACCTTTCATGATTCGGACTGGTTTTTTATCCTCAGGATGCTCCCCTAAATCTTTTATAATTGAAGAAGACATTCTTCCAGGTTTTGCTTCAGCTATGAGTGTAATTGCTCTATTTAATCCAATAGAAAAAATTTCTTCGACATTTTCAATTCTAGCTGATTTATTTTCACATTTTAAATATGGCCCAAATCTACCAGTATTCAAAGTGATTTCTTTTTGATTTTCTGGATTAATGCCTAATGATTTAGGAAGCGAACATAAAAATTTTGCTTTATCTAAATCAATGCTTTCTAATTCAATTCCTTTAGGTATAGATACATTTTTCAATAGTTCATTAACTTCAGGTTTCTTTTTTTTAGTTTTTTTTCTTTTTTTAGGTTTTTCTTCCTCAATATTCTCCTCAAGAACTTTCTCATACTGAAGATAAGGACCAAATCTTCCATTTTTTAGAAAAATATCATTTCCATTTTCGTGTTTTCCAAGAAATTTTGGTTCAGCAAGTTGTGATTGTGCAGCAGCTTTAGCTTTTGATAGTGGTCTTGTAAATTTACATTCAGGATAGTTTGAACATCCAATAAAGGCACCTCCTCTAAAACTATTTTTTAAACTAAGGGAACCCGTTTCACATAACTGACATTTTCTAACTATCTTTCCTTCTTTATCAGTGTCAAATATCAATGCTCCCAAACTTTCATTTAAAAGATCTAAAACCTCTCTAGTTCTTTTTTCTTTTACCTCTGAAACATTGCTATTAAAATCTTTCCAAAACATTTCTAAGACTTTTAACCAACTTTCTTTTCCAGAAGTTATTTCATCTAGCTGATCCTCTAGTCCAGCTGTGAAGTTATAATCCACATACTTTGAAAATAGTTTTTCTAAAAAAGCAGAAATTAATTTACCTCTGTCAGTCGGTAAAAATCTTTTATTAATTATTTCTGCATAACCTCTATTTGCTATTGTTGAAATTATACTTGCATAAGTTGAAGGCCTTCCAATTCCTAACTCTTCTAATTTTTTAACCAAACTAGCCTCAGAGTAACGTGGGGGAGGCTGGGTAAAATGTTGTTCATCAATAAGAGCTTCTATGTTAATTGGTCCTTTTGACATCTCAGGTAAAATTTGCTCATCATCATCTTTACTTTGATTTGAATAAACTTTTAAAAATCCATCAAATTTCAAAACCGATCCGCTTGATTTACATATAGTTTTTCCGTCTTCAGACTCAATTGTTATTGTATTTCTATCAAATTTTGCTGTTTCCATTTGAGACGATAGAGCTCTAGACCAAATTAAAGAATATAATTTTTGCTGGTCAGAACTTAAATACTTTTTAACAGAATCTGGATTTCTATTAATATCAGTTGGTCTTATTGCTTCATGCGCTTCCTGAGCATTTTTTGCTTTTTTTCCTGAGTAATTATTTGGATTTTCTGGCAAGTATTCGTTACCATATTCTTTTTTAATAAAATTTCTAAAATCAGAGACAGCATCAGCTGATAAATTAGTTCCATCCGTTCTCATATAAGTAATTAACCCAACTGTATCTCCCTCAATTTCTATTCCTTGATAAAGTTTTTGTGCTATTTGCATTGTTCTTGATGCACCAAAACCCAATCTACTAGAAGCAACTTGCTGAAGTGTTGAAGTAGTAAAGGGTCCTGAAGGATTTCTGCTAACAACTTTTGAAGAAATATCAGTTATGTTAAATTTTTTGATCTTAATATTTGAAATTGCCTTTTCAATTTCCTCTTTATTTTTAAATGAAAATTTTTCAATTTTTTCTCCATCAAGTTGAGAAATACTTGCTGTAATTTTGCTTTTGTTTTTATCCTGAAAATCAATGCTTAAAGTCCAAAACTCTTCTGGTTTGAATAATTCAATTTCATGTTCTCTTTCAGTAATCAATTTTAGTGCAACAGATTGAACTCTACCTGCTGATTTTGAACCAGGTAATTTAGTCCAAAGTATTGGTGATATATTAAATCCCACCAAATAATCTAAAGCTCTTCTAGCCATATATGCATCAACTAATAATGGCTCTATCTGTCTTGGATTTTCAATACCATGTGTGACGGCTTTTTTTGTTATTTCATTAAATACCACACGTTCAATTTCTTTATCCTTTAAAAGTTTTTTTTCATCTAAATATTCTTTTACATGCCATGCTATTGCTTCACCCTCACGATCTGGGTCGGTAGCAAGAATTATTTTTGAAGAATCTTTCGCAGCATCAGTAATTTCTTTTAAATATTTTTTTGAAAAGCTATCAACTTCCCATTCCATTTTAAAATTTTGATCAGGATCAACTGATCCATTTTTTGAAGGAAGATCTCTAATATGACCATAGCTAGCTAAAACGGTATAGTTATCACCTAAATATTTATTAATTGTTTTCGCTTTAGCAGGGCTTTCAACTATGACTAGATTCATAAATTAACAAACTACTCAAAAGAGTTTGATAGTCAAATTAATAAATTTTTGTCTTAGTTTCTTCTTTATTTTTCAAGCGTTTAATATTTTCTCTATGGGTAAAAAATATTAAAATAAACATTATTGTGTAAAAAAATACATTTTCCAAACCCTCCAAAATTAAAATATAAACAGGTATAGAGAGTGATCCTATCAATGAAGCTAAAGATGAATATTTAGAAATAAAAAAAATTATTAACCAACAAATACCAAACACTAAACCAAAAATAATATTTAAAGAAAAAAGTATCCCAACATATGTAGCTACACCTTTGCCACCTTTAAATTTTAACCATACTGGAAACACATGGCCTATAAAAGCACATAAAGCTGATATATATACTGCATCAGAGAAATTAATTTTTACATATAAAACAGGTATTACTGCTTTTAACACATCAAGTATTAGTGTTGAATAACCAATTAATTTATTACCAGTTCTTAAGGCATTTGTTGCGCCAATATTACCAGAACCGATTTCTCTAATATCTTTTTTTAAAAATATTTTAGTTAAAATTAATCCAAAAGGAATTGATCCCATTAGGTATGAGATTATACCTATTATAAAAAGTTCCATTTTTATATTTTAAATAATTCTTTACCTTTTACAAATGTATTGGTTACTTTTCCTTGAAGTTTCTTATCTTCAATTGAAGTATTTTTAGATTTAGAGATTAAATTTTCTTTTTTTACAATCCATGGTTTATTGATATCTACTATACAAAAATCCGCATCATTACCAATAGATAGGTTTCCTTTATTTATATTTAATATTTTTGCTGGATTAGAGGTTAAAGCTTGAATGATAGTTTCAAGTTTTACAGATCCATTATGAAATAATTCTAAACTTAAAGATAACAATGTTTCAATACCAGATGCACCTGTTGCAGCTTGAGAAAAAGTTAATCTTTTTGATTCTTCATCTTCAGGTTTATGGTCAGAAACAATTACATCAATAGTTTTATCTTTTAATCCTTGAACTAAAGCTTCTCGATCTTCTTCTCTTCTCAGTGGAGGTGATAATTTTAAAAATGTTCTAAAATCTCCAATATCATTTTCATTTAATGAGAGATTATTTATTGATACACCGCAAGTAAATTTTACATTTTGTTTACGTTCCTTAATTATATCTACAGATTTTCCTGCTGAAAGTTGAGATATATGATATCGACATTTAGTTTTTTCTAAGAGAGTAAGGTCTCTTTCAATTATAATTCTTTCAGCAATATCTGGTATGCTTGATAAGCCTAGTTTTGTTGCAATAATACCAGAATTAATCATACCATTTTTAGCTAAATCGTAATCTTCAGCATGTTGCATTATAAGACATCCCAAATCTTTAGCTGAATTCATAATTCTAGACATAAGTCTAGTATTTTGAATTGTTTTTACTCCGTCAGTAAAAGCAATAATTCCTTTTTTAGCTAGTAACCCAAATTCAGTCATATTGGTGCCATCAGTGTTTTGAGTTAATGAAGCGCAGGGAAAGATATTTATTTTAGACTTATCACGTCCTCTTCTTTTTAAAAAATCTACAATTGATACATTATCTATAATTGGATCTGTATTAGGCATGGTTACAACGGAAGTTACTCCTCCAGATAATGCTGCATTGCTTAAAGTCCTAAAATTTTCTTTATATTCATATCCTGGCTCGCCTACAAAAACTCTCATATCCACTATACCAGGAAATATATATTTACCTTTTAAGTCAGTAGGTTTTTCTCTAGTTGGTAAATTGTTTGTATTTACCTTTTTTCCTATTGCTTCTATCTTGCCGTCTTCTCCAATTATTAATCCACCATTTTCGTTAATGGAATTATGAGGATCTATAATGTTTGCATTTATAAAGTATTGTTTTTTCATTTATTCACAAAATATTTTTAAACATGCCATTCTTACAGCAACACCTAATTCAACTTGTTCTTTAATTACACTCTTGTTTATGTCATCAGCTAATCTTGTATCAATCTCAATTCCTCTATTCATTGGACCAGGATGCATAATTAAAGCATCTGATTTTGCATGATCAAGTTTATCTGGTGTTAATCCATAATATTCGTAGTACTCTCTGTTTGATGAAAGATATGAACTGGTCATCCTTTCATTTTGTAATCTAAGCATCATCACAATATCACAATCTTTGAGGCCCTTTTTCATATCAGTAAAAGTATTTACACCAAATTTTTCAATTTCTTTTGGCATAAGGTTAGATGGAGCAACTATATTAACCTCAGCTCCTAACATTGTAAGAAGATAAATATTTGATCTAGCTACTCTTGAATGTAGTATATCTCCACATATTGCTATTTTTAATCCTTGAATTTTTTTTTTTCGATTTCTAATTGTTAATGCATCTAATAATGCTTGGGTAGGATGTTCGCGTCTACCATCACCAGCATTTAATACGACACAATTAACTTTTTGAGATAATAGATTACATGCACCAGAGTCTTGATGTCTGATCACAATTATATCAGGATGCATTGCATTTAAGGTCATTGCCGTATCAATCAAAGTTTCACCTTTCTTAATTGCAGAGTTACCCATATTCATTGACATAACATCCGCACCAAGTCTTTTTCCAGCAAGTTCAAATGAGCTTTGAGTTCTAGTTGATGGCTCAAAGAATAAATTTATTTGTGTTTTACCTCTTAACACATCAATTTTTTTATTTTTACTCTGATTTAATTTTATGAAAGTTTCTGACTCATCCAGGATATAATTAATATCATTAACTGATAGATCTTGGATACCTAACAGATGTTTTTGTGAGATTTTAATAGCTTTATTGGTTTTAATTGCCATTAAAATTAACTCTATAGCTATAAAGCCCCTAAATGGCAAGGATTAATTATTTAAATAATCTATAGCTCCTTGAAGAATAAATGCAGCTGCATTTTGATCTATGTTTTTTTCACGCTTAGAAACATTAACATCAAGCTGACTAGATAGATTAAATGCCCCAACAGTTGAAAGTCTTTCATCCCATAAGCAAACTTCTACATCAATATTTTGGTCTATATTTTTAGATACATCACTTACTGATTGAGCAGAAGGACCTAATGAACCATCCATATTAATTGGATATCCAATGATAATTCCTTTAATATTGTTTTCCTGTATTATTTTTTTTAATTCGTTAATTAGATCATCATTATTAGTTTTATTGATCGTTTTAAAAGGTGTGGCTATTGACTGTTTTTCATCACAAATTGATACACCGATTCTTTTTGAACCAAGATCTAAACCAATCAATCTTGAGGTTTCAGACTGTTTTTTTTTGAATTCTTTAATAGTGATCATATTGTATATTTTAAACTTAAGTGATAGTTTGCGACATATTTAAATACCATATGAGCATCGATCTTAAAACAATAAAGCACATATCTAAACTATCAAGAATTTCTGTAGATGAGAAAAAAGCAGAGAAACTTGCAGGAGATTTAAATTCAATTTTCGATTTTATTGAAAAACTTAACGAATTAGAAACTGAAAATGTTGAACCATTAACTTCTGTTGCCGAAACAACTCTAAAACTAAGATCAGATGAAGTAAAAAGTAAAAACCTAAGAGATCAAGTGATAAAAAATTCTCCTAAGGAAAATGAAGATTATTTTGTAGTACCAAAGGTAATTGAATAATGTCAGATATAACTAAACAATCATTATCTGAGTTAGTAGAAAATATAAAAAGTAAAAAACTTTCCTCAAATGAAGTTACTAAAGCATTTGTTGAAAGATCAGAAAAATCAAAAGAATTAAATGCATATATAACTGAAGATTATGCAAATGCTTTAAATAAAGCAAAAAAGTTTGATGAAAAACCTAATCTTGATCTTAAATTGCCAGGCATTCCAATAGCTGTAAAAGATTTATTTTGTACAAAAGATTTAAGAACTACAGCAGGTAGTAAGATTTTAAATAACTTTGTTCCAACTTACGAGTCAACAGTCACACAAAATATTTGGAATGAAGGAGCTATCCTAATGGGCAAATTAAATTGTGATGAATTTGCAATGGGTTCATCTAATGAAACTAGTTTTTTTGGTAATGTACAAAACCCAATTGATAAGAATTTAGTTCCAGGAGGTTCTTCAGGTGGATCGTCTTCTGCTGTAGCGGCTCAATTAACACCAATAACTATTGGAACAGATACAGGTGGATCTATAAGACAGCCTGCATCATTTACTGGAACTGTTGGATTAAAACCTACTTATGGTAGTTGCTCTAGATACGGCATTGTAGCATTTGCATCATCCCTAGATCAAGCTGGTCCAATGGCGCAAAATGTTAAAGATTGTGCATTGTTGCAGGAAGTTATTAGCACTTATGATGAAAAAGATTCTACATCAATAGACTTTAAAAGAAACGAGTATAGCAAAGAATTAACAAAAGATATTAAAGGTAAAAAAATAGGAATACCCAAAGAATATACAGTAGATGGTATGCCTAAAGAAATAGAAGACCTATGGAAAAAAGGTATTGAATATGCAAAAGATTGTGGTGCTGAGATTATCGATATATCTCTACCTCATACTAATTATGCACTACCAACTTATTACATAGTAGCACCAGCAGAGGCCTCATCTAATTTGGCTAGATACGATGGTGTTAAATATGGTTTTAGAGCTGATGGAGAAAATCTTATTGATATGTATGAAAAAACTAGATCTGAGGGATTTGGTGCTGAAGTTCAAAGAAGAATAATGATTGGAACTTATGTTTTATCTTCAGGATATTACGATGCTTATTATCTTAAAGCTCAAAAGGTAAGAAAACTTATTAAAAATGATTTTGATAATGCTTATAAAAAAGTTGATGCAATTCTAACCCCATCCACTCCAAGTTCTGCGTTTAAAATTGGTGAAAAAACAAATGATCCAGTTTCAATGTATTTAAATGATATTTTTACTGTCCCTGTAAATTTAGCAGGTTTACCTGGAATTTCTATACCTGCAGGCCATGATGCTAA
>QCGW01000012.1 GCA_003279775.1 Pelagibacteraceae bacterium AG-390-A23
TAAATTTATTTAATGAAAAAAATAATGGAGAAACTTTACTCAAATTGATTGATAATAATTTAATAAAAAGTGCTCATGACGTTTCTTTAGGTGGTATCATAACTGCTGTTTCAAAAATGTGTATTAAAGGAAAAAAAGGAATAAATATTAAAAAACCTAAATATCTAATTAATGAAATAGAATACTTTTTTGCTGAAGATCAAGGTAGATATATTATAGAAATAAACAAAAAAGATTTTAAAAAAGTAGCAGATATATTGAATAAAAATGCAGTCCATTTTGATGAACTGGGCACAATTAATGAAAATGAACTATATATTAATGATAAGACAAAAGTTACAATTGACGAATTATCAACTTCAAATAAAAGTTGGCTTACAGACTATATGAGTAAATAATGGCGATGGATTTAAAAGAAATTGAGAATTTTATAAAAGAGGCAATGCCTGATGCAATTGTTGAAATACAAGATTTGGCAGGTGATGGAAATCATTATTCAGCTACTGTTACCTCTTCTCAATTTTCTGGAAAAAGTAAAATTGAGCAACATAAAATGGTTTACAACTCATTAAAAGGTAGAATGGGTAATGAACTTCATGCATTAGCAATTAAAACAAAGGAGAGTTAAATGGACCAACAAACAAATGATTTAATAAAAAATGAAATTGAAAACAACGAAGTATGTTTGTTTATGAAAGGTACACCTGACGCACCACAATGTGGATTTTCAATGGCTACTTCAAATATTTTAAAAATTCTAGAAGTAAATTTTAAAGGTATAAATGTTTTAGAAAATCAAAATTTAAGAGAAGGTATTAAAGTTTTTAGTGACTGGCCAACTATCCCGCAACTTTATGTAAAAAATGAATTTATTGGTGGATGCGATATTGTTAAAGAAATGTATGAAAGTGGTGATTTGGCAAAACTCTTTGAAAGTAAAAATATAAATTTTAAGGCTAAAAGCTAATTATCTAGAATAATATTCAATTACTAGATTAGGCTCCATGACAATTGGGTATGGAACTTCTTCAAATTTTGGAACTCTAACAAACTTTAGTTTTTTGTTCTTTTCATCCATCTGAATATATTCTGGAGTTTCTCTCTCTTTGTTTGCAAGTGCTATATCGATTATTGCAAGTTGTTTAGATTTATCTCTTATCTCAATTGAATCTTCTTCCCTAACTAAATAACTACCAATATTTACTTTTTTACCATTTACTTTCACATGACCATGATTGATTAATTGTCTGGCTGAAAAAATTGTTGTTGCAAACTTTGCTCTGTAAATCACAGCATCTAATCTTCTTTCAAGAAGGCCGATCAAGTTTTCACCAGTATCGCCTTTCAGCATTACTGCTTTTTTGTAAATATTTCTAAATTGTCTCTCGTTAATGTTGCCGTAATATGCTTTTAATTTTTGTTTAGCCTGAAGCTGAATTCCATAATCAGATGGCTTTGATGTTTTTGTTTGACCATGTTGTCCCGGTCCATAAGATCTAGTATTAAAAGGACTTTTGGGTCTTCCCCATAGGTTAACTTTTAATCTTCTATCTACTTTATGTTTAGAGTTTAATCTTTTTGTCATTTAATAGGGGGCTTTATAAACTTACTCATCATTTTGTCAATCAACGTTTTTTACCTAAACTTGCAAATACCCCTGATAAAATACGTGTTTCTTTGGTTGATAATTCCATCCTATAAAAGATATTCCTCAAGTTTTCAAGCATTATCGGTTTCTTCTCTTTTGATTTAAAAAAATTAATATCTTCAAGATTCTGTATACAAAGGTTTGCCATAGCAACTATCTCTTTTTTAGATGCTGATTTAACTTTATTTGATTTCCTAAAAGAAGATGCTTTTGAATTAATTATGCTTGATAGATATTGAGCAATTATTATTAAGCTGTGAGATAGGTTTAATGATTTAAAATCAGGATTAGTTGGAATTTGAAGAGTATAATTGGCATAGCTTATTTCATTATTTGATAGACCAGATGCTTCTGAACCAAATAAAAAGGCTATTTTCTTTTTATAATTTATTTTTTTTAAATCTTCTAATTGGATATGTTTAATATTTTTATTTCTAAATCGTGCTGATGTTGCAATTACAATATCAATATTTTTTAAAGGTTTTTCTAAATTTTCAAAATTTTTTGCCTTATTAATTATATTTTTTGCTCCTACTGAGGTTGCTAAAATTTTATCATTTGGAAATATTGGTTTAGGATCAATAACAATAAGTTTATTAAAATTAAAATTTTTCATTCCTCTTGCACAAGCTCCTATATTTTCTGAGAGCTGAGGTTTGTGTAAAATGAAAGAAATATTATTAACTGACATTAATCTATGCCATGATTTCTGTTATAATTGGAAGTAGCTGATGGTTTAATATCATTTAAATATTTTGAATCTACTGTCCAAATAGAAACTTTTAATGGATAACATTTTGCAACATCAGATGAGTGTTCAGATCCACAATCACCTCCTGGACAGGCAGAAAGAGCACCCAATAAATCTGTTTCAGCAAAAAATTCTAAATAATCACCAGGTCTAACTGGACTTGCTTTCATAAAGTATTGTTTGGTATCATTGGTAAATCCAGTTAACATAAAAACATTTAATACATCATGAACTATTTTTTCTGCATGGTCTAATTGAACATTTTTTTCTTTAACCAAAGCTCTTGTTAAGTTTGAATGACAGCAATAATGATAATCGTTATCAGTCAAAAGTTTTGATGTATACGGATCACATCTGGTACCAATTACATCATGAACGGATCCTCCATCTTTATCATAATCATACCAATCTAAAGTATCCCAAGTTATTGTAGCTAAAGATCTAAGATAAGGAAAACTACTAAACATTTTATCTCCAACAGAAAGATGAGTTCCATAGAGTGCTCTTGTTTTTCCTGAGTAGAATTTTTCCTCCAGATTATTCAAATTAAATAAATTTAAATCACCTACTTGAGGTCCCTCTACACTTTCAATTCTAAAAAACTCACCAAATTTAACTTCAAAAGTTTTTGCATCTCTTGGAGGTATTATGATTTCCTCTTTTTTAACTAAGTGATCTCGAACGGAATGTAAAATACTTAAATTTTTTTCTTCAATATGGGTATTTGGGTAACAAACTATTGGTTTGGCTCCTATTCTATCTTTTAGATCAGATGGTTTTTCTGAAAATTTTTTAATTTTCATTCTTACGAACTTCCAGGAGCTTTATCCTTAAATAATTTATAATCTAAACTATCAACAAGAGCTTTGAAAGAAGCATCAATGATATTTGGTGACACTCCAATAGTAAACCAGTTAACACCCTTCGAATCTGTACTTTCAATACTAACTCTTGTTACAGCTTCAGTACCGGTATTTAAAATTCTAACTTTGTAATCAACTAGTCTTAAATCTTTTAAGTATTCTGAATATTTGGCAAGCTTGTTAACATTCTTTCTAATTGCATTATCCAAAGCATTAACAGGTCCATTTCCTTGTCCTTCACACAAAATTTTATCTCCATCTACTTCTAATTGAGCTTTTGCATATGAAACTATTTCTCCTGTATTATCTTTCTTTACTGAAACATCATATTCATTAATAGAAATGTACCTTGGTATCTCTCCCATTAATCTTCGAGCTAACAGCTCAAAGGATGCATCAGCACCATCATAACTATAACCAATAAATTCTCGATCTTTCACTTCATCTAAAAGTTTTTTGATCTTTGGATCACTTTTCTCAACTTTAATTCCTATTGAATTCAATCTTGACATTATATTTGATTGGCCTGATTGGTCTGAAACCACAATATTTCTAGAATTTCCAACTTCTTCAGGATTAATATGCTCATAGGTTTTGGGATCTTTTTGAACTGCTGAAACATGCATTCCACCCTTGTGAGAAAAAGCAGAAGCTCCAACGTAAGGTAAATGTTTATTTGGTTTCCTATTTAATATCTCATCTAATAATCTTGAGCATTGAGTTAAGTTTTTTAAATTTTCTCTTTTAATATTTAATTTAAATTTATCTGAAAAATCTTTCTTTAAAAAAAATGATGGAATTAATGACATCAAATTAGCATTTCCACATCTTTCACCCAAACCATTGATTGTGCCCTGCACTTGTCTAACGCCTGCTCGAACTGCCGCAAGACTATTAGCTACTGCATTTTCAGTATCATTATGAGCGTGTATTCCTAAATTTTTTCCTGGAATTTGCTTGCTTACTTTAGATACAATCTCTGTTATCTCGTGTGGAAGTGTACCACCATTTGTATCACATAATACAATCCATCTAGCACCATTATCAAAGGCAGCTTTTAAACATGATATTGCATATTCTGGATTTGATTTATATCCATCAAAAAAATGTTCAGCATCAAACATGAACTCTTTTCCGGATTTAACAATATGTTTTGTGCTTTCACTTATATTCATTAAATTCTGCTCATTACTTATTCCTAATGCGACATCCACTTGAAAATCCCATGATTTTCCAAACAAGCAAACAGAAGTACATTTTGAATTAATTAAAGATGACAGCATAGGGTCATTTTCTGCGCTGTGTTCAGATTTTTTAGTCATTCCAAATGCAGTTAATTTCGTTGTTTTAAAATTTTGGTCCTTATTGAAAAACTCAGTATCAGTTGGATTTGCACCTGGCCAACCTCCTTCAACATAATCAACACCCAATTTATCTAATGCTGATGAGATTTTTTCCTTATCATCAATTGAAAAGTCTACGCCTTGGGTTTGTGCTCCATCACGCAGTGTTGTGTCAAATATATAAAGTTGTTCCTTGCTCATTTAAATTTCCAAATCGTTTTACCATCTTTATCTTCTATTAAAACACCTTTATCTAAAAGCTCTTTTCTAATTTTATCAGCTTCTTCGTAATTTTTGTTCTCTCTAGCCTTATTTCTTTCCTGAATTTTTTGTAAAATTTCTTTTTCAGAAATTAAAGCTTTGCTAATTTTAAATTTAAGCCAATTTTCTTTACTTTCATTTAATAGTCCTACAAATTGACAAGCAGAAACAAATAAAGATTTATCTTCATCATTACCTTTTTGAGCTTTGTCATATAATTGATGTAAATTAGCAATATATCCAGGAGTGTTTAAATCATCGTAAAGTGGCTGGAGAATTTCATCAGAAACTTCAGAATTATTTTCAATATCTAAATATGAATTATACCATTTATTGATCGTATTTTGACAGTCGTCTAGAAGTTTATCATTCCAATCTAATGGTTGTTTATAATGCGCACTCAGTAAAGCTAATCTCAAAACTTGACCATTTATCTTATTTCTAAAATCTTTTATTTTTAAAATATTTCCCTGAGACTTAGCCATCTTTTCATTAGACATAGTGATGAATGCATTATGCATCCAAAATTTTGCAAATATTTTTGTATCATTCGCGCATCTTGATTGAGCTATTTCATTTTCGTGATGAGGAAATAACAAATCTATACCACCTCCATGAACATCAAACTCATCTCCTAAAAATTTCTTTGACATTGCTGAACACTCTAGATGCCATCCAGGCCTTCCTTTTCCCCATGGAGACTCCCATGACGGTTCATCATTTTCTGAAGGTTTCCATAAAACAAAATCTTCTGAATTTTTTTTATTTTCACTTACTTCTACTCTCGATCCCGCAATAAGTTCTTCTAATTTTTTATTTGATAGTTGACCATAATCCTTGAATTTTTTAACCTCAAAATAAACATGCTTATTATTTTCATAAGCAAATCCTTTTTTTATTAATTCAGAAATCATTTCAATCATCAAATCTATATTTTCAGTTGCTTTAGGTTGATGGGTTGGCTCTTCACAATTTAAGTAATTACAATCTTCGCTAAAACTTTTAGTTATTTTGCTTGTTAATTCTGTAATTGAAATATTATTTTCTTTTGAAGATTTAATAATTTTATCGTCTACATCTGTAATATTTCGCACATAAGTAACTTTAGGATAATTTTTTTTAAAAATTTTAAATAGAATATCAAATACAACTATTGGTCTTGCGTTCCCAATATGAGGATCGTCATAAACAGTTGGACCACACACATACATTCTAATATTACTTTTATCTAGTGGAACAAACTTCTCTTTTTTATTTGTTAGATTGTTTGTTAAAAAAATATCTTTACTCATTATTTTAGGAATATACTTAAAAAATAGATTTGTGAATCTATTTGATTAATTTGGAATTTTGCATACAGGAATTGGCTCCATTTTATGCAAATTTTGTTTTCTAATAGTTTCGTATTTAGCTCGATTAGCTGAATTAGGATTATCCATAGCTTCTTCTAATTCTTCATATTTTAGTCCAAGTTGACCTTCATCAGTTCTTCCATCGTCCCATAAACCATCAGTGGGGGCTGCATCTATAATTTCTTTTAAAATTCCAAGCTCTTTTCCAAGCTCCCAAACTTCTGTTTTATTACAATCTGCTATTGGTGATATATCTACTCCACCATCTCCGTATTTTGTGTAAAACCCAACACCAAAATCTTCAACTTTATTTCCAGTTCCAACTACTATTCCTTTATTCGCTGCAGCAACTTGGTAAAGCGTTGTCATTCTCAATCTTGCTCTAGAATTTGCCATTCCATGTTCATTATCAAAATTTGATAAACTGGAACTAAAAGCCAAAAATAACTTATCTAAATTGATAGTATGTGCTTCAACATTTTTAAAATTTTTAACTAACCACTCTTGGTGCTTTAAACTCAAATCATGTTGATGTGATTTCTGTTTGATTGGCATTGACAAAACAATAGTTTTTAAACCTGTCATTGCACTTAATGTGCTAGAAACTGACGAATCTATTCCTCCAGAAATTCCTATAACCAATGACTCTGCCTTGCTTGGCATATTATTTATATAATCTTTAATCCAGTTAGAAATAAAATTTACTTTTTTTGAAGCATTCATGATTTTAAAGTATTAGATATTAAAAATTTTACAATGTCTTAAGATGCCGCTCTATCTGCGTTTTTAGAATAAGAGCTATTCTTTTTAATCTCATCTGAAATTAAGAAAGCTAATTCTAGAGCTTGGTTTGCATTTAGTCTTGGGTCACAATGCGTATGATATCTTGATGATAAGTCTTTTTCTGATATCTTTTGTGCTCCACCAATACACTCTGTTACATCTTGACCAGTCAATTCTATATGTAAACCACCAGCGTAACTTCCTTCACTTTGGTGACATGAAAAAACATTTTTAACTTCTTTCAAAACACTGTTAAATGGTCTTGTTTTAAATCCTGTCGCAGCTTTTACTGTATTTCCATGACAAGGATCACATGACCAAATTACATTTAAACCTTCTTTTTTTATTGCCCTAATTAATTTAGGTAAAAATTTTGAAACGTTATCTGCACCAAATCTTGATATTAGCGTAATTTTACCTTTTTCATTCTTAGGATTTATTCTGTTACAAAGATCAATTAAATCATCGGCCTTTAAGGTAGGTCCACATTTAATTCCTATTGGGTTTTCTATACCTCTACAAAACTCAACATGACCACCATCCAGTTGTCTTGTTCTATCTCCGATCCAAACAAAGTGAGCAGACGTGTCATGATTTTCTCCTGTTGTGGAGTCTGTTCTTGTCATTGTTTCTTCAAAAGGAAGAAGTAAAGCTTCATGTGATGTCCAGAAGTTAACAGTTTTTAATCTTCTGTTAAAATCTGAATTAATTCCACATGCATCCATGAAAGCTAGTGCATTTGCAATATTATCTTCTAATTCTTTAAATCTTTTTAGCTCAGGTGAATTTTTAATAAAACCTAAATTCCAATTGTGAACATTTTTAAGATCTGCAAAACCTCCATGACAGAAAGCTCTTATAAGGTTTAAAGTTGCAGCTGATTGTGAGTATGCTTTAAATAATCTTTTAGGATCTGGAACTCTTGCTTTTTCATTAAATTCCATACCATTAATATTGTCACCCAAATAACTTGGAAGCTCTACTCCATCTTTTATTTCGGTAGGTGCACTTCTAGGTTTTGAAAATTGTCCAGCTATTCTTCCCACTTTTACTACTGGTAATGAAGCTGAGTAAGTTAAAACTAATGACATTTGCAACATTAGTTTAAAAGTATCTCTAATATTATCTGGGTTAAATTCTGCAAAACTCTCAGCACAATCTCCGCCTTGAAGTAAAAATGCTTTTCCGTCTACCACATCAGCTAATTGGCTTTTAAGATGTCTCGTTTCTCCAGCAAATACTAACGGAGGAAATGTACCAATCTTATCCAAAACTTTATCCAATTCTTTTTTATCTGGATATTCTGGAATATGTTTTACAGGATATTTTCTCCAACTATTTTTTTTCCAATTTTTCATGTTCAACTCAGGATTGTTTTAACAGAGTTATAGATTTTTACAATATTGAATAATATGCATCATTAGATACATACCATGCATCAAAAGCTGTCAGTTTTTTAAAAATTCTAAAATAATTATTATTAATCATTAATTGATCAATCATATCTTGAGATTTTGAAAAATTATGCTCAACTGTAAGGACAGCTGGTCTATAATCTGAAAAATTAAATGAATTTAAAATTTCAAATTCAGATCCTTCTGTATCCACTGAAATATAAGATGGACATTTTCCATTAAAATATTCTTTAATTACATTATTTAAAGAAATAGTTTCAACTACTATGTTTTTACCAGATTTGTTTCTTGCATCTGCATTATCTGGCATAGATTCTGAATCACAATATTTAAATTCTTCTAAAGTAGACAAAACCCCTTCATCTGAAGAAAAAAAATTTAACTTTTCGTTAGATTTTTTCCAAATACACTTTGTAATAATTTTTGTATTAGGACGGTTTTTTTTTAAAGAGTCAATCCACTGAGTATCGGGTTCAGCAAGTACTCCTGACCAACCTAACTCTTTTTCTAACATGTGAGTATTTGAAAGGCTAATTCCATCAGTAGCACCAAATTCTAAAAATGTTTTGTCAAACTTATTTCCAATTACAAAAGACGCAAAAATATCTTGAAATATTTGAGAACGTGGTATCGATTTTAAATTTTTGATATATTCTATAAATTGAAAAAGTATTTCATCATCTTTATCAATTAATGCATTTTGATTGTAGGCCTGTTTTAAAAAATCATAAACATTTATTTTTTTTTGCAATACAAAAACAATAGTATCCCAAAAATTAATTTGTTTATTTTTAAAATCTATTTTCATGAGATATATTACTCAACAGTTACTGATTTTGCCAAATTTCTAGGCTTATCAATGTCATAACCTTTTTTAAGAGCAGAGTAATAAGCAAGTTTTTGAAGTGGGATAGTCAAAAGGAATGGAAGCAAATCATCATTTGTATTCTCAACTTCAATAGTTTCCCAAATATTTTCAGACACAACCTCATCTTTACTTTTATTGGTTATCAACAATACCTTCGCTCCTCTAGCAATAACTTCTTGCATGTTTGAAATTGTTTTTTTGTAATAATTGTCTCTAGGGGCCAAAACAACTACTGGCATTCCCTCTTCTATTAAAGCTAAAGGTCCATGCTTCATTTCTCCTGCTGGATATCCTTCAGCATGAACATATGAAAGTTCTTTAAGTTTTAACGCACCTTCTAAAGCTATTGGGTATGAATACCCTCTGCCTAAAAACATTGAACCTTTAGCTTCATTAAATGTTGAGGAAATTGCCTGGATATCATTATCATGAAGCAATGTTTTCTCTAATAAGCCAGGCAAAGCTTTTAAATCTTTAATCTTCTCTTGATATTCTTTTTTTTTAATTTCATTTCTCATTGATCCAAGTTTTAAAGATAAAATATACAAAACAAGTATTTGACCTAGAAATGCTTTTGTTGATGCAACTCCAATTTCAGGACCACAATGAATTGGTAAAACAAAATTAGAATCTCTTGCTATTGAACTTTCGATTACATTAACAATAGCACATGTTTTCATGTTATTTTTGTTACATAAATCTAAAGCTGCATAAGTATCCGCTGTTTCCCCGGATTGCGAAACAAAGACATATAAAGTATCCTTTTTAAATCTATTTTTTCTATATCTAAATTCTGACGCTATATCTATGTTTACATCAAAAGTTGTTAATTCTTCAAACCAATATTTGGCCATCAAACAAGAATGATATGCAGTTCCACATCCAATTAAAGTTATTGAATTAATCTCTTCTATTTTCCATGGAAAATTAAAAATATTTATCTCTTTATTTACATTGTCTACATATTCTTTTATTCCAGTTTTAACTGTTGTTGGTTGTTCTTCAATTTCTTTTGCCATAAAATGTTTGAAATCACCTTTGTCATAACTTGCTTCTTCTGATGATAATTCTAATATTTTTTTATTAACTTTTTTTCCTTCTTCATTAAAAAAAAGAACTTGGTCCTTTTTTACAACACAAAATTCACCATCATCAAGATACGTAATCTTATTTGTCATAGATTTCAAAGCATAAGAGTCTGATCCTAGATAGTTTTCATTTGGACCATAACCAACAGCTAGCGGTGATCCTCTTCTAGCACCAACTATTAAGTCTGGCAAATCTTTAAAAACAATTCCAAGAGCAAAGCTACCATGAAGTTGTTTTAACGTTTTTGTAATAGCCTCTTCTAATTCTGAAGCCTTTAAATGTTCTGTAATTAAATGAACGATTACTTCTGTATCTGTCTGAGATTTGAAGTTGTGACCTTTGTTAATTAAATGTTTTTTTAATATTGTAGAGTTTTCAATAATTCCATTATGAACTACTGAAACGTTATGAGAAGAATGAGGATGAGCATTTAAACTATTTGGGATTCCATGAGTTGCCCATCTTACATGCCCTATACCAATATTTCCTTTTAAGTTTTTTAAATCAAAATTATTTTCTAAATTATCTACTCTACCCTCTGATTTTACTTCATTGATTTCACCATCTGAAAGTGTAGCAATACCTGCAGAGTCATATCCTCTATACTCTAATTTTTTTAATGAATTAATTATATTTGCAGAAACAGGTTTGTTGCTAGATATTCCAATAATTCCACACATAAATTATTTTTTCTTTCTTTTGTAATTCTTAACTTCTAATTGTGACGATCTTGTTAGTGCTAAAGATTTATTTTTAACATTCTTAGTTATTACCGATCCAGCTCCAACAACACTATCTTTATTTATTGTAATTGGAGCAACTAAAGAAGAATTTGAACCAATAAATACTTTATCTTTAATTTTTGTCTTATTTTTGTTTACTCCATCATAATTACAAGTAATTGTGCCGGCTCCAATATTTACTGACTTTCCAATTTGAGCATCTCCAACATAAGACAAATGGTTAACTTTAGATTTATTTCCTAAAGTACTTTTTTTAATCTCTACAAAATTACCTACTTTAGATCCTTCTTTTAAAATTGTATTAGGTCTTATTCTAGCATATGGACCAATCTCGACTTTATTTTCAATTTTACAAGACTCTAAATGTGAAAAAGATTTTATAATTACATTATTGCCAATTTTTACCTTAGAACCAATAACAACATAAGGTTCAATAGTTACATTTTTTCCAATCTTGGTATCCTTTGAAAAAAAAATAGTTTCAGGGCCTATCATCTTTACACCTAGCTTAATAAATTTTGCTCTAATTTTTTTTTGATTTAAAACTTCCATTTAGAATTGATTTACATTAAGTATATATATTGATTAATTCACAATTTATTTCTTTAAAATACTTTAATAATGAAACAAAAATTTACAGTTTTATTCGATTTAGATGGCACATTAGTTGATACTGCTCCAGATCTAATGAGGGCTCATAACCATGTGATGCAAAAATTTGGTTACCCAACTAAATCAACAGAAGAAATTAGAAATCTTGTAGGTAAAGGTGCTGGTGCCATGATTGGAAGATCTATATGGGGCCAAGCAAAAAAAGAATTTGGAAAAGTAAATGATGAAAAGATAAAAAAAGAAATGGTTTCTGAATTTGTTGATTTTTATGGAAAGAATATAATTAATGAAAGTACTCTTATAAAGGGAGTAAAAGAATTTTTAAATTGGTGCAAAAATCAGAATATATCCATGGCTGTTTGTACAAATAAGCAAGAATATTTATCAAATGATCTTTTAAAAAAAATTGGCATTTATGATTATTTTGAATATGTGGCTGGATCAGATACTTTTGATTATTGTAAACCAGATCCAAGACATCTTACCTCTGTGGTTGAAATACTAGATGGAGATATAAAAAAATCGATAATGATAGGAGATAGCGAAACTGATGCAAATGCTGCAAAGGCAGCTGAAATACCAATTATTTTATTAGAGGATGGATATACTGAAAAAGATAAAGACGAAATTTATCACAATCACTTAATAAAAGACTTTATAGGTATTGAGAAAATAATATCTGAATATCTTTAATATTGATTAATTTATTTTAACTATTAAAACAAATTCACAAATTAGGAGTTATATTGTTATTACATACAGTTAAAGTATACCCGTCAAAAATTAATCTTCCAAAAAAGAAACAGCTCGCATGGAAGATAGCTGAGATAGCAAGTGATAATGCTAAATTAAATAAAGATGCTATTGAAATGGTTATCAATAGAATAATTGATAACGCTTCAGTCGCTATTGCTTCTTTAAATAGAAAGCCAGTAATCTCATCAAGAGAGATGGCATTAAAGCATTCTAGAAAAAATGGTGCCACCATATTTGGTGTAAACTCAAAATTAAAATTTGATTGCGAATGGGCAGCTTGGTCTAACGGAACAGCAGTTAGAGAATTAGATTTTCATGACACTTTTTTAGCTGCAGATTATAGTCATCCTGGTGATAACATACCTCCACTTATAAGTGTTGCACAACAAAATAAAAAAAGTGGATTGGATTTACTAAGAGGAATAATTACAGCATATGAAGTACAGGTAAATTTAGTTAAAGGAATTTGTTTACATAAGCACAAAGTTGATCACATTGCTCACTTAGGTCCTAGTGTAGCGGCTGGATTAGGAACAATGTTAAAATTAAATACTGAAACTATTTTTCAAGCTGTTCAACAGGCGCTACATACAACAATATCTACTAGACAATCTAGAAAAGGAGAAATTTCAAGTTGGAAAGCATATGCTCCTGCGCATGCAGGTAAACTTGCTATTGAAGCTGTAGATAGAGCAATGAGGGGTGAAGGATCTCCTAGTCCAATTTACGAAGGTGAAGACAGTGTAATTGCAAGAATACTAGATGGTAAAAAAGCTAACTACAAAGTCCCATTACCAAAAAAAGGTGAAAGTAAAAAAGCAATTTTGGATACATATACAAAAGAATATTCTGCAGAATATCAATCACAAGCATTAATAGATCTAGCTAAAAAGCTAAAAACAAAAATTTCAAATTTAAATCAAATTAAAAAAATTGATATATTCACAAGCCATCACACACATTATGTTATCGGCACTGGTGCTAATGACCCTCAAAAAATGGATCCTAATGCAAGCAGAGAGACATTAGATCATTCTATAATGTATATTTTTGCTGTAGCTTTAGAAGATGGAGATTGGCATCATATTAAATCTTACACTAAAGCTAGAGCTAATAGAAAAAGTACAATCAAAATTTGGAGATCAATAAGAACATATGAAGATAAAAAATGGACAAAAAAATATCACGATCCTAATCCAAAAAACAAATCTTTTGGAGCTAAAGTAGTTGTAACGCTTAACAATGGAAAAAAAATTACTGAAGAATTAGATAGAGCTGATGCACATCCATATGGAGCAAGACCATTTAAGAGGGAAAATTATATAAATAAATTTTTAACTTTAACCCAAGGTATTTTGGATAAAAAAGAAAGCAATCGTTTTTTAAAAACAGTGCAAAATTTAAGAAATTTAAAATCTGGTCAACTTCATAAATTGAATATTGAAGTAAGAAGAAATAAATTAAAACGGAATAATAAAAAAGGAATTTTTTAATGCACTTTGTAGAAAAAGAACCAAGTCAAAAAAGATTAGATTTTGATCAAAAATTAAAATCAAATAAAATATTAAGGGTTCCTGGTGCCTACAATCCTCTTACAGCAAAACTTATAGAAGAAATTGGATATGATGCAGTTTATGTATCTGGCGGAGTAATGGCTAATGATCTTGGTTTTCCCGATATTGGCTTAACAACTCTTCAAGATGTTAGTACAAGATCATATTTAATTTCTAGAGTTACTAATTTACCAACAATAGTTGATATCGATACAGGATTTAAATCTTGTAAAGAAACTATAGAAACATTTGAAGAATTTGGAATAACAGGTGTCCATTTAGAGGATCAGATTGAAAGAAAAAGATGTGGGCATCTTGATAATAAAGAACTTATTTCAACTGATGCTATGGTTAAAAAAATTAAAGAATGTGTTGCTACTAAAAAAGATCAAAATTTTAAAATTATTGCACGTTCAGATGCTAAAAGTGTTGAAGGTTTGGATAAAATGATTGAAAGATGCAAAGCCTACATTGATGCTGGTGCTGAAATTATTTTCCCTGAAGCTCTTAAAGATGAAAAAGATTTTGAAAAAGTTCGTAAAAATTTATCTGGTTATCTATTAGCAAACATGACTGAATTTGGTAAATCGAAATTATTTAATTACAAAGAATTAGAAAATTTTGGATATAATATTGTTATCTATCCGGTAACTACACAAAGATTGGCCATGAAAAATGTCGAAGATGGATTAAGAGACATTTATGTAAATGGACATCAAAATAATATTATTGATAAAATGCAAACTAGAAAAAGACTTTACGAATTAGTGGATTATGAAAAATATAATTCATTAGATGAAAAAATTTATAATTTTAGTACGGAAGGACATGAATAATGAGTGATGATATTAAAAAAGGCTTACTAGGTATTGTTGTAGATGAAACAGAAGTTTCAAAAGTAATGCCAGAAATAAATTCTCTTACTTATAGGGGTTATGCAGCTCAAGATTTATGTGAATATTGTAGATTTGAAGAAGTTGCATATCTTATTCTTAATAAGGATCTCCCTAATACTATCCAACTTAGACAATTTGAAAAAGAAGAAAGAAACAACAGAGAACTAACAAAAAATTTATATGAAATAATCAAACACATGCCAAAGAAATCTCATCCAATGGATGTTGCAAGAACAGCTGTGAGTGTAATGGGATTAGAAGATAAAGAAACTACAGACTCTTCACCAGAAGCAAATATGAGAAAAGCTTTAAGAATTTTTGCAAAAACTCCAACGGCCTTAGCAGCTTTTTACAGAATTAGAAAAGGTAAAAAAATTATTAAACCAAAAAAAACATTAACTTTTGCTGAAAACTTTTTCTACATGTGTTTTGGTAAAGTACCTCAAAAAGAGATAGTTAAAGCATTTGATGTATCTTTGATTTTATATGCTGAACATAGTTTTAATGTCTCAACATTTACTGCAAGAACCATTACAAGTAGTTTGTCTGATATTCATGGCGCAATCACAGGAGCTATTGCAAGCTTAAAAGGTCCATTGCATGGTGGAGCTAATGAGGAAGTGATGCATATGATGAATAAAATTAAAAAACCAGAAAATGCATTAAAATGGATAAATAACGCTCTTAAGAACAAAGAGGTTGTTATGGGTTTTGGTCACCGAGTTTACAAGTCAGGTGACTCAAGAGTTCCCACGATGAGAGAATATTTTGGCAAGGTTGCTAAAATCAAAAAAGATAAAAAGTTTGAAAAAATTTATGACATTGTAGAAAAAGTGATGATTAAAGAAAAAAACATCTATCCAAATGTTGATTATCCTACAGGTCCAACTTATCACTTAATGGGTTTTGATACTGATTTCTTTACGCCTATTTTTGTTATTTCAAGAATTACTGGTTGGTCTGCTCATATTATGGAACAGCATGCTGCTAACAAACTTATCAGACCTCTGGCTAGCTATAAAGGTAACAAGCATAGAAAGGTAATGCAATTAAATCAGAGATAACTTAATTTTTTTCAATTTTAGCAAATCTATTATTGCATATAATTGAACATCTCAATCCATGCTCTAATGAGAACTCGTCTATAGCCTTCTTTACACCAGGTGCATATGTTAAATCATAGTCATCGCAAAGAACAGTACCACCATTAACAATAACTTCTCTACAACAATTTAAGTCATTTTTTACTGTTTGATAATCATGACCTCCATCAAGAAAGACATAATCAATTTTAGACATATCAATTTTTTTTAATATTATGTTTGAATTTCCTTTAATTAGTGATGCATTGTCTCTAAATTTTTTTAAAAGATCATTAACAGCTTCTAAACTGTATGGATTTTGTCTTTTTATAAAATTGAAATAAAAATTTTTGATGGGATTAGAAAATTTAGTGTTAGGTATTACTTCGTTTTGATTTTCTAGAGTTTCTTCAAATAAATCCAACCCTACATATTTAAAATCTTGTCCGTGCATTTTGTAAAGTAACTCACAGACATTTCGAGCAGTAACTCCATGAAAAACACCAACTTCAAGAAATACTTTAGGGTTTTTTTCAGCTACTTCTTTTAAAAAAAAGTCGCCAACACCTTTTTGCTTTAAGCTAGTTTTTCTGAAATATTTTTTGTATTTCAATTAACTAAAAGCTTCTGCCCAGGTACCTTGGGTTGATGCTTTAGAATATTCTGTTGCACGACCTTCAAAGAAATTCATATGCTCCACAGCGTTAAGCATTGTATCTAACCAAGTTAGCGGATTTTTTTGAACATCATAAATTGGCTCTAATCCTAATTGAATAAGTCGTCTATTCGCAATGAATCTAATATAATCTTTTACTTCTTGAGCAGTTAAACCTTCCATTGGACCCATTTCAAAAGCTAAATCAATAAAAGAATCTTCATGATCAACAATTATTCTACAAGCTTCATAAAGTTCTTTTTTAAGTTTAGGTGTCCAGATTTCAGGATTTTCTTTTATAAACTCCTTAAAAATTCTGATCATAGAATTACAATGAAGTGTTTCATCTCTTACAGACCAAGTAACTATCTGTCCCATTCCTTTCATTTTATTGTGTCTTGGAAAATTTAATAAAATAGCAAAACTAGCAAACAACTGTAACCCTTCTGTAAAAGCACTAAACACCGCAACTGTTTTTGCAATATCCTCTTTAGAATTTACATTGAAACCCTGCATGTAATCATACTTGTCTTTCATCTCTTTGTATTTCATGAAAGCTGAGTATTCAGATTCAGGCATACCAATAGTATCTAAAAGATGAGAATAAGCAGCTACATGAACTGTTTCCATTGCAGCGAATGCTGTCATCATCATTAACACTTCTGTTGGTTTAAATACAGTTGTGTAATGTCTTAAATAACAATTATTAACCTCTACATCTGCTTGAGTAAAAAATCTAAAAATCTGAGTTAATAAATTTTTTTCTGGTTGGGATAAATTCTTTTGCCAATCTCTAACATCATCTCCTAGAGGAACTTCTTCTGGTAACCAGTGTATCCTTTGTTGAGTTAACCATGCATCATAACACCATGGATATCTGAAAGGTTTATAAACTGGGTTCTCTACTAGTAACCCCATCTTTTTTGGTTGAATAATCTCTTTATTAATTTTTTCTGCTACTGACATGATAAACACTCCTCGTACTCTGGCTGCTCGTTTGATTGTTGATTTTTAGATTTATAAACATTTGCTGTAATATCAGTTGATTTAGCATCATTAATATTTTCAGCTCTCTGAATTGATTTTGATCTACAGTAATAAAGGCTCTTCAAACCTTTCTTCCATGCATCAAAATGAATTTTATGTAATTCTTTTTTATGAACATCTGCTGGTAAAAATAAATTTACTGATTGAGCTTGTGAAATATAAGGGGTTCTATCGCCACTAAGTTCAATTATCCAATTTTGATTAAGCTCAAATGCTGTTTTAAATACATCTTTTTCTAAATCAGTTAAGAAATCTAGGTGGCCAACAGATCCTTGATTGGTGGTGATTGTAGACCATGTTTCATCATCATTTTTACCATGACTTTGTAATATTTCTTCCAAATATCTATTTCTAACATTGAAAGATCCCGACAAAGTTTTGTGAGTATAACTATTTGCTGCAATAGGTTCTACTCCTGGAGAGGCTCCACCACAAATAATTGAAATAGAAGCTGTTGGAGCTATTGCTGTTTTATTTGAAAATCTTTCCTTATAACCATACTCAGCTGCATCTGGACAAGCGCCTCTCTCTTCAGCTAAATCTTTAGACGCTTGATTAACTTTATCACTTATGTTTTTAAATATTTTTTTATTCCATGATTTTGCCATTACAGACTCAAGTGGAATTCTATTTTTTTGTAAAAATGAATGAAAGCCCATCACACCCAATCCAACGCTTCTTTCTCTTTCAGCTGAATATTTTGCGTCTTTAAATTGATCAGGTGCTTTATTAATGAAATCTGATAAGACATTATCTAAAAATCTCATCACATCATTAATCATATCTGGATCATCTTTCCACTCATCATACTTTTCTAAATTTAAAGAAGATAAACAACATACAGCTGTTCTGTCTCTTCCATCCTTGTCAATTCCTGTTGGCAAAGTTATTTCACTACAGAGGTTGGAAGTTTTAACTGTAAGATTTGCTAACTTGTGATGCTGTGGAATTTGTCTATTAACAGTATCAATATAAATAATATACGGTTCACCTGTTTCAATTCTTGCAGTTAATAATCTTATCCATAAGTTTCTTGCTGAAATAGTTTGTTGTATAGTTCCGTCAGCAGGACTTTTTAGTGCCCACTGCTCATCAGTTTCAACTGCTCTCATAAATGCATCGGATACTAAAACACCATGGTGTAAATTTAATGCTTTTCTATTTGGGTCTCCACCGGTTGGTCTTCTCATCTCTATAAATTCTTCGATCTCTGGATGATCAATTGGAAGATAACAAGCTGCCGATCCTCTTCTCAATGAACCTTGGCTAATTGCCATCGTTAACGAGTCCATAACTTTAATAAACGGAATTATTCCTGAGGTCTTTCCAACTTTTCCAATTTTCTCTCCAATAGATCTTAAGTTACCCCAATAACTTCCTATGCCACCACCCTTAGCAGCAAGCCAAACATTCTCGCTCCAAAGATCTAAAATTCCACCCAAACTGTCTGAAGCTTCATTTAAAAAACATGAAATTGGCAAACCTCTCTTTGTTCCACCATTCGATAAAACTGGTGTTGCAGGCATAAACCAAAGGTTACTGATATAGTTATAAATTCTTTGTGCATGTAAATTATCATCTGAGTATGTGCTGGCCACTCTTGCAAACAAGTCTTGATAAGATTCATTTGGACCAAGATATCTATCTTTCAAAGTTGCTTTTCCAAAATCAGTTAAGTTTGAGTCTTTTGATCTATCAATTTTAATTATGATACCTTTATCGTTTTGAAAAAGTTCTGTTTCATTGTTTAATGAAAAAAGATCTGGTCTATTACCTTTTGAGACTTCCTTAACTGTTGGGCTATATTCAGAGACAGCTTTTTTGAGTGCTTGTGAGAGAATCTTATTCATAATTTTTAATATATTTTGTTATTTAGGCGAAAACAACTATATGTTGTAGGCGCTTACATTTACTATACTAAATAAACGTTTAAACAATGGAACATTTATAGAACGCGACAATATGAATATCAATAAAAAAATTAGAATAATTTCAAGAAATTAACATAAAAAGGTTGAGAAAGTAACCTATGAACAAAAGTATTAAAATAGATCCTTATGGTTTTAGAGAATATGACGCCCGATGGTTGTATGAGAAAGATATAAACCAATCTGGAATAGAGAATCTTGGAAGAGGGCTTGGAACGCAGATAAAAATACATACCAAAAAAGATAACCCCAGAATCATAGTAGGTCATGATTACCGTTCCTATAGTGAAAAAATAAAAACTGCTCTCAAAAAAGGATTAATGTCTACGGGATGCAGCATAGAGGATATTGGTCTTTCATTGTCTCCCATGGTTTATTTTGCACAATTCAATTTAGATGCAGATGCAGTTGCTATGGTTACAGCAAGCCATAATGAAAATGGTTGGACTGGTGTAAAAATGGGAATCAAAAAAGGACTAACTCACGCGCCTGAAGAAATGAAGGAATTAAAAGAAATTACCTTAAATGAAAAATTTATAAAAGGTGAAGGTAAAGAAAAACAAATAAAAGATTTTGATAAAATTTATAAGGAAGACTTAATTAGTAAGAATAAAATTAAGAAAAAAATAAAAGCTGTGGTGGCTTGTGGAAATGGAACAGCAGGTGTTTTTGCCCCAGATATTCTAAGAGGTATTGGATGTGAGGTAATAGAATTAGATTGTAACTTAGATTGGAATTTTCCTAAATACAATCCAAACCCAGAGGATCTAGAAATGCTTCATGAAATAGCTAGAGCAGTTAAAGAAACCGATGCTGATATAGGGTTCGGATTTGATGGTGATGGAGATAGAGTTGGGGTTATTGACGATAATGGGAATGAAATATTTTCAGATAAAATAGGTCTTCTAATAGCTAGAAATTTATCAAGCAAACATAAAAATTCAAAGTTTGTAGTTGATGTAAAATCAACAGGTTTATACTCAAAAGATAAAATCTTATTAGAAAACAACTGTAAAACAATTTATTGGAAAACAGGGCATTCTCACATTAAAAGAAAAGTAAACACTGAAAAAGCATTAGCAGGCTTTGAAAAAAGCGGTCATTTTTTCTTTAATCAACCATTAGGTTTTGGGTATGATGATGGTATCAATTCAGCAATTCAAGTATGCCACTTATTAGACAATCAAAATAAAAAAATGAGTGAAATTATTAGAGAGTTACCTAGCACATTTCAAACACCAACGATGGCACCTTTTTGCAAAGATGAAGAAAAATATATTGTTGTTGAAGAACTAGTTAAACAAATTAAAAATTTAAAAAAAAACAAAACTGAAATAGATGGCCAAGTTATTAATGATATTTTAACTGTTAACGGAGTTAGGTTTTCATTTGAAGATGGTTCTTGGGGACTTATAAGAGCATCTTCAAACAAACCATCTTTAGTTATTGTTACTGAAAGCCCAACATCAGATGAAAGAAAGAAAGAAATCTTTTCTTTTATTGACGATTTGTTAAAAAAAACAGGTAAGGTCGGTGAATATGATCAGAAAATTTAATTTTTTAAATTATCTTCATCGTTTTTATTTTCTATATTATTGTTATCAGCTTTAGTTTCTAAATTATCGCCATCCTGATTGTTTTCTTGTTCAGGAGTTTCATCGCTATAAAACTTTCTAACTAATTCCTGCTCTTTTAGTCGTTGTTCTTCATCAAATTTTTTCTCCCATTCTTTCATTCGCCTATTTTCCTCTTCAATTCTCTCTTTTTGAGCTTTTTCAGCTAATCTGATCCTTTCGTTTTCTTCTTCAATTCTTTTTTGTCTTTCTTCCTCTATTTTCAATTCTCTTTCTCTTTGACGCCTTTCATTTTCTTTATTTATTCTTTCACGTTCAGCTTCTTTAAGTTCTTTTTCTTTGTTTCTTAATTCATCTTCCTTGGCTCTTTGCTCGGCCTCTTCTTTTAAAATTTGTCTTTGAATTTCTTGCTGTCTTTCGGTTTCAAGATCTCTTAATCTTTCTTCCATTTCTTTAAGTTTTTCTTGCTCATATTTCAACTTCCTAGCTGCCTCTCTTAATCTTTGTTCTTCCTCAAGTCTATTTTTTCTTTCAATTTCTTTTAATCTTATTTTTTCTTGTCTTTCTTTTTCTTTTTCATCTCTTCTCTTTTGAGCTTCAATTTCTTTATTTTTTAATTCTTCCTCTTTAATTTTAAAATTTTCTTCTCTAATTCTTTGTCTCTCTAACATCTTCAGTCTTAAATCTTCCTGTTTGAGCTTTCTAGCTTCTTCTCTAAGTTTTCTTGTTTCTTCGTCTTTAATTTTTTTCTGTTCTATTTTAATTCTCTGAGCTTCTATTTTTTGTCTTTTTTCTTCATTCTTTTTTTCTTGCTTTTCATTTTCAATGATTAATTTTTTTTGAAAAAGAAGTTTCTTTCTTTCTTCTTTTAATTCATCTTGTTTAGCTTTTTTTGCTAATTTTTTTTCTAAAATTAATTCTCTTTTCTTCTCTTTCTCTAATTGTTTTTGTAATGCTAAATCTTTTTTAACTTTGTTTTTTTTTAAATCATTTAAAAAAGAGGAAAACTTTTTTTTAGTTTTATCTATTGGATCAAATAAACCCTTTTTAATATTTTTATTAATGTGTTTTATTGAAACCATTTTTAAAAGTATCAATTAGAATAATAACACTAAATATTATGTGTGGCTAAATTGAGTTTTTTTTTCAGACTAAATACAACTTAAGATTGTTTGGGTCTAAATTATTTGATAAATTACATTTTCAACTAATAAGTGTTCATAGATATTTAAAGAATCACTTAATCTACATTAGTGAGGTGATGGAGGGAGACTGAAGTCACCTCTTTTTTTTGCTTGTTATAATTTTAAGTATTCGTAAAAAAATTTAATCGAAACCACTAAAAGAAAAATTCCAAAAAACTTACTAATTTTTTTCTTATCAATACTGTGTACTGTTTTAGCTCCTATCCGAGCCATGAAAGTTGTAATTGGTATAAATATTAAAAATGCTGGTATGTTTATAAAACCAATACTTAGTGGAAGACTAGAGTTTAAAAAACTTCCTGAAAGAAGAAATCCTATTGCTCCAAATAGAGCAATTAGAAAACCTATAGCTGCTGCACTACCTATGGCTTTATTTATTGAATAACCAAAAAACTTAAGGATAGGAACATTCATTACAGCTCCTCCTATACCCATAGGAGCAGATATAAACCCAACAAGAAAACCAAGAATAACTTTTAGATGTAATTTCATTTTAACAATTATGTTTTGTTCCTTTTCTTTTATTAAAAGTAAGTAAATTCCTAAAAACAATATCATTATAGAAAAAAATAAAACTAAGGATTTAGTTTTTAAAGAAGCTGCAAAAGCTGTACCAACAATAACTCCTATTACAACAAAAAGACCGTAATTCCTAACAATATCAAAATCAACCGCCTTAAATTTATGATGTGTTAAAACTGAAACAGTAGATGTTGGTATTATAATTGCAAAGGAAGTTCCTACTGCAAGGTGCATAACATACTGAGGATCTATTTCTAAAGAACCAAAAATAAAATATAAAAAAGGAACAGTTATCAGCCCTCCGCCTATACCAAATAATCCGGCCACAAAACCAACTGGTATTGCTGTTAAAGCCATTAATAAAATAATATAACTGTATTCGTTTGTTAATATTGAATTAAGCAGACTGCCCTACTCTAGTATCTACATTGTTGTATTTAATTTTATCCATGATGTGATCAATCTTTTTAACATCAGCGTCTCTTACACACATGTTTTCGCTTAAATATCTTTTCCAATAACTTGCACCTGTTTGACCATGAAATAAACCAAGAGTGTGTCTCATGATTTGATTTAACCTGGTTCCTTTTTTTAATTCTTCTTTCACATAAGGAATAAGTTGTTCAATTACATCTTGTCTACTTGGAACAT
>QCGW01000013.1 GCA_003279775.1 Pelagibacteraceae bacterium AG-390-A23
AAAATTGTTATAACAAATTTAAATCCATCAAAAAGACCTATAAGTGCAGTAGCAGATAATTTAGAGGTAAGAAATGCTAAATCAATTACTGTAAAAACAAATAATAAAATGAAATTTAATCTTCTTTATGATAAAAATAGAAGTCTACAAAAAAAGATTAAAATTGAGCAATTAAGAAAAGAGACTAGTTAGATTTTATGAAAAAACTAATATGTATTGTGCTTCTAGGTTTATTATTTTGTAATGTTAGTTACAGCAAAATAAGTAGAGCGTATTATAAAGAGTTATACGATCATTGTATGATAGAAGCCATTAAAGCTAATCTGGGTTATACAATCACAAAAAATTATTGCAAATGTAGTGCTGATCACTTTGATGATAATTATAATGATAATTCACTGATTGCATTAGTAGAAGGACAAGGTGGAGCTGCTTACAATGATGTAGTTGCTTTTGTTATTAGCAAATGTAGACGAAAAGTTGGTTTAGAGTAAATTAACATAACAGATTCGAACCGTGGACCTATTTATTACAAATCAATAAAGTTAATTATTTTTCTTTTCATTAACAATGATAACACTTAATTAATTGACTCTCGTCTATAAACTTAATTTAAAAATACTTTAAAAAAATACTTCACTTCAATTAACTAAGTTTATATTCTAATAGAACCATTGTTCGCCAACCATTCTTCTCTTTCATTACTTTTTTTAGATACAATTTTATAACCAATAATAGTTGCCTCATTAAGAGTATTATCAGCATTTAGCTCGTATGATTGAGTTATACCTTTAGAGTTTTCTTTTTTAATTATCTTTTCAGACTTAATAATTGAGTGTTGAGTAATGTCAGCAATCTTCAATTTAGCATCTATGATTGCTTTACTTTCACTAATATTTAAGTCTTTTGACCAACCTTGACCACACATCTTGATTATATTTTTAGTTTGTTTTTGTTTTTCACACCAAACATTAGTGAATTTCATCAAGTCATCTGGAGAAGTTATTGTTTTTTTATTTTTAACATAAGAGTTGGTACAATTACTTAATATTAAACCAACTAATAAGATTGATAATATTCTCATTTTACTCCTATAAGTTTTCTAAAAGTGCCATTACTACCATGATGAAAGAATTTTCATATTTTGGGTCAGTAACAAACTGAACAAAGAAATTATCTGATTCTTTACAAGTATAATGTTCTTTTTTGTTTATGAGCTTGTCATCAACTACATCTGCTTCAGCATAATATTTACAATCGCTACTCGCAGATACAGAAGTCGTTATTAGAAAGAAAATAATTATAAATCTTTTGACCATAACTTATCTTTCTTTTGTTGAGATAACTCAAATTGTATTTGATTAAGAATAGCATCCATTAAATCAAAAAACGCTGATTGAACTTCTTGTTCAAATACTTTTTTCTGACATTCGCTATTACATTGTGTCAAAATATGAGTGAGTGTTTGTTTATAATACTCATTAGTTTTAGCAAATGAATGAGTAGTAAAGGTAATTAAAAACAAAAATAAAACTGTCTTAATTATTTTCAAAACCATCCTCCTTAGTGTATTTTTTAATTGTTTTTTTATAATCGTAAAAATCCAAGGTATCAGCTTCAAGTTTACATAATTTTTTAATAATTATTTTTTGAAGTCTCTCTAATTTTTCATCACTTAATTTAGACATTTGATATTCAAACTTATTTCTAAACTCATAAATGGGGATTTCTTTATATTTCACATCTATTATGTAGTTATTTTATTCAGTGATACCTAGTGTAAAATAAATTAATATTTTTCACTCAGTAAATTAAGGCTTTTTAAGTTTATGATAATAAATTATTATAAAAAATTATTATGACTAAAATTAGAGAACCATTATCTATTGAAAAAATTTTGAAAGATTTGATTGGTAAATTAAAAGAAAATGAAATTAAAGAATTTACAGGAAAATCAATTTCTCATTTTAGAAAATGTAGTGATCCTGATGATAAAGATCATAACCTTCATTTAGCCGATGCTATAAAACTTGATATGCTTTCTTTAAAATCTCAAAACGGGAGCCCTTTTTTGGATAATATTAGTTTAATTGTTAACAATGAATTTAATGATCAAGAAAAATTAGAAGATGTATCAAGAAATCTTATTTCAATTGGGGGCAGAATAGGAAATTTAATGGATACAACAGAACAAGCACTTCATCCTGATAGTCCTAATGGTGAAGAAATTGCAAAAAAAGAAAAAGAAAAAATTTTTGATGCTATTTCTCAGGTCGAAGAAAAAATAGCTAGGTTGAAACTTTCAATAAAATAAAATAAGATTTATTTATGCCAAAACTATATGGAGATATAATAAAAGGAAAAGAATTTATGTCCTTTGAATTTACTGATAAAGATTTTAGTAAATATTTTGGCAAAGAAGATGAATTTAAATCAATTGTCGCTAAAGGTTTAAAGCCATTTGATCCAAAATCCGAAATTAAACAAAATAAAAAAAATGAAAATATAGTTGTTGTAAGTGAGAAAAATTGCATTTGTTACAGCTACAATAAAGCAAATGGACCTCATCCTGAAAGATATCAGAGCAGAGATGATTACACCGATTGGTTTAAATCTGATATGGGAATTAAAGTTCTAGGAGACATAATTTCATTACTTAAAAAATAAAAATCATGAATATCGATGAAGCTTTAAAAAAAATAGGGGACATTACTGAAAAAGCTTTAGAAAAGAATCCTGATGCTCTTACTTGGGATGATGAAATTAACATTAAAAGATCAATGGTTAATAGTTTGAATTTAGAAAAATATTTTAAAGACCCAGTAGCATTAGAAAACATGTATATATATGAAATGTTTGATGATAAGTATAAAATTCCACCTAAGACAAAATTAAAAATGATAAAGTTTTATATTATGGCTTTACCCAAGATGTCTGAAATAGAAAAAGTAGACATTGATACATCAAAAATAAAATAAACTTATATGAATTTCAATTCGTTAGTTTGGTATTCTTCATTAGCAATAGGTGATGAAAAAAATGGTTATGTAGCTGATTTTCTTAATAGGAGTTGTGAGCTAATTAATGAAGAAATAAATGAAGAAATAAAAGAGAAGAAACTTCCTTTTAATTTTAAGATCGATTTTTTGCACATACCAAAGGGTGAAGAAGGGGTTGGTTTATTGAATAATAAACTATCAAGTTATACAAATCCTGTATTTACTAATGGACATTCAATTCCAAAGTATAATCCTTCGATTGTTGAAAATTTAAAAGATAAAAGTTTTTTTTATTTTCCACAAAATGTTACGAGCGCAAGCTACGATAAATTTGAGGAAAATGTTAAAAAAAGAATTTTTAAAGTAGGTAGGTCCGATCAAGCAGCAAAGTTAGCGTTTATAGATAATGAAATAAAAAAACATTCTTCATCTAAAGTTTATTTTTTTCATCAAGAACTAAGATTATCTGAAAAAGTGTTAACTAATCATAAAGATGATAAAAACTTTACAAGCTTTTCTTTTAAGGATTTTGATGAAACAACAGCTGATGACAAAGTAAAAACTATTTTGAAAGATTTAAAACCTGAGGACTTATTAGTTTTAGATCTTAATTTGAGTAGATTTAAATATATATTTAATTATTTAATTAATAATAATCTTCAAAACAAGGTTATCAATACATTTGGATCAGTTGAAAATAGATTTGAAAAGATAAGTTTTAACCTAATTCAATTAGTAGGTAATCATGGAATTCCCTCAGTATCTATTGAAGATCTGATGTCAAAAATTTATGGAGAAAATGTAACTCCAACTGATAAAGCATTACTATTAGATAGTACTTTTAGACTGGAAATTCCTGTTTTAGCATTTCAAACTTTAAAGAAATGTATTAATTCTGGATTAACAAATATCGAAGATCAAAATATTTTAGAAACCATATTATCCTTTAATAATGATAGTGATGTTTTCGTTGGAAAACGTATTCAATATGGTTTTAATCAATCCAATGAAAATATTTTAAAAGAAAATTATGCTTATACATTTCCTAATTCTTTACAGAATGAAAAGTTTAAAATTCCAAAAATTCTACACCCAACTCAATTTTCGACAGTCAATGGAAAGATACAGCAATTTAAAACTGTATATAGCTATATTGATGTACTCAGAATAACCAATATCGATATAAAAGATAAAACATGGACTGCAGAATTTTATTTAGATCTTGTATCCCAGTCAGATGATCCTTTAGATCAGGTTATTTTTAATAACCTGTCCTCAACGAATGATAAATTTAGTTCAAAAGAAATTTGGAGAAGAAAAGATGACGATGATTATAATACAGTTAGATATTATATAGTTGCAAATTTTGACTTCTTAGCGATTGCGGATAATTATCCTTTTGATTGGCAAAGTGTTTATATTTCAATGACACTTAAAGATAACTCTGAGCATATATTGCAGCCAGTACCACTAGAATTAGTAGATGATGAATTTGATGTTAATGAGTGGTATATCGAAAATGCATTTTCAGGAATAAAATATAAAAAAAACTTTTTATACAAAGATACTGATCTTAAAAAAACAGTTACTGTATCTAGTGAAAACAGGTTGGGGTGGACTTTAAAAAGAAAGAATACCGCAACATTATTTAAAATTGGTATCCCAATGTTCTTCTTAACTTTCTTAGTTTATTATTCTGTCTTCTTGGGTTTTGACAAATCAGGGGAAAGTATAGGAATATTAACCACAACTTTCTTATCTGCAATTGCTTTATATTTTTCTGTAGAAAAACCTGAACCAAAAAAATTAACAATTATAGATATTATTTTTATTTGGTTTTATATCGTCAATGGTTTCACCATTACAGCTTTCAGTTTATCCTCACTAATTACTGAAAAAATACATTATTACACAAGCGGATTTTTAAAATTTGTTATTCCTTTATCACTAATAAGTATTGCTATATATTTATACAAAAGAGTTCAAAATAATAGAAAAGATATAATATTAGATAGAGATCTTTAAATATGAAAAAATGTATTTATTGTAAGGCTACAGCAAATCCTGGATATTCTTGCTCTAAAAGTCCGACTAAATATCATTGCATACCACTGTTAAAGAAATGTGCATATTGTAGTGGAGGTTTAAATCCAGGTTATCCATGCACAAAAAGTCCAACTAAATATCACGTAATTATTTATCCAGGTAAATGTACATACTGCGGTAGTTCCTCTAAATCAGGCATATGTTCTAAAAATCCATCTAAAAAACATATACAAGGATCTTTATAAAACTTAGGTTGATCTTGATTTGATAATATTTTTTATCAGTCGATCAATTTTTGAATTTTCTCTATAATCACCTTTAATAACATGATGCACACGACCATCTGAAAATAGTTTTTTTGCTATGTTTAGAGATTTTTTACTGCCTTCCTCATAAACACAAATAGATTTCCCATTATTTTGATTTAATACATTAAATGTAGGAACATCTGTTTCTCCATCACCAAAAAAAATCATATTTTCAAAAGGAACATGAACATTATCGCCAAAATATTTCTTTTTATTTACTCCTTCTTGATCACTAACATCAAAAGCCCCTTTGTGTATTCTATATAAATATTGGACCTTATTTGAATAATTTACTGAAAGTTTTGGCCATATTCCTCTTTTATTTTTATAAATGTATTCGCAAGCATAAACTTTATTAATTTGTTTGATAAACTTACAACCCTCAATCATATCAGTTAGTCCTGATGAAATTATGTAATGCTCTATTTTTACATTATGTTTTTTTCCATATTTGTTAATTCTTTTAAACCAATCATTTACGCCAGCAAATAATTTAAGTTTCTTTCCATATTGATTAAAATTTTTTTTTGAAATCTCTATCCCTGCTTCATACATTTTATTTTCTAGGAGTAATAAATAAGATAATGTTGGATCTATTTTATTTTTTTTTGAGTTTTTGGTTACCTCTGTCCAAAATTTACCAATATCAATTTTACAATCTGGTATAAGTTTTTGATTTTGCATATATCCTGAACACAAAGTTCCATCAAAATCATAACAAAGTGCAATTTTTTTCATTAATTTAAATTAATCTAATTTATGATAATCTAAAAAAAATAATCTATTAAAGAAAGGATTTTTATGGGATTTAGATCACTATTTACTAAAGGTGTAGCATTAAGCCAAGCAGGTCAAACAAACAAACATTCAAGAAAAGCATCTTCTTTAGCAAGACAAGCAATGAATAGCTTTAGACAGGCAAGATCACTTAAGGGGGATAAAAAAATTGATAAGATGTTAGATGGTATGAATTATCTTTCAAACTCTGTTTTAGAAGTATCAGATAGTATAACTCCAATTTCTACGATGAATGCTACTAGCGCCTTACTTGCTGATAATATTCAAAAAATGATAAATCAAAGCCAATTGAATATAATTAATACACTCGGAAACAGAAAAAAAATAAAAGCTAAATAAGAATATCAGTTAGCTCATCAAGTGTGTATTGTTCCTCATCATTAGGAACAAAAAATGTTATTTGATTGTCACTTTCGTAGTGATCAAAGAAAATATCACTAAATTTTCCAAATGTCTCTTTATCCTCTTCGTTGTTTTTAATGTCAATTTTAGGATAGTATTTCTTTATTTGGTCATTAACGTAAACTTCATACCAAATACCATCATCTGTTTCTTTATAATAACCTCTATCCCAAACATGTGAATTCAAATTATCTAATTGATCAGATATAAAATCTGGATTTATCTCTTCATTAAATACATCTTGTTTTTTCATATCGTAAAATATTAAAATAATAATTATGAAAAATCAAAAGTTTTCAAATATCTACGATTTATTAGATTCTAAACCAAAAAATATAAGCCAACTATTAGGTGAATTTGGGGAGTATGTTTACAGGTCTTATTGTAGACAGCAAGAGTTAAAATGCAAAATTACAAAATATTTAAGTGCCGATGTAATTATATTTCACAATTCTAAGGAATATTTTGTCGATGTTAAAACTACAATATCAAATGAAGGAACTTATAAAGGTGATAGACGTCAAAAAAAATATGGTTATGCATACGATCAAGTTTTTATAAATAAAGATTTTATGAAAATTTATCCCGATGAAAATTCATTATTAAAGCAATTTACTAATAATAATAATGAAATCTTAATAGATAATACAAATGAGCAGTATCAAAAATATATAACTGCCCCAACGGAAGCTAGACATGTTACTAATTCTGAAAAAATTAGAGATGAAATTCAGATTAAAATTAAAAAATTATTTAAAAGTAAAAATTTAGAATGTAGAATTTTAGAAAGAGGACAAGTTAGTGAAGATGGGTGGGGCAAACATAAACCTGATAATGTTCCTGGAAAAAAAAGTTTGTATATGAAATCTGATTATAACATGTTGATTAATTATAAAGATATCGCATTAGATAAAGAAGAGGTAAAAGATATATATTTATTCAAATCAAGTTTAATTGGAAATAAAATCAAACTAGTTGAGCCAACATTAAAGATTCAAAAAACAAAAGGAATAGAAGGTTTAATCGACTATGATGATTTTAAATTAAATAACTCAAAATATTATTTTACAAGTTTAGATAATCTTTATAATTTTATTGAAACTATATAAATAAGATTTGAGTCAAATTTTAATAAATCCATTGTAAACCATTATTACTTTTTTAACTCCATATTACTTAACCTTAAAATTAATTGATATTGATTTTTATTTATTCTTCCATCTAAAAATCCTCTATATGGACTTCCATTTGTTTGAAAAATTAAAGGCTCCTTACCAGATTTACCACCTCCTAAAAACATAAGACTTTTTTTGTTATCCAATGTTTTTGCCATGTCGTATAAAAATTCAAAAGTTAAACCATCAGTATGTCTTAGTTGAATACTTTTATTAAATACAAATTTTTTTAATATCACTTCTCTTTTAAAAAACTTACCAGTCCATTTTAGGGGAGGGGTGTCATCTCTTACATTTGGTACTATTTCTTTAGGATCTTGCTTTTTGGTCTCTTTTCCGTCTTTATTGAACAAAACTTCTTTAATCTTTGGAGGTGAATATAAAATTTCATTTTTTGAATTAAATAAAATTCTATCTGTATCTCCTATAAATTTACCTGCATATTCAATATCAACATCTACATCATTTTTTAAAATATTTTCTGCTAGTTTAGATTTATATTTTTTAATTAAACTTTCTTCGGAAGTTTCATCTGAACTAATAAGTAATCTAGAATTCTTTATAGATTTTCCTTTATAAACAAGCTTTGGATCATTTTCTTTTATCAAAGATACAAATCTTACATTTGCATCTCTCTTCTTTTCATTTGATATATGTATTTCTTTTAAAGCTATTGTCATTACATCATCTCAAAATCTAAATCGTTATCCTCAAATTCTTCCACTTCTTCTGGCAGATCTTCACTGTGTTCTGCAACCCAATTGCAAGTTGTTTTTCTACCAATTAAAGCAAAATAATCTTTTTCACCTTTTAAAAGAATTCCATCCTCAAGTTTAAAATCAGCATAATAATTAAATGGAAAACTAAAAACTTCACCTTTATCTAACTTTGATTTTAAATCTTTATCAAAATCTTTTGGTTCTAAATGATATACAGAGTTAACTTTTAAGTTTAATGCGTCTTCAACTGATGTTGATGTTAAATTAACTTCTTTGCCAAGAGTTGAGTCTTCTTTTTTAACTTTTTTGCCTTCATCATTAATTGCTTCTAGCTCTTTTTTTTCAACAAAATTACCTTTGTAATCTAAATAACTGCTACTTATATCGCTGCTAACAAATACTATACCCGTTTCTTCTTCTAAATTTGCTTTAGAACACTCTTTTCCTTTTTCATCTAAAAATAATCTTTTTTTAAATCCATAAAGTTTTTTTCTATCAATCTTTGATATACCAAAAGTAGAATTTTTTTTCTTAAGATTAAGAATTAATTCACGAGCCATGTTTTTCCCAACCTTTTTTTATATTTTCTGTAACAAGATTTTTAAAATGATCTAAACCAAGTTTTTCATCTTCAAAGGGATATAATTTTCTTTTTATTGGATCACTTCTTCCCTCAGAATAATCTAGGTAATAACAAAGATATGATGGATAATCAGATGCTTTTTCTTTATTTGATTTCCAGAACAAAAACTTTCTTATTGCAGTTCCTTTTTTACTTTCCTTTTTAAATATTTCTTTTTTGATTATTTTACTTTTAGGTAAATCTTTATTATTTATTTCTTTAAATTCACTCTTTGGTATTCCGCTTACTTTTATGATTTGATTTATTCCGCAATCTTCAAAATTTGCCTTTTTATCGTATCTAATATTAACAACATTACAGTTTAATATTGATACTGATCTAGATCTTCCTGTAGCATTTAAGGATTTATTTGAGTACTCATATTTTAAATGTCTTATGGGTTCATCATTAGATTTATCTCCCTGAAATTCTAATAATTTTATTTCACAAACTATCTCAGGTTTTACAAAATTATAAGCTGAACCATTTGATGCTATTTTTTGAAAGTTTGAACTGACTTTTAATTTAATTAGCTTTTTATAAAGATCTTTCCTTATATCAGTAGGTATGTTGCCACATGAACCCACATGTATAATTTCTTTTTCATTCAAAAAAACACCTAAAGAAATCGATCTAATCTGATTAGGCTTACTTCCAAGTGTATATCCTGTAATTAATAAATCTGCTGTTTCTTCTTTTTTAATTTTATAAACAACACTATCGTTTTTGATAACCAAACCTTCTGCATTATCTTTAATTACCATTTCTTTAAATAGCTTATTAATCTCTTTTTGTTTTATCTTTTTATGCTCAAATACATGGGAAAAATCTTTTAAATTTTTACCTAAAGTTTTTTTCAAAAATTTATACTTTTTTTCAAAATTGCTTAGAAATTTATCTGATGCCACAACATCAAAAATACCTAGTCTTAAGTTTTTCTTTTTAGAATTATCACCAAGTGCAGAAATAGTATCACCGTAACGTTCTCTATCTTTGGTTAAAAAATACAATTCTCCTGCTATTATTATATTTTTTGATTTAGATAATTTTTTATCTAAATCTTTTTTAATATCTTTAACAAGATTAGATATGTCGTTTTCATTAGAATTAATTATTTTTGAATTTTTAGTTGTTTTGCAATAAAACCATAATTGACCATCAATTTTCTTAGAAAACCAATAATCTCCTTTTTTAATAGTATCAATTTCATCATTTGAAACATAAATATATTTTCGTGTAACTGAATTTTTGTATTTTTTTATAACAATAGAATTATCCACAAAATTATACTAAATTATCAATATTATTAGTTCAATATTTATAAGTTAAATGTCAAAAAGAATTTTTAGAATAGAATTTGGAAACATGGGTGGTGAATTAGTTATAGGAAAAGTTGATGAACAATTTGTTGAAAACTGGATTGGAAAAAGTTCTGATGAATTAGTTGAATATTTACATAATTGGGATTTTAGAGACACTAGCCAACCTAATGATGAATTTACACCTTTACCAAAAGAAAATTTTAATGCTTGGAATGAATTAGATGATATTGAGCACGCAAATAATTGTTATTCAGACGCAGGTATTTTTGTGAACGAGGTTAAAGAAGATGATTTATATTCAAGAGATAACGAACAAAAAATTGATGCTTATCATTTGTACGATAGAGAAGCTTACTTTGATGAAATTTCCAAAAGCGATTTAGAAGAGAACTTAAAAGATAATATTAAAGGATTAGAATCATATGTACCTGTAATTACTTTTATGTCTACTGAAAAAGGAGAACTGGGATGTTATTTTGTAGAAACTGATGGAGAAGATTTTGATCCAAAAAAATTAGCTTATTCAACTCTAGAAACTAACCTATCAAGTCTTATTGATAAAGTATGGTATAATAAAAAAGAATTATACATCAATTTTGACAATTCAGGATCTACAGGTAAAGGTGATTATGCAAGAGTAGGTTACATGAATATTAAATGGCACGATAAAAACAAATCAGAGGAAGATCTAAAAGAATTTTGGGATAGCTATGATAATCAATAATTTTTTAATAAATGAAAATAACCCATATAGATAAATTTGACATATGCCTCAACCTTGAGATAAATTTGAACTAGAATACAAAATTTATGCCCAGCAAAACAAAAACAATTACAATTAAAAACCCAATTAAATTAAAAATATATAAACACGATGAGTCAAAAAAGAATTTTAAAAAAGAATTTACAGGTCTTAATAATATAAAGATAATTAGTGATAGCAAACCAGATAAAACAGGTTTTTCCTCTTCAGTATCTTTCAAATCTAATCCAGGATCAAAACCTCAATCACATAAATTTGATATTAATAAAAAAGCATCACACATAGAAATCACTGGATCAGCAAAAGTAAAATTTAGTATAAGATCAGGTTTTGAGGATAAATTTGAGGAGTGTATTAAGAAACCGTTGATATCAGAAATAGTTTTTACAACCACTCCTTTAGATGCGGGATATATTGATATTGGTCAGAATGTTACCTTGGAAGACGAGGATCCAAAAAAGAATGCTAAAAATATTGAGATAAAATAATTAAAGACTTCAAAAAGACTTCACTTAGTTCTACTCCCTTCCTTTCTATAGTCTTATTAAACGATTTTTATTTTTGAAAAAAATTAAGTAAAATTTAAATTTATTGAAAATAAATGAGATTTTAGTGGTGCCCCCGCACGGATTCGAACCGCGGACCTATTGATTACAAATCGAGAGTATAAATTCAAAAAGATAAATACTATCAACGTTAATTGAAAGTTATTTTAAATCTGTACACACTATTAACACAGTGATAAATTTTTTTAATGTTGGGCAAAAAAGTTATTTTTAAAAAATCTAAAATTCCTTCTCGAAATAAATTAATAGGGCAATTTGTGATTCTTGAACCTCTGATTATTAACAAACATTCAAAAGATTTATTTAAAAACTTTAAACTTGATAAAAAAAATATCATTTGGAAATATTTATCATATGGACCATTCAAAAATATTTTGAGCTTTAGAAAATGGTTAAATTCAGATTGCACAAAAGATGATCCTTTTTTTTATGCTATATATTCTAAAAGATTTAAGTCTTATTGTGGTATGGCAAGTTATTTAGATATAAATCCTGAACACGGCTCAATAGAAGTGGGCCATATAAATTTTTCTCCAATACTTCAAAATTCCCCAGAAGGAACAGAGTGTATGTATTTAATGATGGAAAATGCATTTGAAAAATTAGGCAACAGAAGATATGCGTGGAGGTGCAATAACTTTAACGAAGGCTCAAAAAAAGCTGCATTAAGATTAGGGTTTAAATTTGAAGGAATATTTAGACAAATGTATATACACAAAAGTCGAAATAGGGACACTGCTTGGTTTTCAATAATTGATAATGAATGGAAAAAATTAAAAAAAGGTTATTTGAAATTTTTAAAAAGCTCAAATTTTGATAAAAAATTTAATCAAAAGAATAAATTAAAATTTTAAACGACTATATGAGAAAACTTTTAGGGATCGTGGTTCTGGGTTAGTTTTATTTTAATGCGATGCATTTCTTGGAACATAGGTAGAAAAATAAAGTTAGTCGAAGATCAGCTAAAAATTATCGAAGATAAAAAACCAGATATTATTGCTCTCCAGGAAGTGACATATAATAGTTTTGGAAAAATAAAAGATTTAATTAGATCCAAGTATAAATTCATAAATTATAGTTTAGACCTTATTAGCGATAGCAAAGTATTAGTGGGGCCAAGAAAACTAGGTGTTTTAGTTGCTACCAATTTTAAAACAGTTTTAAGAGATATTAACGAATTTAAACTACCTTGGCGTGAGAGAATTCTTAATCTTGATATATATACTGGTTCAAAAAAATTTAACTTTAATAGCGCATACATACCGCCAGGCTCATCTAATGGATGGATCAAAATTGAAACTCTGGAAGGTATATTCAATGGTTTAAATAAAAAAACAGATGAACCAAAAATCTTATGTGGTGATTTTAATATACCACAAGCAGAAACTTTTAAGGGACAATTAATAACTTTTGCTCAAAAGATAAAACAAAAAGGCAAACCTAAGTTAAAAAAAAGCTTTAGAGGCGGAAGTGGCAGTAGGTGGGATTTAGCAGAAAGAAATTTATTTGAAAATTTAAAAACCTTTGGAATACAGGATGCTTTTAGAAAAGTTAATGGTTTTAAGAAAGAGGATTATTCTTTTGAAATAATTAGAAAAGCGAAGGTCGTCTCAAGAAGAAGATTTGATCATTTTTTCACATCAGATGATATTAAGATAATTAAAATTGAATACTTGCATTCTTATAGAGTAGAAAAATTAAGCGACCACTCTCCTATAATGATAGATTTTGAATTATAGCTTTAATTATATTCCGTCACACTGGCGTCACACTCACTATAGAATTTTTTTTAAATTAAGTCTTTGAAAAAAAATTAACGTTGATTTTATTGAATGATGGTGCCCCCGCACGGATTCGAACCGCGGACCTATTGATTACAAATCAATTGCTCTACCAGCTGAGCTACAAGGGCATGCGCAATAATTATTAACTATTTGTTAAATAATCAACTCTTTTTTTTTATATAACTGAGGTGATGAAACACAATTGCAGCGCTATTTGAAATATTTAAGCTTTCAATTTCTTCATTAATATTAATTTTAACAAAAAAGTCCGCATATTTACCTGTGTGCTGTCTCATTCCAAATCCTTCAGAACCAAAAAGAAGTATATTATTTCCTTCCCATTTAATGTCAGTAAAGTCTTTTTGCCCTTTTGCATCAAAACCATAAACCCAGAAATTTTTTTCTCTTAAATTTTTTAATGTGGAATTAATGTTGGAAACTTGAAATATATTTATATGTTCCATGCAGCCACTTGCAGATTTGTACATTAACTTACTATCTCGAGGAAAATGTCTTTCTTTAATTATCAATCCATCAATATCAAATGATGCTGCACTTCTTATTAATGAGCCTATATTTCTCGGATCAGTAACTTCATCGAGACAGACAAATGTTAAATTATTTTTACCTTTTATAAATTGTTTCAAATCTGGTTGATCTAAGTGTTCAATCTCTGCAACATACCCATTATGCATTAACTGTTCTTTTGAAGTATATTTGTCTAATTCTTTTTTTGACTTAAAGTAAACTTTAATATCTTCCAAAATATTTTTATTAGGGTTTTTTCTATGAATATTTTTTTTAGATTCTTCTGTCAAAAAAACCCTTAAAACCTTTCTTTTAGGATTTCTAAGAGCTTCAATTACCGCATGTTGTCCTACAATGAAAAATGATGATTTATTCATAAATTAGTATCTGTTTTATACGGTTTTTTTAATATTTTCCTATTAAATCACGTGTTGCATTTGCATAAATAAAATATATAAAACGCTTGTTATTTGAAGCTTTATTGAACAAGGGGACACTTCCCCAAAGGAGGGGTTCCAGAGCGGTCAAATGGGGCGGGCTGTAAACCCGTTGACTTCGGTCTTCGAAAGTTCGAATCTTTCCCCCTCCACCATTTAATAAAATTTAGATAACATGGAGTGTTACTCTTGGGGTTGTGCGGGTGTAGTTCAATGGTAGAACGCTAGCCTTCCAAGCTGGATGTAAGGGTTCGATTCCCTTTACCCGCTCCAAGAAAATAAAATTGTAAATGAAAACAAATAAACTGAGGTAAAAACGTAATGTCAAAAGAAAAATTTGTAAGAAATAAACCCCACTGTAACATTGGGACTATTGGTCATGTCGACCATGGTAAAACAACTCTTACTGCCGCGATTACAAATGTATTAGCACAAGCGGGCGGCGGAACTGCAGTTGCTTATGATCAGATTGATAAAGCACCTGAAGAAAAAGAGAGAGGTATAACAATTTCAACAGCACACGTTGAGTATGAAACTGAAAAAAGACACTATGCTCACGTAGATTGTCCTGGCCACGCTGACTATGTTAAAAATATGATCACTGGTGCTGCACAAATGGACGGAGCTATCTTAGTTGTTAACGCAGCTGATGGCCCAATGCCACAAACAAGAGAGCATATTCTTTTAGGAAGACAGGTTGGTATTCCTGCAATTGTTGTTTACTTAAATAAAGTAGACCAAGTTGATGATAAAGAAATGATCGAACTTGTTGAAGAAGAAATTAGAGAGCTTTTAACTTCATACAAATACCCAGGTGACAAAACACCAATCGTTAAAGGTTCTGCTTTAGCGGCAGTTGAAGGAAGAGATGATGAAATTGGAAAAAATTCAATTTTAGAATTAATGAAAGCCGTTGATGAACACATCCCACAACCAGCTAGAGAAGTTGATAAACCATTCTTGATGCCAGTTGAGGACGTATTCTCAATTTCTGGAAGGGGAACAGTTGCAACTGGAAGAGTTGAGTCTGGTGTAATTAAAACTGGTGAAGAAGTTGAAATAGTTGGAATTAGAGAAACTAAAAAATCAGTTTGTACTGGAGTTGAAATGTTTAGAAAACTTTTAGATTCTGGTGAAGCTGGTGATAACGTTGGAATTTTATTGAGAGGTATTGAAAGAACAGATATCGAAAGAGGTCAAGTTCTTTGTAAACCTGGCTCTATTACTCCACATACTAAATTTGAAGCACAGGCTTATGTACTTAAAAAAGATGAGGGTGGAAGACACACTCCTTTCTTTACTAAATACAGACCTCAGTTTTATTTTAGAACAACAGACGTAACGGGTGAAGTAGAATTACCAGCTGGTACTGAAATGGTTATGCCAGGTGATGATGCTAAATTTACTGTTAAACTAATTACACCAATTGCAATGGCAGAGAAATTAAACTTTGCAATCAGAGAAGGTGGAAGAACTGTTGGAGCAGGAGTAGTAACTAAAATTATAGAGTAACTCTATAAATAGGAGTGTAGCTCAATTGGTAGAGCGCCGGTCTCCAAAACCGGAGGCTGAGGGTTCGAGTCCCTCCGCTCCTGCCAATTTGAGCTAAGAAATTATGAGAAACCCGATTAAATTTATTCAGGAAGTAAAACAAGAGGCTTTTAAAGTTACTTGGCCTACTTGGAAAGAAACTTTGCAAGGTGCTTTAATGGTTTTTGTTATGGCGGTTGTTATGTCTTTATTTTTTCTACTTTTAGACCAGGTTTTGAAATTTTTCTTAGAACTTTTACTTAAAGTGAGTATTTAATGAAAAATTGGTATATTGTTCAGTCTCATTCTAGTTTTGAGAATAAAGTAGCCTCTTTAATTAAAGAGGAAGCTGATAAAGCTAAAATTGCTGATAAGTTTGAAGAGATTATTGTACCTACTCATGATGTTACTGAAGTTAAGAGAGGTAAAAGAATTCAAAGAAAGAAGAAATACTTTCCTGGATATGTATTAATAAAGAGTGAGATGGATAATAATATTTATCATATGATCAAAAATATAAAGAGGGTCAGTGGTTTCTTAGGCACAAAAGGCATTCCTGTTCCAGTTTCAGATAAAGAAGTAGAGAAGATTTTAGGTCAGATTAAAGATGGTGTAGCTCAGCCAAAATCTGGCGTAGATTACAGTGTAGGTGAAAAAGTTCAGGTTGTAGACGGTCCATTTGCGTCATTTACGGGCATGATTGAAGAAATTGATGAAGAAAAAGCTAGACTTAAGGTGTCAGTTTCTATATTTGGTCGTCCTACACCAGTAGATTTAGAATATAATCAGGTTGAGAAGGTAAGTTAATGGCAAAAGAAATTAGTGGATTTATAAAATTACAAATTAAAGGTGGCCAAGCTAATCCAGCCCCACCTGTTGGTCCTGCATTAGGCCAACGAGGTGTAAATATTATGGAATTTTGTAAAGCGTTTAATGATAAAACTAAATCAATGGCAGGCAAACCTGTACCAGTGGAAATCACTGTATATAAAGACAAAAAATTTGATTTTAAAATTAAATCACCTCCAGCATCATTTTATATTAAAGAAGCAGTAAAACTAAAAGGTGGATCTAAAGAACCTGGAAGAAATATTGTTGCTTCAATTTCTAAAAAACAATTAGAGAGTATAGCAAAAGAAAAAATGAATGACTTGAATGCACATGATATTGAAGAAGCTATAAAAATTATTGCTGGATCAGCAAGATCAATGGGTATTGAGGTAAAAGAATAATGACATCTAAGAGATATAAAAAATTACCTGAAAAAACAAAAGACTTAAATGCGGAAACTATAGAAAAGTTATTACCTGAACTTAAAAAAAACTGCACAACTAAATTTGATGAGTCTTTAGATTTGAGTTTTCAAATAAATAACAAACAAAAGAAAAGTGAAGTCAATATAAGAACAGTAGTTAATTTACCTGGTGGTAGCGGAAAGAAAGTTAAAGTTGCTGTAGTTTGTGAAGATAATAAAGCTCAAGATGCAAAAGATGCAGGTGCAGATATTGTGGGGGGTGACGAATTTGTTGAAAAAATTAAAGGTGGAGAATTAAATTTTGAAAAATTAATTTGCACACCAGGAATGATGATTAAACTTTCCAAACTAGGAAAAGTTTTAGGACCAAAAGGTTTAATGCCTAATCCAAAGCTTGGTTCAGTTTCTGAAAATATCAAAGAAGCTGTAACTAATGCTAAATCCGGTCAAGTAGAAATTAGAAATGATAAAGATGGAAACATTGGAGTTAGTATTGGTAAGAAATCTTTTACTGATGATCAATTACTAAAAAACTATAACGCAATTTTAGATGCTTTAGAAAAAGAAAAATCAAACAACACCTTGAAAGGCGACTTAGTTAGAAGTGTGTTTGCCACATCAACAATGGGTGTTTCGTATAAAGTTAAGTTAGGAAAATCGATATAGTTATGATGAACAAAGAACAAAAGAAAAATTATATTGAAGAAATGACGAGTAAGTTTGAAAACAGCAAAGCTGTTATGGTTACTCATTATCAAGGTTTAACTATGACTCAATTAGATGAATTGAGAGCCAAAATGAGAGAACATGGAATCATATTTAAAATAACAAAAAACAGAATTACAAAATTAGCTTTAGAAAAAACAAAGTGTAAAGATTTATCAAATTTATTTACTGGTCCTACTGCAGTAGCATTTGGAGAGGACGCTATAATGTCTGCAAGGATTCTCTCAAAATTTGCAAAAGATAACGAAAACTTAAAATTAATTGGTGGAATTATGGATAATGAGGTCTTAGATCAGGCCGGTGTCCAAAATGTAGCTAGTTTACCTACACTAGATGAAGCAAGAGCCAATATTGTGGGTATTTTGAACGCTTCTGCATCTAAATTAATCAGTATTTTGCTTGCACATTCAGAAAAAATGAGTAGTTTGTCGGCAGAAAATTCTGAAACACAACCCAAAGAGTAATACATATGCCTGACCTAAACAAAATTATTGAAGATTTATCAAGTTTGACTGTTGCAGAAGCAGCTGAACTTTCAAAACAATTAGAAGAAAAATGGGGTGTAACTCCAATGGCAGCAGCAGCTCCAGCAGCAGCAGGTGGTGCGGCTCCAGCAGAAGATAAAGATGATTTTACAATCATGTTAGTTTCTGCAGGTGATAAAAAAATTAATGTTATCAAAGAAGTAAGAGCAGCTACTTCATTAGGTTTAAAAGAAGCTAAAGATCTTGTAGAGGGAGCACCAAAAGAAGTTAAATCTGGTGTAAACAAAAAAGACGCTGAAGAGATCAAAGCTAAGTTAGAAGCTGCTGGTGCTAAAGTAGAACTTAAATAAATTAAATAGAAAGAATTCGAATACTGATTATTTTTAATCAGTATTTATAAACATAGATGCAATTATCTTTTACTGAAAAGAAAAACATTAGAAAAAGTTTTGGTAAACTAAAAGAAAGTTTATCTATACCTAACTTAATTGAAGTACAAAAAAATTCGTATAAAGAATTAACAGAATTTAATGTTGAGGCAGCAGAACTTACTAAGGGTTTTGATAGAGTATTTAAAAGTATTTTTCCTATTGAAGATTTAAATGACAAAGCAACTTTAGAGTATGTTTCATATAGACTAGAAAAACCTAAATTTGATGTTGAAGAGTGTATAGCAAGAGGTCTTACATATTCATCAGCTCTTAAGTGTACTTTAAGATTAGTAGTTTATGAAATAGATCAAGATAATAATACAAAAGATATTTTATCAGCCAAAGAGCAAGAAGTATATATGGGCGAAGTTCCTATGATGACTAATAGTGGAACTTTTATTACTAACGGTGTTCAAAGAGTCGTAGTTAATCAAATGCACAGGAGTCCAGGTGTATTTTTTGATCATGACAAAGGAAAAACTCATGCAAGCGGTAAACTTTTATTTAATTGTAGAGTAATACCTAATAGAGGTTCATGGTTAGATTTTGAATATGATGTTAAAGATTTTTTATATTTTAAAATCGACAGAAAAAAGAAAATTTTTTCATCTACTTTATTATTAGCTTTAGGTTATACAAAATCAGAAATAGTTGATGAGTTCTATGAAAGTGAACAATATACTTTTGATACAAAAACAGAAAAATGGAAAACTAAATTTAACCCAGAAAACTATAAGGCTAAGAATTTTTCAGAAGAAGTAATTAATGCAAAAACTGGAGAAGTAGTAATCAAATTAGGTGATAAGATCAATTTTTTAAATGCAAAAAAATTAGCTAACGATGGTTTAAAAGACATACTAGTTTCAAGAGAATCTTTGTTTGGTAAATTTTTACATAGAGATGTAAAAGTTAATGAAGAAGATGATGGTGTATTTAAAATTGGGACTGAATTAAATGATACAATTATTCAACAAATTTTAGATGCAAATATTCATACACTTCAAATTTCTGTTACAAACTCTATAAACAAAGGACCTTATCTACTTACAACTATTTTAGCTGATAAAAATAATACTAAAGACGAAGCTATCACGGAAATCTATAAAATGTTAAGACCTGGAGAACCGCCAACTATAGAGATAGCAACTCAAATATTTAATAATCTTTTCTTTAGTTCAGATAGATATGATTTGTCTGATGTTGGAAGAGTTAAAATGAACTCAAGATTAAACCAAGAATGTTCTGACAAAATTACTATATTAAGAAATGACGATATCATAGCAATTATTCATAAAATGTTGGATTTACGTGATGGAAAAGATGATGTTGATGACATTGATCACCTAGGAAATAGAAGAGTTCGTTCTGTTGGAGAGCTAGTTGAGAATCAAGCTAGAATTGGTGTTTATAGAATGGAAAGAGCTATTAAAGAAAAAATGACAACTTTAGATGTTGAGTCGGCAATGCCACAAGATCTAATTAATGCAAAACCATTAACAGTTTCATTGAAAGATTTTTTTGCAAGTTCACAACTATCTCAGTTTATGGATCAAACAAATCCTTTATCTGAAATTACTCATAAAAGAAGAGTTTCAGCGCTAGGTCCAGGTGGTTTAACAAGAGAAAGAGCAGGTTTTGAAGTAAGGGACGTCCATCCAACCCACTATGGAAGAATTTGTCCAATTGAGACACCAGAGGGTCCGAATATTGGTTTGATTAATAGTTTATCTACTTATGCAAAAATTAATAAGTATGGCTTTATTGAAAGTCCTTACAAAAAAGTAAAAGACGGTGTTGTTCAAGATAAAGTCGAATATTTATCAGCAATGGAAGAAACAAAATTCACTATTGCTCAAGCAAATACAAAACTTGATAAAAATGGAAAAATTACTGAAGAACTAGTTTCATGTAGACAAAATCTAAACTTTCTTTTATCAAAACCTGACTCCATTGATTACATTGATGTATCACCAAAACAATTAGTTTCAGTTGCAGCATCATTAATTCCATTCTTAGAAAATGATGATGCAAACAGAGCTTTAATGGGATCAAACATGATGAGACAGGCAGTACCATTATTAAAACCAGAGTCGCCACTTGTTGGTACAGGAATTGAAAGTGATGTAGCTTTAGACTCTGGTGTAACTATTGTTGC
>QCGW01000014.1 GCA_003279775.1 Pelagibacteraceae bacterium AG-390-A23
TCAGACATCTTAGATCCCAATAAAATAGAAGTTGTTAAAAATCCTATAGAGAAAGCTCATGGATTACCTAATGAATGTTATTTGAATAATGATTATTTAGAGTTTGAAAAAGAAAAAATATTTAAAAATAATTGGACTATGATTGGGGTTGCAAGCTCTGTACCAAATCCAGGCGATGCAAAACCTTTTAATCTTTTAGGAATTCCAATACTAATAGTTAGAAACAAAGAGAATGAAGTAAAAGTTTTTCATAATGTTTGTAGTCATAGAGGTTTCAAATTAGTTGATCAGGAATGTAAATTAAAAAATGTAATAAGATGCCCTTATCATTCTTGGTCCTATGATTTTAATGGAAAATTAACTGTTACTCCACATATAGGAGGACTAGGAAAACATGAGGTTGAAGGGTTCGATAAAAACAAGAGTAACTTAAAAGAAATTAAATCAAATATTTGGATGGATTTAATTTTTATTAATATTAATTCTAATGCAAAACCATTTGAAGATTTTATTAAACCTCTAGAGGATAGATGGTCTAAGTTTATTTCTAAAAAAGATCAAAAATTAATAAGACATTCAACTGATAACGGATATTTTAATATGACAGTAAATAGTAATTGGAAATTTGCAATTGAGAATTATTGCGAAAGCTATCATTTGCCATGGATACATCCAGAACTTAATAAAGTTTCAAATATTTCAGATCACTATCATATTGAAGATGAGAATTTTAATTTTTCAGGACAAGGAAGTAATAAATATTCACAACAGTTCGATGGAAACATTAAATTTAAATGTTTTCCCAACTGGCCAAATGAACTTTCTGAAAAATCTGAATATGTATCGTTATATCCAAACGTAATGTTAGGAATACATATTGATCATTTTTATGCATTTTGGTTAGAGCCAATTTCTAACAATCAAACTAAAGAACATTTTGAATTATATTATGTTGGAGATGAAAGTGCTTCTAGTGATGAGTTTAAGGATATAAGAGAAAAAAATTTTGCATTTTGGCAAGAAGTTATGAATGAAGATGTAACTGCAATAGAAGGAATGCAAAACGGGCGAAATTCCCCAGCTTACAATGGTGGGAATTTTTCACCTGTAATGGATACTCCTACTTTGATGTTTCATAAGTGGGTTGCAACCAACTTAACAAAATGAGAGGGTAAATTATGAAAAAAGATCTAATTACAAGATTAAATGAAGGTCCAATAATGTGTGCAGAAGGCTATCTTTTTGCAATGGAAAGAAGAGGTTATCTTTCAGCAGGTCCATTTGTTCCAGAAGTGGTTTTAGAACATCCAGAGGTAGTAACTCAATTACATCGAGAATTTATTAGAGCTGGTTCAGATGTTGTTCAGGCATTTACTTATTATGGTCATAGAGAAAAGTTGAGAATAATTGGCAAAGAACACTTGTTAGAACCAATGCAAAAAGGTGCTCTTAAAATTGCAAAAGATGCTGCAGCTGAGTTTAAAGATTTAGATCTTATGGTTTGTGGAGATGTGGCAAACACCAATGTATTTGATCCAGGTGATGCCAATACTCATAAACAGTGTCAACAAATGTATGAAGAACAAGTAGCTTGGGCAAAAGAAGCTGGTGTTGATTTTGTTATTGCTGAAACAATAAGTTGGACTGACGAAATGAAAATTGCATTAAAAGCAATTAAAGATGCTGGACTTATTGCAGTTTGTAATTTTGCAATCCCTAGAGGGGATAAAACTAGAGAAGGTCATAGTGCTGAGGATGCATGTAAGATGATGGAGGATTTAGGCGCTGATGTCGTTGGATTAAATTGTTACAGAGGACCCGAGATGACAATGAAACTTTTAAAAAAAGTTAGAGATAAAGTTTCATGCCATGTATCAGGACTTCCTGTTCCTTATAGAACTACTGAAGAAGAACCTGGTTTCTTGAATATCACTGATCATGGATGTGACTGTATTCCAGGTGGAAATGCATTTCCAGTTGCGTTAGATAACTTATTTTGTAACAGATTTGAAATGGCAGAATTTGCAAAAGATTGTGTAAAAAATAAAATAAATTTTATTGGTATATGTTGTGGTGCTGAAGCTCACCACGTTAGAGAAATGTCAGTTGCGATTGGAAAGAAACCAATTTCAATGAAATATATGCCTGACATGAGCAAACATTTTCATCACGGTACTGATAAATCTTTGAAAAAAGTAAACAAGGAAATTAAATATTAATGGAAAAGAATGCCAAAGTAGTAATCATAGGAGGTGGTGTAGTTGGGTGCTCTATACTTTATCATCTATCTAAATTTGGATTAAAGGATTGTATTTTACTTGAGAGAAATGAACTAACATCAGGTTCTTCTTGGCATGCTGCAGGAAATGTTCACGTGATTTCATCTGATCCTAATATCTCTAGGATGATGGCTTACACAATAGGTTTATACAAAGAGATTGAAAAAGAGTCTGGTCACTCAACTGGATTTAAACCTAGCGGGGGTTTTTACCTAGCGTCAAATGAAGTGTGGGCTGATTATTTAAAGAGAGAAAGATCAAAAGCAAGATACATGGGACTTGATCAAGAATTTATTTCTCTAGAGGAAGTGAAAAAAAAACATCCTTTAATTGATCCATCTCGATATTTGTTAGCTTTATGGGATCCTATTGATGGTGAAGTCGACCCATCAGGAGTTACTTACGCTTTTGCAAAAGCTGCAAAAGTTCATGGTGGAAAATATTATACTCACACCGTTGTTAAAGATACGAAACAAAAAGAGGACGGAACTTGGGATGTCTTTACTGAAAAAGGAAACATCAATGCTGAAATAGTAATTAATGCAGGAGGACTTTGGGCAAGAGAAGTTGGTCAACTAGCTGGGCTTAATCTTCCAGTTCAACCAATGGAGCACCATTATTTGATCACTGAACCTATTCCAGAAATTGAAGCAATGGGTGACCAAAGATTACCAATTGGAACAGATTTTGAGGGAAATATTTACTTTAGACAAGAAGGAAAAGGAATGTTGCTTGGAACTTATGAGCCAAAATCAACTCCTTGGAAAGTTAAAGGCACACCAATGAATTTTGGACATGAGTTACTTGAGCCAAAGTTAGATAACATTGAAGATAGATTGGCAATTGGGTTTGAGAGAATGCCAGCATTAGAGCGGGCAGGAATAAAAAATATAGTTAATGGACCTTTTACTTTTGGTCCAGATGGAAGCCCTCTTATTGGTCCAGTACCAGGAATGAAAAATTATTGGGTTGCTGTTGGTGTTATGGCTGGATTTTGCCAAGGCGGTGGTGTTGGAAAATGTATAGCAGAATGGATTATTGATGGTGAACCTTCTATTGATGTTTGGGCAATGGATGTTGCAAGATTTGGAGATTATGCATCACCTCAATATGGAACAATAAAATCCTCAGAAAATTATGAGCGAAGATTTATTATGACTTTTCCAAACGAAACTTTACCAAAGGGAAGAAAACAAAAAACTACTGCACTGTATGATCGTTTTGTAAATCAAGGTGCTGTTATGGGAGATAGCTTTGGATTAGAAAATGTTTTGTGGTTTGCAAATAATAAAGAAGATGCTCATGAAGAACCTACTATTAAAAGATCAAGATCACATGACTATGTTTCAAAAGAAGTTATTAATGTAAGAGAAAATGTTGGTTTAATCGAAGTTGCCAACTTTTCAAAACACGAATTCAAAGGTCCTGATGCTAGAAAATTTTTAGATCACATAATGGCTGGAAGACTTCCAAAACCAGGAAGAATATCTTTATCTCCAATGTTGTCGTATAGAGGAAAATTATGTGGTGATTTAACGGTTGCTTGTTTAGATGAAAATGAATTTATGGTATTTGGTTCTGGAGCTGCTCAAGAAATGCATAGACGTTGGTTTGAGAGTCACATAGATAAATTTAATTTAAGTTATTCTAATAGATCTGATGAGTATCATGGTTTGTCTATTGCAGGACCAAATTCAAGGAAAGTTTTGGAAAAAATTGTAAGAGATGATGTTTCAAATGAAAAATTTAAGTTTAGAGATTCTAGAAGAATGTTTGTTGGTGGAGTTCCAGCTATAATAAATAGAATTTCATTTACTGGCGAACTCGGTTATGAAATTTATGTAGCACCTCACTATCAACTAAAACTTTATGAAGAATTAATGGAAGCCGGAAAAGAATTTAATATTAAACCTTTTGGTGGAAGAGCATTAATGTCAATGAGGTTGGAGAAAAATTGGGGAGCTTGGACTTTAGATTATAGACCTGATTTTACTGCAAAAGAGACAGGCTTAGATGCTTTTATAAATTGGGATAAAGAATTTATTGGTAAAGAAAGTGCACAAAAGGAAAATTCTTCAAATAAACTCGTACCATTAATTGTTGAAACAAATGAAATTGATGTAACAAATAATGAAGCCGTCTTGAATGGAGATCAAAGTATTGGCTATGTAACTTCAGGTGGGTTTGCTCATTTTGTAAACAAAAGTGTAGCGTTTACTTTTGTTGATCAAAAAAAAATTAAATCTGAAAATAAAATTCAAGTAGAGATAAATGGAGATTTATTTAATTGTTCAATTATTAAAGAACCACTTTACGATCCAAGTGGTCAAAAAATGAGAAGCTAATGGCTCAAAAAGACGTAGGAAACAAAATTCCAATTTATAAACTTAAAACCACAGATGAAGTTATGAAGTACTACGATGAGTGGGGAGACAAAGATAAATATAATAAAGACATGGTTGATTGGAACTATACTGGACCCAAAGAAACCGCTGAAATATTTAACAAATATGAGAAAAATAAAGATACTTTAATTTTTGATGCTGGATGTGGAACAGGTTTAGTGGGATTGGAGCTTAAAAAATATAGTTTTAAAAATTTTCATGGAGCCGATTTATCTCAAACTTTATTAGACACTGTACCAAAAGATCTTTATCAAAAATTAGTAAAGTTTGATTTAAATAAACCAATAGAAGTTGAGGACAACTTTTATGGTGGAGTTATGTGTGTTGGAACATTTACTTTTGGGCATGTAAAACCAAATGCATTAGATGAATTTATAAGAATAACAAAACCAGGTGGTTTAATTTGTTTCACAATTAATGAAGGAATTCATGAAGAGTATGGTTTTGATAAAAAAATTGATATACTCAAAGATAGCAAGAAGTGGGAAGAAGTAGAATTTTTTAAATCCGACTATATTGCAAGCAAAGATGTTAACGCATGGTTAGGTTTGTATAGAGTATTATGAGGTTTAGTAGAAAAATAGCTCCTGAGATAAAACCAAGACAAAATTTTATTACTAAAAAAAGATTAAGAGAAGATGAAATTGATTTTGATAAGTTAAGATCATATCGTTTAGATAGGGTTAGAAAAGAATTAGTAAAAAACAATTTAGAAGCTTGTATTCTATTTGATCCAGTGAATGTTCGTTATGCTTTAGATACTGTAAACATGAGTGTCTATAATATGCATAACTTAACAAGATATTGTTTTGTACCGGTCAATGGACCAACTATTCTTTATGAGTATTTTAATTGTGAAATATTATCGAAGCATTTAAATCTAATTGACGAAATCAGACCTGCAATCACATGGGATTATTTTAGCAATGGAGATCAAGCAAATTTACAATTATCAAAATGGATAAATGAAGTTAAAGATTTATCAAAAAATTATTTTAAAACTAAAAAAATTGCAATCGATGTTTTAAATGGTCCTGCGGTTACAGCTTTAAATAAAGAAGGAATTGAAGTTGTAGATGCAAAATTGATTTTAGAACAAGCAAGAGTAATAAAATCACCTGATGAATTGACTTGTATGAAAGCAGCAATAGAAGTTGCAGAAAAAGGTGTATCAAAAATGAGATCAGATCTTAAGCCAGGAATGACTGAAGATGAATTGTGGTCAATTTTACATAAAACGAATATTGAAAATGGAGGTGAGTGGATTGAGTGTAGGATTTTATCGTCTGGTGAAAGAACAAATCCATGGATGCAAGAGAGTAGTAATAAAGTTATGCAACAAGGAGAAATTGTTTCTTTTGATACAGATATGGTTGGTCCCTATGGATACTGTGCTGACATATCAAGAGCCTTTGTAGTTGGACATAAATTTAATGATGAGCAAAAAAAACTATATTCAATGGCTAGAAATCAAATTGATCATAATTTTAGATTAATAAAACCAGGAATGAGTTTTAAAGAATTTATAAAAAAATCTTGGGTTTTGCCTGATGAGTATTATGGAAATAGGTATTCATGTATGGTTCATGGAATTGGGTTGTGTGATGAGTGGCCTCAAATAAGATATCCAACCGATGGTGGAGAAGAAGGTGGAACTTTTCAGAAGAACATGACAATTACACTTGAGAGTTATATTGGTAAAGTTGGTGGTAAAGAAGGTGTAAAACTTGAACAACAGTATCTTATAGGTGAAAATGGACTTGAATTAATGTCCCATCATCCGTTAGAAGATATTTAATGAAAATTATTTTAGTAATGGGTTTACCTGGAGCAGGTAAAACAACTCTAGCAAATGAAATGGCACCACTATTAAATGCAAAAAGATTAAATGCAGACGAGGTAAGAAAAGCTGCAAACGATTGGGATTTTTCTGAAGAGGGAAGAGTAAGACAGGCAAAAAGAATGGCTGAGGCAGCTTTAAAATTAAAAGCAGATGGTCATTATGTAATTGCAGATTTTATTGCGCCAACTCCCGAAGCAAGAAGTTTGTTTCCAGCAGATTTTAGAGTGTGGGTCGATACAATTAAAGAAGGAAGATTTGAAGACACTAATCAGATGTTTGTTAATCCTAAGAATTTTGATTTTCATGTAACAACTCAGGATGCAAAAAATTGGGCACCAAAAATAATAGAGGAGATAAAAAAATGACACACAAATGGGATAACAAAAAACCAACAGCACAAATGCTAGGAAGATGGCAACCTTTTCACGATGGACATTACACTTTGTTTAAAGAAATTATTAAAAAAACTGGACAAGTTTGTATTCAAATTAGAGATGTACAGGGTGTAGACGATAATCCTTTTGATTTTGAAACCGTTAAAAAAAATATTGAAGACAGATTAAATCCTGAATTTGAAGGACAATTTAAAATAATGTTAGTACCTAATATTACAAATATTTGTTATGGTAGAGGAGTTGGATATAAAATTGAGGAAATAGTTTTGGATGAAGAAATTCAAAAAATATCAGCTACTAAAATAAGAGCAAAAATGAGAGAAGAGGGAAAGTTAAAATAAACTTAAATGAACGATAGACTTAAGACTATTGTAGATTTAGAAAAATATCCAATATACGATTTAAATTCACCAATAATTAAAAATCTAATTAAAAAATGTAAAGAAGAACTTGATCAATATAGTTGTTCAACAATTCCAAATTTTATTTTACCTAAATCACTTAAGGTAATGAATTCTGAGTTAGAAAAACAATTAGATGAAGTTTATATGTCTAAAGAAAGTATAAATGCATACTTGTATGCGAAGGACGATCCTTCGTTACCAAAAGATCATCCAAAAAGAACTTTTATGAATAGATATAATGGATATTTAAATTCAGATTGTTTTCCAAAAGACTCTGAAATGAAATATCTTTACGAAACTGAAGAACTTTTAAAATTTGTATCTGCTTGTTTAGGCGTTTCACCTATTTACAGATGGGCGGATCCTTTAGCATGTCATGCGTACAATGTTATGAAACCAGATGGGGTACTCCCATGGCATTTTGATAGTTGTGAATTTACACTTAGTTTAATGATACAAAAACCTGAGAAGGGAGGAATATTTGAGTACTGTCCAAATATTAGAGAACCAGGAAATGAAAATTTCGAAGAAGTTCAAAAAGTTATAGCAGGAGATAGAACTAGAGTGAGACAATTGAAATTAGAGCCAGGAGATTTACAAATATTTAAAGGAAGATTTACTTTGCATAGAGTAACAAAAGTTGAAGGTCAAAAATCAAGATATATGTGTATTCCTGCTTATGTTTTGGATCCATGGAGAGTTAATACACCAGAACATTCCAAAGCTATTTATGGCAAAGTTTTACCAATTCATATAGAAAGAAATCAGGCTAGATCTGACGGATTAACTGATTAAATGACAAGCAATATAAAAATTAAAAAAAATAATAACGAAGTTTCATCAATTATTATTGATGAACCAAAAACTTATAACTCTTTATCATTCAAAAATCTTTCAGATTTATTAAAGACATTAAAAAAATTAGATGCTGATAAAAAAGTTAAAGTAATAATATTAGAGGGTGCCGGTAAAGGATTTAGTGCAGGTCATAATTTAAAAGAAGTTAGAGGTTTAAAAAAGAAAGATAAATATTTAAAATTATTTAATCTTTGTTCAAAAGTAATGCTTCAGATTGTTGAAGGTAGGAAACCTGTAATTGCTAAAGTTCATGGAGCAGCATTTGCAGCTGGATGTCAATTAGTTGCAAGTTGTGATTTAGCTTATAGTACTAAAGACGCATTATTCGCTACTCCTGGTGTCAATATTGGTTTGTTTTGTAGTACACCTATGGTGGCTGTCAGTAGAAAGATAAATCGAAAACCTATGATGAAAATGCTTTTAACTGGAGAACCTATCAATGCAAATTATGCAAAAGAAATAGGGTTGATAAATGATAATTTTTCAAAAGCCAAATTAAATAAAGAAGTGTTTAAAGTAGCAAATAAAATTGCATCTAAATCTAATTTAACAATAAAAATTGGAAAGCAAGCTTTTTACAAACAATTAGAAATGCCATTAAGTAAAGCTTACGCTTATACAAGTAAAATGATGACCCTTAATATGATGGCAATGGATGCAAAAGAAGGAATTTCTGCCTTCCTTGAAAAAAGGAAACCTAAATGGAAAAATAAATAATGATAAAGAATATTTTAACAGTTGTTTTTCTTATTGTTGCAATGTTTGTAATTTATAATTTTAAAGATCATAATCAAAAAAGAGCAATAGATGCATGTATTGCTGGTAGCCAAAAACTAGAAAAACCAATGACAGTTCCTGAAGCTAAAATATTTTGTGAAGAACAAATTAAAAATAATAAATGAGTGATATTAAAGAAGTTCTTTCTAAATATAAATCAATTGCAATGGTAGGAGTTAGTAACGATCCAACAAAAGCATCAACTATAGTTATGAAATATATGCAAAAATATGGATTTAAAGTTTATCCTGTCAATCCTAGAGCTGAGGGTCAAAAAATTTTAGGAGAAGAAGTTTTTGCTAAAATATCTGATATTAATGATCAGGTTGATATTGTAGATGTTTTTAGACCATCAAAAGAAGTTTATGCTATTGCAGAAGATACAGTTAAAATTGGAGCTAAAGTTTTATGGTTACAGCTCGGTATACGAGACGAAAAGGCAAAAGAATTGATGGAAAAAAATGATATTAAGTATATTGAAAACAAATGCACTAAAATGGAATATCAAAAATACTTTTTAAAAGTTAGACAAGCTTTTCCAGTTTTAAGTGACTAATGAGCAAAATAATTAAATTTTTAGACAGCACATTTTTAGATTTGGGTCGTCAATTTAAATGGACTTATCTACCTCCATTGATGGTTTATATGGCTGCGGGTATTTCTGGTTTAACAGGTATTGTTGGTACATTTTTTGTTAAAGATTATTTAAATTTATCAGCAGCATTTTTAGCAGGCCTAGGTTTTTGGGCTGGAATTCCTTGGGCATTAAAAATGCCATTAGGACATTTAGTAGATCTAATCTGGGAGAGAAAAAATTATATGGTCTACTTTGGAGCTTCATTGATAGCTCTTAGCTTACTAATTATGTATGGATTGATTATTCATACTGAAGATATGTCCCAGATATTTTCAGTAGAAACATGGTTTGTGATAAGCGTGATTTTAGCTCCAGTTGGTTATGTGGTTCAGGACGTTGTAGCTGATGCTATGACAGTTGAGGCAGTTCCTTTGGTTGATGAAACAGGAAATGATTATTCTAAAGATCAAATAAAAATAATGCATACAACAATGCAGACACTTGGAAGGTTTGCTATTATTGGCGGTACAGTACTTGTTGCATTAGTTAATGTAATATTGTTTAGAGATGTGGAAAGCCTTGAGCAGACCGATAAGATAAATTTATATGGAACTATCTACATTTATGCTCTTGTAATACCTTTAGTTTCTATACTAGGTGTAATTTTAGCAAATTATTTAAGACATAAAAAAATACAAACTTTAAAATCTAAAGGTCTAGAATTTAAAGATGAGAGAGGTAACGAAAAAACAAAAATAAACTGGTGGATATTAGGAGGAAGTTTAGTTTTTGTTATTTTCACATTGTCTATTGGTTCCTTTAAGGTTCCGTTTGCACAAGAAATTGTGTTTATTGGCTCAGTCATAATCATTTTGTTTTTAATGTTTAAACTAATTAAGGAATTACCTCAGGAACTAAGATTAACAATTGTAGGTACAGCAGTAATTATTTTTGTATTTAGAGCCATGCCAGGTCCAGGACCAGGATTAACTTGGTTTGAAATTGATGAGCTTGGATTTAATGAACAGTTTTTTTCTGTTCTATCATTATTGGCATCAATTTTAACATTAGCAGGAATTGTATTGTTAAGACCTTTTATGGCAAATAATTCAATTGCTAAAATAATTGTAGTTCTAAGTATTGCGGGTGCGATTTTGTTTTTACCAAGTGTTGGAATGTATTATGGTTTTCATAACTGGACATCCTCGTTAACAGGTGGAGTTGTTGATGCTAAGTTTATTGCATTAATTAATACTGCATTAGAGTCTCCTCTTGGGCAAGTATCAATGATACCTTTACTCGCCTGGATAGCAAAAAATGCTCCTGCACATTTAAAGGCAACCTTTTTTGCAGTTTTTGCATCTTTTACAAATCTTGCATTATCAGCGAGTGCGTTAGGAACAAAATATTTAAATGAAATATTTACCGTAACAAGAGAAGTGAAAGATAAAGTTTCAGGTGAAATACAAACTACAGCAGATTATTCCGAACTTGGAATACTGTTAATTTTTGTAACACTTTTAACACTAATTCTTCCAATTTTATTTGTATTTATAATTAATAATAGTAAATACAAAACTACTGAATAAAAATTTTATAAAATGAAAAAAATTTTCTTAGTGTATGGGCACTACAATGACAATTCATTTAATGCAGCAATTCGAGATGAATTTGTTAAACAATCAAAAGTAAATGGAAATCAAGTTGATGTTGTTGATTTATATAAAGAAAAATTTGATCCTGTTTTTGCTGGAGAGGAACCTGATCAAGAAGTTTTGGATCATAGAAAAAGAATCGAAGAAAGTGATACAATTGTTTTAATTGCTCCAATTTGGAATTTTAGGATGCCAGCTATAGTTGAGGGTTGGATAGATAAAGTTTTAGCCCCACCTTGGGCGTTTAGATTTAAACAGTTGGTTGGAAATTACGGTTATCCAATTGGAAACTTAAGAGATAAAAAAGCTATAATATTCTGCACTTATGGTTCACCAAGATTAGCAATTACAACTTTTTTTTTAAACTTACCAATTAGAAGATTAAAAAGAGGAGTATTCCATATGTGTGGCATATATAACATTGTCTATAGAAGATATTTTGCAGTACCCTTTGTCAGTGATGCAAAGAGACAAGAATTTTTAAATGATGTTAGAAAAACCGCTAATAATCTTTAAAGTTGTAATCTTATATTTTTTCTTTATCTCATTTTCTTACGCTGAATTATTAAGCCCCAATAGCACTATAAGCCCGAAAGAAGTTATTAAAATTCAATTGAGTGGGCTTCAACAAAATGATCTTGAATATAAAGATAGCGGCATAGAACAAACTTGGAAATTTGCTCACCCAAATAATAAGAGAGTAACAGGACCATTAAGCAACTTTAAGATGATGATAAAAAGCGACTCTTATGGGATGATGATTAACCACCTAAGTCACACAATAACTGAGCTTGGAAGTAGTGACAAATGGGCTCAATTTGAAGTTATCATTCTTGATAAGGACAAAATTTATCACAAATTCAATTGGCAAGTCGAAAAGTACACCTCTGAGGGAATTTTGAAAGACTGTTGGTTAACCACAATGGTATCTAGTCCAATCCCTCTTGGAAGCTCAATTTGATTTTTCACATATACATTTTTGTTTCGTAACAATTAAAAATTTAGTAGGAATCGCAGAATGAAAACAAAAACTAAAGTTGTAGTAGTTGGTGGAGGAGTTGTAGGGGTAAGTGCCCTGTATCATTTAGCAAAAAAGGGTTGGTCTGATGTTGTTCTAGTTGAAAGAAAAGAATTAACCTCAGGATCAACTTGGCATGCAGCAGGACTACTACCTTTATTTAATATGAGTTATTCAGTTGGACAACTTCATAAATATGCAGTTAATCTTTACAAAACATTAGAGGAAGAAACTGGAAAAAATGTTGGCTTTAGTGTTGTTTCAAATATTCGTCTAGCAAGTACAAAAGATAGAATGGATGAATACCATCAATACGCAGGTGTCGCCCGAACTATCGGAGTAGATGTTAAATTTTTGAAACCAGAACAAGTAAAAGAAATTTGGCCATTATGTCATACAGATGATTTAGTTGGCGCAATACAACACCCTGAAGATGGATATATTCAACCAGCAGATTTAACACAAGCATTAGCAACAGGTGCAAGAAATAGAGGAGCAGAAATTTATAGAAACACAACTGTCCTATCAATGAGGCAAACTAAAGATGGATGGATTGTGGAAACAGATAAGGGATCAATAGAGTGCGAACATGTTATTTCTTGTTCTGGAAATTTTGCGAGACAAACAGGTGAAATGGTAGGATTAGATATACCAGTAATACCTGTTGAACATCAATACATTGTTACAGAACCACATCCTGCAATTCAAAAAAGAAAAAAAGATGGATTACCAGAAATGGGAGTCTTAAGAGATAGTGATAGCAGATGGTATATGAGGGAAGAAGCTGGAGGATTGATTTTAGGTCCTTATGAAGATGGAGCACCAGCTTGTTATGTAGAAGGCCCATCAAAAAATTCAGAATATGAATTATTTCAAGAAGACTTAGACAGATTAGCTCCACACATTGAAGGTGCAATTCACAGAGTACCTGCGTTTGGAGAAGTTGGAGTAAAGAAAGTTTATAATGGAGCAATCTGTTATACTCCTGATGGAAATCCAATTGTTGGTCCTGCATGGGGACTTAAAAATTTTTGGATTAATGAAGGACATAGTTTTGGAATAACTGCAGCAGGTGGCGCCGGCTGGCAGTTAGCAGAGTGGATCGTTGATGGTGAACCTACAATTGATATGTTAGGAGTTGAACCAAGACGTTACGGTAACTATGCAACTAAATCTTATTTGAAAGCAAAAAATGAAGAAGCGTATAGCCATGTATTTATTGTTCACTATCCAGATGAAGAAAGACCAGCAGCAAGACCATTAAGAACAGCTCCTTGTTATGAACGAATGAAAAATTTAGGCGCTGTGTTTGGTCAGAAGTTTGGATGGGAAAGACCTAATTTTTTTGCAACAGATGGAATGGAACAAAAAGATGATTGGTCATTTAGAAGATCGAAATGGTTTGACGCTATTAAAAAAGAATGTCAAAATGTTAAAGAAAATGTAGGTCTTTTAGATATGACTGCGTTTGCAAAATGTAGAATTAGGGGACCTAAAGCAGAAGAATTTTTAGATTATTTAGTTGCAAACAAACTTCCTAAGAAAATTGGAAGAATAAATCTATGTCATGCCTTGAACACTAAAGGTGGAGTGCACTCAGAATTTACAATAATGAAAGAAGCGGAAAATAGTTATTATCTAGTTTCTGCTGGAGCAAATTTAAGATTAGACCATGATTGGATACAAAAATGGATGCCAGATGATGGATCTGTAATATTTGAAGATCTAACAAATAGTACAGGAGTTCTGGTAGTAGCTGGTCCAAAAGCAAGACAATTAATGCAAAAGGTTTCAACAGACGATTTTTCTAATGAAAATTTCAAATGGTTGACTGCTAAAAATGTTAATGTTGGATATGCTCCAGTAAATGCAATGAGAGTAAACTTTGTGGGTGAGCTTGGTTGGGAACTACATCATCCAATTGAATATCAAAACCATATTTTTGATAAATTAATGGAAGCAGGGAAAGATTTAGGAATTAAACCTTTTGGAATTAGGGCAATGAATAGTTTAAGAGTAGAAAAATCTTATAAACTAGTTGGTACAGAATTATCAATTGAATATTCACCATACGAGTCTGGTCTTGATAGATTTGTTCACCCAAATAAAGGAAACTTTATTGGATTAGAGGCACTTAATAAATGGAGAGAAAAAGGTTTTGATAATAAATTAGTTACTTTAGAAGTTCATAACACTAAAGATGCTGATGTGCTTGGAAATAACCCAATTTTTAAAGACGGAAAAGTTGTTGGAAGAGCAACTGGAGGCGAATTTGGATTTAGATTAGATAAATCAATAGCTCTTGCAATGGTTAAGCCAGATTGTTCAAATGTGGGCGACAAATTACAAGTTGATATATTAGGTGAAATGTACGACGCTACTGTTTTAGATGAGAGTCCATATGATTCAGAAAATAATTTATTAAGAGCTTAATGAAAATTTTAGTAGCTGTAAAAAGGGTTATTGACTACAACGTTCAAATCAGAGTTAAAGAAGACGGAACGGGAGTAGTTACTGACAATGTTAAAATGTCAACCAATCCTCCTGATGATAATGCAATAGAAGAGGCTGTAAAAATTAAAGAGACTGGTAAAGCTACAGAAGTAGTTGCAGTAACTGTTGGAGAAGAAAAAGCTCAAGAAACAGTTAGGAAAGCTTTAGCAGTTGGTGCAGATAGAGGTATTCATGTAAAAGTTGATGGAATTCTAGAGCCACTCGCTGTTTCAAAAATTTTACAAAAAATAGTAGATAAAGAAAAACCAGATTTAGTATTTATGGGTAAACAAGCAATTGATGACGATTGTAATCAAACAGGCCAAATGTTGAGTGCTTTATTAAATTGGCCACAAGCAACATTTGCCTCTAAGATTGATGTTAAAGATAATAAATTAGAAGTAACTAGAGAAATAGATGAAGGTCTTGAAACAATTGAAATAAATGTTCCAGCTATTGTAACTTGTGATCTTAGGCTGAATGAACCAAGATATGCATCACTACCAAATATAATGAAGGCTAAGAAAAAACCTATAGAGGAAATTGCTGCTTCTGATTTAGGTGTGGATGTATCACCAAGATTAGAACAATTAAAAGTAGAGGAACCTCCAAAAAGAAAAGCAGGTATAAAAGTAGCAAATGTTGCTGAATTAGTTCAAAAGTTAAAAAATGAGGCGAAGGTAATTTAATGGCAGTTTTACTTATAGCAGAACACAATAATAAAGAATTAAGACCATTTACTCTTAATGCAGCTACAGCAGCATCTCAAATCGATTCAGATGTTCATGCTGTAATTATTGGTCAAAATTCTGCAGATGCTGCAAAACAATTATCTGAACTTCCAGTAGTAAAAAAAGTATTGAGTGTAGAAGGAGCTCACTATGAAAACTACACAGCAGAAAATTTTGCTCCAGTGATTGTTAAACTAGCAGAAAATTATTCTCACATTGTTTGTTCAGCAAATACATTTGGAAAAAATTTGATGCCACGAATTGCAGCTCATCTTGACACATCGCAAGTAAGTGACATCATTAAAGTAATATCACCAGATACTTTTTTAAGACCAATTTATGCCGGTAACGCTTTTGCAACAATAAAGAGTAATGATGCTAAAAAGTGCGTTACAATCAGACCCACTTCTTTCGATCCATGTGAGAGTACAGGTGGATCAGCCCCAATTGAAAAAGTGGATGCTAGTGAAGAGTTTTCAAATACAAAATTTATCAAAAGAGAAGAAATTAAATCTGATCGACCTGAACTTGGAACAGCAAGAATTGTTGTATCAGGTGGCAGAGGAATGCAAAGTGGGGACAATTTTAAATTAATTACAGAAATTGCTGACAAACTAGGTGCAGCAATTGGAGCATCAAGAGCAGCAGTAGATGCTGGATACATAAGTAATGATCATCAAGTAGGTCAAACAGGAAAAGTGGTAGTACCAGATCTATATATCGCTGTTGGAATTTCAGGTGCTATTCAACATTTAGCAGGAATGAAGGAAAGTAAAGTTATAGTTGCAATTAATAAAGATGGTGAAGCTCCAATCTTTAGTGTTGCAGATTATGGACTTGAAGCTGATTTATTTGAGGCACTGCCTCAGTTCATGGAAGAGCTAAACAAATTAAACACTATACAAAAATAATCCTTACAGTTAAAAACTAGAGTATGTCTAGAGAATCGATGGAATATGATGTTGTAATCATTGGTGGAGGACCATCAGGATTATCAACTGCAATAAAGTTAAAACAATTAGATCCAAATCTAAATGTTTGTTTATTAGAAAAAGCTTCAGAGATTGGAGCTCATATTTTAAGTGGAAATGTATTTGAAACGCGTGCTCTAGATGAATTACTACCAAATTGGAGAGAATTAAATTCTCCAATCAAAACAAGAGTAACTAAAGAAAAATTTTTATTTTTAGGAAAAACCAAATCTTTAAGTTGGCCAACCTGGCTACTACCTGCGGTGCAACAAAATCATAAAAATTATATTATCAGTTTAGCAAATCTGTGTAGATGGCTTGCAGAACAAGCTGAGAGTCTAGGTGTAGAGATTTTTCCAGGATTTCCAGCAAGTGAAATTTTATATAACGAAGATGGATCTGTTAAAGGTGTTGCAACTCAAGATATGGGCATAGATAAAGATGGTAATAAAAAAGATAGTTTTGAACCTGGTATTGAACTTTTAGGTAAAGTAACTGTTTTTGCAGAAGGTTGCAGAGGCCACTTAGGAAAACAATTGATTGAAAAATTTGAATTAAATAAAGGTAAAGATCCTCAACAATATGGAATTGGTTTTAAAGAAATTTGGGAAATAGAGGATAAAAATCATGAAGAAGGCTTAGTTATGCATACAGCTGGATGGCCATTAGATAACAATACATATGGTGGGAGTTTTATGTATCATGCAGAAAATAAACAAGTTTTTCTGGGTTATGTAATTGGTCTAGATTACAAAAATCCTCACCTTTCTCCATATGATGAATTTCAGAGGTTTAAAACACATCCAGCAATTAAAAAAATAATAGAAGGTGGAAAAAGAATTTCTTACGGCGCAAGAGCTTTAATTGAAGGTGGATTTCAAAGTTTGCCAAAAATGTTTATGCCCGGAGCTTTGTTGGTTGGTTGTGATGCTGGAACTTTAAATATGCCAAAAATTAAAGGCTCTCACACAGCTATGAAGAGTGGGATTATTGCAGCCGAAACTATAAATGAACACTTTAAAGAAAACAAAGATTTATCTATTTATGAAGATAAATTTAAAAATAGCTGGTTACATAAAGAGCTTTATGAAGCTCGGAACGTAAAACCCAGTTTTAGCTGGGGATTAATTTTAGGAATAATTTTCACAGGTATTGATCAAATTTTATTTAGAGGAAAACTTCCTTTTACACTTAAACATAAACATGCTGATCATGAAACATTAAAACCTGCCAATCAAATGCCAAAAATAGATTATCCAAAATACGATAATGTAATTACTTTTGATAAAACAAGTTCAGTTTATCTAACAGGCACCAATCATGCAGACAATCAACCAGTTCATCTAAAACTTAAAGATCCTGATCTACCAATAAATTATACTTTAGAAAAATTTGATGAACCTGCTCAAAGATATTGTCCTGCAGGTGTGTATGAAGTTCAAAAAGAAAATGATGTAAATAAATTTGTAATTAATTCTCAAAATTGTATCCATTGTAAAACTTGTGATATTAAAGAACCATCTCAAAATATTACTTGGGTTACTCCAGAGGGTAGCGGCGGTCCAAGATATGGAAATATGTAATTAAGATAAGTCTATTGCAAACTTTTTTAAAGTTTCAATAGGTACATATTTAAGAGTGTTTTCATGGGTTCTTTTCAAAAATATTGGACATCCTTTACCGGCCTCAACTGCTCTTGCATACCAACTAGCACACAAACACCATCCATCTCCATCTTTTAAACCCGGAAACCCAAATTCAGGGTGTGGAGTAATTAAATCGTTACCCGCTTCTTTCATCCACTCTAGGCATTCGGTAGTAACTTTGGCACAAACTGTATGAAGTCCATGATCATTCTCATCAGTGTTACAACAACCATCACGAAACCAACCTGTTAAAGGATCATTTGAACATTCTTCCAGGTCTTCACCTAGAACATTTTTTTGTTTTTCACTCATTAAATTTTAGTAGGATTTGGTTGACCTTTATAAACCTCTTCAGGGTCGAATTTTTTTTCTTTTTCAAGAAATTCCATTTCAACTTTTCTTCCGTTTTCTATTGGTCCCATAGGAATAGATCTATAAAAACATGATCTATAACCAACATGACAACTAGCTCCATCACCGATATCAACTGTTAACCATACTGAGTCTTGATCATCATCAATTCTTATTTCAGTAACCTTTTGTGTAAAACCACTTGTTTTACCTTTGTGCCAGATAGCTTTTCTCGATCTACTAAAATAGTGAGCCTCTTTAGTTTCAATTGTCTTTTTAAGAGCTTCTACATTCATATATCCATGCATCAAAATATCCTTTGTTTTTGAACACATAGTAACAACTGGGATTAACCCATCATTATCAAATTTTGGTGAGAGAAGATTTCCCTCTTCAATATCGTAGATATTTTCTCTTTTTTTGAACATATGCGGTGACTATGTAGCACATATATGAATATATTAAATATTTTTAAATTGAAGTAATTACTGTATAAAAAAGCGCTATGAAATTAGTAAAAGACACAGATGACAAAAGTTTAGATACAAAGCAGGTTTCAGACAAAGAAGCTGAAGACGCTTTTAGAACTATCCTTTCTTGGATGGGTGAAGATCCAAGTAGAGAAGGTTTATTAGAAACTCCTAAGAGAGTGGTAAAAGCTTTTAAAGAATATTTCAAGGGTTACAAAGAAGATCCAAATAAAATCTTAGACAAAACTTTTGGTGATGTTGAAGGTTATGATGACATGGTTGTTCAAAAAAATATTTCAGTGCAAAGTCATTGTGAACATCATATGGCTCCAATTATTGGAAAAGCACACGTAGCTTATATTCCAAAAGAAAGAGTTGTAGGATTAAGTAAGTTAGCAAGAGTAGTTGAAGTTTTCTCAAAAAGATTACAAACACAAGAGAGACTTACAATGCAGATAGCAAACACTTTAATGGAATCATTAGATGCTAAAGGAGTTGCAGTAACTATTGATTCAACTCATCAGTGTATGACAATGAGAGGTATTAAAAAAGAACAAGCAACCACAGTTACAAATTACTACTTAGGCCAATTCAAAGAAGATTTAAGTTATCAAAATAGATATTTACGATTTATCAGCACTAAGTTAAAAGACTAAGGTGTCCGATCAATTCAAAGCAATAGTCCTTAATCAAGAAGGCGAAAACTTTTCGCGTGAAGTAAAATCTTTAGATAAAAGTTTCTTAAAACATGGTGATGTAACTGTAAAAGTAGATTATTCAGATTTAAACTTTAAAGATGGAATGATTCTAAAGAATGGAGGAAGATTAGTTAAAGAATATCCTCATATCCCAGGAATAGATTTTTCAGGAAAGGTTATTGGAAGTGATAATCCTAAATTTAAAGAAGGTGATGAAGTAATTCTTACTGGTTTTAGAGTGGGAGAAGTTTTTTTTGGAGGGTTTTCACAAGTTGCAAAAGTAAGTGGAGATTTTTTAGTAAAAAAACCAGGTAGTTTAACCAGCAAACAAGCAATGATCTTAGGAACAGCAGGTTTAACATCTTTAATGAGTGCTTTTGCTATTCAAGCAAGAGAAAGTATTTTATTAGGAGAAAAAGTTACTGATGTTTTGGTAACTGGCGCTACAGGTGGAGTTGGTAGTTTAGCAGTTATGGCTTTAACTAAATTAGGTTACAACGTTACTGCAGTAACAGGAAAAGATTCTAAGTCAGACTATTTAAAATCATTAGGTGCTAAAAACATTATAAATAGGGCTGAATTTGATAAAGATCCAAGACCAATAGATAAGGGTTTATGGGATGGAGTAGTTGATACTGTAGGTGGAAAAATTTTAGCAAACGCAATAGCTCAAACAAAATCAAATGGAATTATAGCAGTTTGTGGAAATGCAAACAGCAATGAGCTTAATACAAATTTACTTCCGTTTATGTTAAGAGGTATTAAAGTTTGGGGAATGGACTCGGCTAACTGCAGTTTAAAGAGAAGAGAATTTATTTGGGGAGAAGCATCTAAATTAATTGATTTTGATTTAATTGAAAAATCAGTTTTAAC
>QCGW01000015.1 GCA_003279775.1 Pelagibacteraceae bacterium AG-390-A23
CTAAATATCTAGTTAATTTTAGTATTGAGTGAATTTGTTCTTTAGAAAATTTTTTATAATTATAATTATGGCCTGGATTACTTATTTCTATACCAATGGAGTGTTTATTAATTGATTTGTAATTTTGCCAAGACGAAATTCCTGCGTGCCAACTAATATAAAGTTCTGGCACTAAAGTTATTACCTGTCCATTGTATTTAATAAAGTAATGGCTGCTGACCTTTGATTTGCTGCTGGTAAGTCGTCTTATTGCGTCTTTTTCATTTTTCATTCCAGTGTAATGAAAAATAATAAATTTGATTTGTTTAAATTTTCTTTTTTTTTTATCAAAATTAGGGGAGTAATTAAGAGTTGTATTTATACTCATTTTTTTTTATAAATTTAGCTACTTTATAGACATTTTATTGTCATTTTTATAAAATAAAACTTAATTTACATTTAAAATTTATATATTATATAAGCGATTATGTTTAAAAAATTGATATTGATAACAGCTATATTTTTATTTTCAGCATTTAATGCAAATGCTGGATCTGATGATGAATTGATTTTAAAAAAAAATCAGCCAAATGAAGTTAAAGACTGTTTTGAAAATTTAAATAGAGCTACTTTTGCTTTTAACCAAGCATTAGATGGAATATTATTTCAGCCTGTTGCCAGCGCATATAGAGTCCTGCCTTCTCCAATTAAGACTGGAGTAAGCAACTCTCTAGATAATCTATCTACACTTGTAACAATTCCAAATAATATTTTGCAAGGAGAGATAAAAAAAGCTGGAATTAATTCTGGTAGGTTTGTTATTAATACAACGGTTGGTATTTTAGGTTTTATTGACATAGCTCAACATCTAGGATTTCCTGAATATGAGAAAGAGGATTATGGTCAGTCTTTAGCAACAATGGGTGTTGGGCCTGGTTGCTATTTAGTTTTACCCGTTTTAGGACCAAGCACCATTAGAGATGCTACCGCCTCTGCAGCAAGCCTTGTTGGTGGAGACGCTTGGTATAATGTTACGGTTTTAAACGATACACAACATTTCAGTGATTTTGATTATTATGCATCAAGAGTTACAAGCGGCATAAATTTTAGAGCAAAAAACTATGATGCGATAGAAAATTTAGAAAAAAATTCAATTGATTTTTATGCTTCAGTAAAAAGTTTATATTTACAAGATAGACAACAAAAAATTTTAAATACAAATAAAATTATTGAAACCCAAGATGATAGTGATTGGGAAGAGATAGAAACTCAGTAATTTAAACTAACTTAATGAAATTAAGAAAATTTTTATTAGTTTTATTTTTTTACTCATTAATTTTTTCAAATTCTTATTCTATAGAACCAGATGTATTTGTTCAGTCTACAGTAAATAGAGCATCTAATATTTTGTCTAAAAATATATCTAAAGAAGATAAAATAAACGAGTTAATGGTTATAGCTAAAGAGACTGTCGACATTAGTGGTGTTGGTTTTTATTCACTTGGATCAGTTAGAAAAACTTTGGATGAAAATCAAAAAATAAAGTATTTAGAATTATTTGAATCTTACTTTTTAAAGAGTTTTTCAAGTAGACTGGCCGAATATACTAATCCAGAAATTGAAGTTTGGGGTAAAAAAGTTCTGAATGAAAATTATACAATTGTAAATAGCTTGTTAGTTGGAACATCTGATAGGCCTGAAGTAAAAATTGATTGGAGGATATATACTAAAAATCCTGACAATCCATTAATAAGAGATTTGATAATCGAAGGCTTAAGTCTCGCAAGAACTCAAAAAGAAGAATTTTCATCAATTTTAAATTCAAATGATGGAGACATTAATATTTTATTTAAAACCTTAGAAGAATTTTCAAATAATTAAAATAATTTTATTTGGTGGGCCCGCCAGGACTCGAACCTGGGACCAATACATTATGAGAGTCTTGTAGGAACTTAAATTAATATTGAAAAAATTTACTATTTATTAAAACATAAATTTATTTACACAATTTGGTATACAATCAACTGTCTAAATTTTTAATATTTTTACAAATTTTATTAGCCTCTAATAAAGATGGGACCAATTTATCTAATTTCCAATTGTTTGCAGTAATATCAAAATATTTATCTACTTTAAAATCAATACCATCCACAATTTCAATTTCAAATTTTTGAAATTCCTCATAAAATTCATTTAAAAAATAGACATATTCTTTTATTGGAAATTTACCTAAACTAAAGGCCACTCTGTATCCCATTAAAAAAGGTGAAACACTTATAACCTTTGCTGTGAGATCTTCGCCGTTTAATTTAATAGGGATATTTCTATCTACTAATTGCTTTATGTCACCAGGTTTTTCATAAGTATAAAAAGTAAAATTGTTATGAACTTTTGTGCAATTGTCCTCTGTTGAAATAAAGAAATTTAAACTATCCCCATGAATTACTTCTCCAGATACTCTTGCAAAAGAAAGATCTTTAAATCTATCAATAATCCATTCTTCCTCCTTTGCTTGAGCTTGATAGGCGAATACAATTAAAAAAAGAAATAAGTGAAGCGATATAATAAGCAAAACTCTTTTCATGATTTGAGCTCCACTTTGTATCCATTTTTTATAAATATTTTAATTATCTTATCCCATACCAAACTGTTGTGTTCACCAGGTAATATTTCGAATTTGAATGTTTTTTTATAAACGGGGTCGCAGTTATCATACGCAACGTAAGCACTTACGTGACAGTACTTACAAACACGGTCTATTTCCATGTATTAAAGCTCCTTATATTATTTGATTTTTTTTGGGTTAATAATTTGTAGTTTGTGATGGTTCCACTCCTCTTCATATCAAGAGGTTTACGCAGCAAGGGAGATAATGAAAAAAAACGTAAACGAGTGAAAAGGAATGAAATCCAATGCATGATTCAAGTTAAATCATAGCTTGTTGGTTTTATTTGGACTCAATTTTGTTTAAAAAAAGAAATTGTATAGCATAAAAATAATAACTAGTGGAAGTATCAAAAACACAGTCAAAAATGCTGATGCCATAAGTGGTAACATCCCAAACCAAAAAACAACCCCTGTCATAAATTCCCAAGCATCTCCAAAAGGTGGGCCATGTTCATAAAGGAATCTGTCAAATGCGGTCACTTCATTAGTATTTATATGTCGAGTTTCATCTTTGATTGCATTAAAGTTATCCCCACCCCCATAAATAAAGAAACCGTTTTTCTTTAATTCTAGAATATTCTTGTCATGATCTTTGCTATAACCAAATCCTGGGAGATTTAATTTTGTTATTGCATCCCACATATTCATAGCAAAACCAAAGAAAAATAAAAATATGTAGATAAAAAAGGCTATCAAATAATATTTGATATCTAAACTAAATGAAAATCCTTCAATACCACTTACAATACTAGATAAAGTTAATATCCAAAATCCAAAAATAAATATTGCTATAATTATTTTTATAAAGGTTATTTCGCCATATTTAGTTCTCATAATAAAAACTAATATAAGCTAAAGAATTTATTTACACAATTTCGTACACAATGAAAAAATTTTCATAGAGTTTTTTGCTTAAATTTTAAAAAAATAAAATTACTAAACGTTGATTTTGCTAGATTTGGTGGGCCCGCCAGGACTCGAACCTGGGACCAATACATTATGAGTGTACTGCTCTAACCAACTGAGCTACAGGCCCAAATTATTAAGCTTGCTTTTACTTTATTTTGAAATTCTGATCAAGAAAAGAAGTTTTTAGGATATATTAGTTAATTAGTTTAAAATCTTTATAATAGATGAGTATGAAAGTAGAAGATAAATTAAAGAAAATAAATATATTTTTTTTCTCTATTTTATCAATTTTCTTATTGTATTCTTTTGATTATAGCTTGGGGTGGGGAATGAATTTAATGTTCCCTAATATATACTTTTTTACATTTGGGACTGGTAATAATGGATATTATCCCTTTGTATGGAATGAGAATGGTTTAATTGAAAATTTACAAGTATTAATTTTGTTAGTAACAATAATACAGTTAATTTTTTTATTTTTTTTTAAAAAAATTATCTCACAAGCACTAAAATACTTCATAATTATAAATTTAGTAGGTATTTCTTATATTTTTTTTGAGGAAATAAGCTGGGGTCAGCATTTGTTTAATTTTAAAAGTCCTGAAATATTTCTAGATAAAAATAGTTTGTTTTATAATAGACAGGGTGAATTTAACCTCCACAATATCTCAAATTTATTTAATGAAATACCAAGAGCTTTAATTTTAATCTGGTGTTCTCTATCCATACCCATTTTAAGATTAATTAATTACTCAAAATTCAATAATTTGAATTTCATTATAGAGCCCCATAAAAATCTAATATATTTAAGTTTTTTTATCTTATTTATTAGTTTTCCAGATTTAATAATTAACAAATTTGATTTAATCGACAATTCGAAACTATTAATTTTTAATGAAAACGGATTTGTAAAATACGATACTTATCAACTCATATTATCAATACTAAGCTTCAATTTTATAAGATTTTCAGAATTACAAGAATTATTAATTTTTTATTATTTTTTATGTCATACAATTTTTTTAAAGAATGCTCTTTTTAATAAAAAAAACAATTTTCAAAAAATTTGAAATCGAAAAATGTATAACAAATGGTGGGCCGTGTTGGTTACGCTCCAACTACCCCTGCAATGTCAATGCAGTACTCTACTATTGAGCTAACGGCCCAAAAATATTAGCTTTCTAAGAAACTCTTTAATTGTTTTGATCTACTTGGATGTTTTAATTTTCTAAGTGCTTTAGCCTCAATTTGTCTAATTCTTTCTCTAGTAACAGAAAACTGAAGTCCAACTTCCTCAAGGGTGTGATCAGTATTCATTCCTACTCCAAACCTCATTCTAAGAACTCTTTCTTCTCTTGGAGTTAAAGTTGATAAAATTTTTGTAGTTGCCTCTCCAAGATTAGATTTAATTGCTTGTTCTAAAGGAGCTAATGCCTTTGTATCTTCTATAAAATCTCCCAAACTGCTATCTTCTTCGTCTCCAACTGGTTTCTCTAAAGAAACTGGTTCTTTTGAAATTTTTAAAACTTTTCTAACTTTATCCAATGGCATTCTTAGTTTCTGCGCCAACTCCTCTGGGGTTGCTTCTCTACCAAATTCACTTAAAATTAATCTTTGGGTTCTCACAATTTTGTTTATTGTTTCAATCATATGTACAGGAATTCGAATAGTTCTTGCCTGGTCCGCAATTGATCTTGTGATAGCTTGTCTTATCCACCATGTTGCATATGTTGAAAATTTATAACCTCTTCTATATTCAAACTTATCAACAGCTTTCATTAGACCTATATTTCCTTCTTGAATTAAATCTAAAAACTGAAGTCCTCTGTTTGTGTATTTTTTCGCAATTGAGATTACCAATCTTAGATTGGCTTCTACCATTTCTTTCTTTGCTATTCTTGACTCCTTTTCACCCTTCTGAATTCTGCTAACTAGTTTCTTATAATCTGTCACAGAAATTCCAAGTTTATGACTAATTTCAATGAGCCTTTCCCTTATATTTTTAAATTCATCTTTATTTTTTGTGAAAAACTGTTTCCATGTGTTGTTAGTATCAAGAAATTTTTTTAAATTCGGATTTATCTCATTGCCTATATAAAATTTTATAAATTCATTTCGTGGAATGTTATGATTCATGGCAAGTCTTAAAAGGTTTCCTTCTAGTGATACAATTTTTTTATTTTCTAAATAATGCCTTTGAACCAATTCCTCTAAAACTGATGGAGACAATTGTAAAGATTTTATATTTTCTAAAATGTCATTTACTATTTTTTCGTAGCTTTTCTCTTTATTAGAAGAAAAATTTTGAGAATTTAGGACACAATCTAATTTTTCTTTTTGATACTTAATCAATTTTGAATATTCTTTTGTAAGTATGTTTATAGTTTTTAAAACTTTAGGTTTAATCTCAGTCTCCATAGCAGCTAGAGTAGGATTAAAGTCATCATCTTCTTCTCCTGAACTATCATCTTTATCTGAGTCTCCAGCGTTTTTTTGCTTTGCGCTTGGTCCAGTGGACTCATCCTCCATATAATTGGTGTCAATATCTATAATTTCTCTTACTAATATTTCGTCACTTTGCAATTTCTCATTCCATTCAAAAAATTGTTGTGCTGTTATTGGACTTTGTGATAATGCAATTAACATTACGTCTTTTCCTGCCTCAATCCTCTTTGCAATTGCTATCTCACCTTCTCTTGAAAGTAATTCAACTCCACCCATTTCTCGTAAATACATTCTTATTGGGTCATCACTTTTTTCTATTATTTTGCCCTCTTCTTTATTTGAGTTTTCTTTTTTTCTTAGAACTTTAAAATCTGATTTTTTCTCAACTAATGTAATATTTTCATCTAAAATATGAATAAAAGCTTGAGATAGATTTTCATCAGATAAATTTCTTTTACCAAGAGATTTACTTAACTCTTCATAAGTTATAAAACCTCTATGGGTCCCTCGACCCATAAGTCTAGCAAATGATTTTGTAATAATTCTTTCCACGATAATTTGAATTTAAAGGTCTTATATAATGTCAATTATATAAAAATCTATTAATAATTTAGTCAGTTTAATTGAGATTCTGCTTTTTTTTGAGCTCTTTTAACTCATTAAATGTGGACTCGCTCATATCCACAGAAAACTTCGATTCTAATTCCTGAATTCTGAACTCAAGATCGTAATTCATCAAATCTCTAGAGATATCCTCTAATAATTCGATTACTTTTTGATCGTCGTCAGATTGATTTTTTAGGATATGTTTGATTGAAGCAAATTTGTTTATTTTTTCTATTAATTGAACATCTAATTCAAGATCTTGAGTTGTTATTTGTGAACCAGATTTCAATTTTTCAATAATCATTTCAAATATTTTTTTATTAAACTCGGTAAATAATTTAATATTTTCAATCAAATGAATATTTGCTTGCAATAAATCTAATTTATTTATGACCAGATATAATAAAGAAAACTCTTTTAATTCAACTCCAGTCAAAGACTGACTTTCTTGAAAATATTTTTTTGTACTCTCTAAAGATTTCGTTTTTTTTATGTAAAATCTTTTATTATTTTGATTGGAATGCGGTGTTAGTTCAGCAATTTTTTCTAAAAAATACTCTAAAACATATTTTTTTATAAAATCATCTTTAATTGTATTTGCAATTGTTCTAAGTTTTTTCTCAAAAATAGCCATAGACGAAGGATTATTTTTAGTTTGTTTTTTATAATGACTAAAAATAAATTGATGAATTGATAATTTGCTCTGCTTTGTAAAATCTATAAAATCAGTTTTTCCATTTTTTTTTACATAGCTATCAGGATCTTCTTTATCTGGTAAAAATAAAAAAGAAATTTGTTTCTCTGGTCTTAGCTCCTTTATTGAGTTTTCTGCTGCTCTAACAGCAGCCTTATATCCACTTTCATCTCCATCAAAACATATAATGATATCATCAAAAAATTGATTTAAAGTTAAAATTTGTTTGTCAGTTAAAGACGTACCAAGATTTGCCACCACGTTATCAATTCCATTTTTACTCAGACCTACTACATCCATGTATCCTTCAACTAGATAAATATGATCAATTTTATTTGAAAGTTTTCTTGCTAAATCTAAATTATATAAATTTGATCCTTTTTTAAAAAAATTTGTCTCAGGTGAATTTATATATTTAGCTAAGTAATCTAAATTTTCTATAATTCTCCCTCCTAAAGCAATTGGTTGACCTGAAATATTATTGATTGGAAATATTAATCGACCTCTAAATCTTTCTAAATAAATTTTTTTTTTCTCATCTAAATAGAATAAACCAGTCTCGACTAAAGTTTGTTCACTAAAATCTTGTTTTAATTTTTCAAAAAAATTTGGATTTTTTTCTATATACCCTATTTTAAATTTTTTTACTTCATCTTTACCTAGTGATCTATTTTTTAAATAATCTCTAGCAATTGAATAATTTTCATTTTTTAAAAGTTCATTATGATAAAAGTCAACATATTGATTAAAAATGGATTTATACTCATTCCACTTTTTTTCTCTTTCTTCATCTTGTTTTGAAAACATATATGGCTGCATCCCTGCTAATTGAGCTAAATATTTAACTGCTTCACCAAATTTTAAATTTTGAGTTTTCATCACAAAATCAAATATATTGCCATGCTCCGAAGTTGCAAAACAATGATAAAATTCCTTTTCATCATTAACAGTAAATGATGGTGTTTTTTCATTTTTAAAAGGTGATAGACCAACAAACTCTTTACCTCTTTTTTTTAATGAAACACTTTTTGATACTACAGTTGAAACTTTCAACCTATTTTTTATTTCGTCAAGATACTCTTTGGGGTATTTCATTATTTATTCAACAATTCTTTGATCATTGATCCCGCCTTAGAAAAATCAATTTCGTCTGCATGAGTTTTTTTCAGTTCACCCATAACTTTTCCCATATCTTTTAATGAATTTGCTCCAATTTTTGAAATAACATCTGCACAAATTTTCTTAGTTTCCTCTTCACTAAGCTGCTTTGGTAGGAAACTTGTTAAAATATTGTATTCATTTTGCTCAACCTCTAGAAGATCTGTTCTATTATTTTTTTTATATATATCGATCGATTCGGCTCGTTGTTTAACCATTTTTTTCAAAAGTTTCTTAATGTCCTCATCGTCAGTTTCCTTTTTGTTGGGGCCTGATCTGTTAACAATGTCCAAATCCTTAATCGAAGATAATATTAACCTATAGGTTGATATTTTATTTTTATCTTTCGATTTTAGAGCATTTTTATATTCGTTTTCGATAGTCTGTTTTAATGACATAATTTTTTAATCTACTTTAAAGAAAAAATTCTTCAAAAGAAAAATTGTTTTTTTACAATTTTATATTACATCTCTGTTGCGATAATAAAGCAATTATTGTATTAACCTTTAACTCATGAGTTGTAATTGAACAAAAAATCAAAAAAAACTAACTCAAAAGTAAAATCTCAAATCAATACAGGCGTTTTAGTTCTCGAAAATAAAAAGGTATTTAAGGGAATTGGAATTGGTTACCAGGGAGAAGCCACAGGCGAAGTTTGCTTTAATACATCATTAACAGGCTATCAAGAAATCATCTCTGACCCATCATATGCAGGTCAAATTATTAACTTTACCTTTCCCCATATCGGAAATGTTGGAACCAATAAAGAGGATCATGAGTCTGATAAAATATGGGCTAGAGGAGTAATTTTTAACTCTGAAATAACTTCACCCTCAAACTATAGATCATTCCAACATTTAGATGCTTGGCTTAAAAAAAATAAAATAGTTGGTATTACTGGCCTTGACACCAGAAGCCTAACAAACTTTATAAGGGACAAGGGTGCCCCAAAAGGTACGATTAGTTACTCAAAAAAGGGAAAATTTAATATTAATAAATTAACAAATACCACCATCAAATGGAGTGGATTGAAAAATCTAGATCTTGCAGAAGTAGTTTCAACCCAGAAAAATTATATTTGGAAGGGTCTTAAAACGTGGAAAAAAGAATTTGGATATAAAAAAAATAAAAAGAACTCATTTCATGTTGTTGCAATTGATTATGGAATTAAAAAAAACATCTTAAGATATTTCTCTGACTTCAACTGTAAAGTTACAGTTGTCTCCTGTAAAACTACTGCTCACAAAATTTTAGCTTTAAAACCAAATGGAATATTTTTATCAAATGGTCCTGGTGATCCAGCAGCAACAGGGAAATATGCTATAGAAATTATTAAAGATCTAATTAAAAGAAATTTACCAATATTTGGTATTTGTTTAGGTCATCAAATTTTAGCATTAGCATTAGGTGGTAAAACAAAGAAAATGAAACTTGGTCACAGAGGAGCAAATCACCCTGTTAAAAATTTAATTCATGATAAAGTTGAAATAACCAGTCAAAACCATGGATTTGAGGTAGTTAAAGAAACATTGCCAAAAAATATTGAAGTCACACATAAATCTTTATTTGATAATAGTATTGAAGGTATCAAACTAAAAAATAAACCAGTCTTTTCAGTTCAATATCATCCAGAGTCTAATCCAGGGCCTCAAGATAGTGTTTATTTGTTTCAAGAATTTATTAAAAACATGAAAAAAAATGCCAAAAAGAAAAGATATTAAAAAAATATTAGTTGTAGGAGCTGGTCCAATAATTATAGGACAAGCATGTGAATTTGATTATTCAGGGACACAAGCATGTAAAGCTCTTAAAGATGAGGGTTATAAAGTAGTCTTAATAAATTCAAATCCTGCAACAATTATGACTGACCCAGATGTTGCGGATAAAACTTATATTGAACCAATTACACTAGATGTATTAGAAAAAATTCTAAAGAAAGAAAAACCCGATGCAATTCTTCCAACAATGGGAGGGCAAACTGCGCTTAACCTTGCAATGGAAGCAGAGAAAAAAGGAATTCTAAAAAAATACAAAATTGAGTTGATAGGAGCAAATTCTAAAGCAATTTCTAATGCCGAGGATAGAAAGAAATTTAGAAAAAATATGATAGATATTGGTTTAGATCTACCAAAATCAGAAATCGTAAATAACAATAATCAAGCATCAAAAGTATTAAAAAAAATTGGTTTACCTGCAATTATAAGACCTGCTTTTACACTTGGTGGGCTTGGTGGGGGAATAGCCAAGACAAGAAAAGATTATTTTAAGATTGTTAAAAATGGATTGCATGAATCTCCAGTCAGCCAAGTTCTTGTAGAGGAATGTTTAGAGGGCTGGAAAGAATTTGAGATGGAGGTTGTAAGAGATAAGAAAGATAACTGTATAATCATTTGCTCGATTGAAAATATAGATCCAATGGGAATTCATACGGGTGACTCAGTAACAATTGCACCAGCTCTTACTCTTACAGATAAAGAATACCAAGTAATGAGAAATGCATCTATTGCATGCTTGAGAAAAATTGGAGTTGAAACTGGAGGGTCAAATGTTCAGTTTGCTATCAATCCTAAAAATGGTCGAATGGTTGTCATTGAAATGAATCCACGTGTATCAAGATCATCAGCGCTTGCATCAAAAGCAACTGGATTTCCGATTGCAAAAGTGGCTGCAAAATTAGCGGTTGGCTATACTCTGGATGAATTAAAAAATGAAATAACTAAAGTTACTCCTGCATCATTTGAACCAAGTATAGATTATGTAGTGACTAAAATTCCAAGATTTACATTTGAAAAATTTTCTACTTCTCCTGCAACTTTAGGGACATCAATGAAATCAGTAGGTGAAGCAATGGCTATTGGAAGAAACTTTAAAGAATCTTTACAAAAGGCGCTAGTATCTCTTGAAACTGGTTTTTCAGGTTTAGATAGAATTTTTAATTTAAATAAGAAGCAAATTGAAAAGAAACTTAAAGAAACTATTCCAAATAAGATATTGCTAGTCGCTGAAGCAATTAGAAAAAAAATAGACTTAAAGAAAATATATAATTTATCTAAAATTGATCCTTGGTTTTTAGAACAAATTAAAGAGATAGTTGATTGTGAAACACAGTTAAAAACTAAAGGACTTCCTAGGGATTTTTCAGAATTTAATAGAATAAAATCGATAGGATTTTCAGATAAAAAACTTTCAGAATTAACTAAAACTTCTGAAGAAATTGTTAGAAGAAAAAGATCAGCACTTAAAATACTTCCGGTTTATAAAAAAGTAGATACTTGTGCAGCTGAATTCAAATCTTTCACTCCTTATATGTACTCAACTTACCAAAGAAATTTTTCAATTAACTCAGAATGTGAAGCTGATCCATCCAATAAGAAAAAAATAATTATTCTTGGAGGAGGACCAAATAGAATTGGTCAAGGAATTGAGTTTGATTATTGCTGTTGCCAGGCAAGTTTTTCATTAAAAGACGCAGGTTTTGAGACTATAATGGTTAATTGTAACCCTGAAACAGTATCAACAGACTATGATACGAGTGATCGATTATACTTTGAACCTTTAAAAGAGGAATATGTTTTTAATATAATTAAAAAAGAACAAGAAAAAGGAAATCTGATAGGAGTAATAGCTCAGTTTGGAGGCCAAACTCCAATTAAACTTGCTAAATTTTTGCACGATAACAAGCTTCCAATTTTAGGAACTCAATATACTTCTATAGATTTGGCAGAGGATAGAGATAGATTTAGAAATTTATTAAATAAATTAAAACTAAAACAAGCAGAGAGTGGGATTGCAAAGTCATTTAATCAGGCAATAAAAATTGCAGACAAAATAGGATTACCATTAATGGTAAGACCTTCATATGTTTTAGGTGGAAGAGCAATGGAAATTGTTCATGAAAAAAATCAGCTTAAAAAATTTGTTGAAGAAGCGTTTAAAGCTGCAGAAGATAATCCAATTTTGATTGATAAGTTTATTGATCATGCAATGGAAGTAGATGTAGATGCTATATCAGATGGAAAACAAGTTCACGTTGCAGGTATTATGCAACATATCGAAGAAGCTGGAATCCATTCAGGAGACTCAGCTTGTAGTTTACCACCTGTATCTATTAAACCGTACCTTCTTAAGGAAATAGAAAATCAAACTAAAAAATTAGCAATAGCTCTAAATGTTAAAGGTTTCATGAATATACAGTTTGCAATTAAAAAAGATGAAATTTATGTGATTGAAGTAAATCCTAGAGCAAGTCGAACAGTACCTTTTGTATCAAAAGCAAAAGGATTGCCCCTAGCTAAAATTGCATCAAGAGTAATGGCTGGTGAAAAGTTATCTAAGTTTAATTTAAAAGATAAATCTAAAGGTATGTACGCAGTTAAAGAAGCTGTATTTCCATTTAATAAATTTCCCAACAGTGACTTATTATTAGGGCCCGAGATGAAGTCGACAGGAGAAGTTATGGGATTTGATAAAAATTTTGGAATGGCTTTTGCCAAAAGTCAAATCGCAGCAGCCAACTCATTACCAAAACAAGGATTAGCTTTTATATCTCTTAAAGATAGTCATAAAGATGAAGGAATAGATTTAGCTGAAGAACTTATAAAACTTAAGTTTACATTATGTGCAACTAGAGGAACCGCAGAATATATTCGAAAGCATGGGATGAAATGTAAAATTATAAATAAAGTAAGCACTGGATCACCTCATATAGTAGATGTTTTAGACTCTAAAAAAATTGCATTAGTGATAAATACCGGAGGTGGAAATAGTGAACATAGATTAAGTGATGCAATAGCTTTAAGAAGAGCAACGCTTAAAAACAAAGTTCCTTATTGTACTAATATGTCTACTGCTCAAGCATGTTTAGAGGCAATTAGATCGCTAAAAACAAAAAAATTAGAAGTGACTTCTCTTCAGGACGTTTAAGAATTAACTTTCCAATCAGTTTCAAAGGTAACATAATTTACTTGAATACATCGTCTTTCTTTAACGATCTTTTTCTTCTCCATGCCATGCCATGTGTTTGGTCCGCTAGTAAAAAGATACCCATAATTATGTTTGTAAGGAAGTGTCTTAACTTTTTCTAATTTTTCATTGTAAAAATCAGTTCCTAAGTCTTCAGATTCATTTGTTTTATTAACGAATATTAAGCCTGACATAAGTTTTTCCTTTATATCACAATGAGGTTTTAACCAAAAACCCTCCCGGTCACATATAACCTCAAGCCTAACATAGGAATTTGATAAATCTTTATTTATCATTTTAGAAATTGTTTCATATGTTTCTCTAGACTGAAGTTCATTTATAAATTTTACTAGATTTGGAAATTGAGATGAGTTTTCTTTATTAATAAAACATCTAAACTTTATGGCTTGTCCACCTGAAGCTATACCTTTTCTAAATTCTGCGGCCCCACCATCTATTGCTCTTGTTCCATCATAATTAAGATTATGTTTACTGACATCAGGAATATCGGCTTTAACTATTTCATCAATTGCTCCTTCTGACAAAGCATCACTATACTCCCAGTGATTAAAAGGAAAATTATATTCTTTTGAATTATTTTTAATTGAATTTAAAAAAGACATTATGATTGTATTTTTTCTTTAATAATTTTTGCTACTCTATTCGTTTCATCTAATTTTTGATAGTTCCAATTTTCAATTTCTTCACCTAAGTTTCTAGTAATATTTAATTCTCTAAATAAATTTCTAAAATTCTGAAATCTGACGTCTTTTCTTTTTGGTAAAATATTAGCAACATAAATTGGTTTTCCAGTCAAAGCAGCCTCAGATATCATTGAGCTAGAGTCACATGTAACAACTATATTTTCCGAAATAGCTAAAGCTGAAAGATAGGCTTTTTTATCAACATTCATAATTACAGTGTGATTTTCTCCAAAAAACTCTTTTGCATAATGTATAGTATTTAACGGTGTTCTCATTGAAGGTATCACCACAAGTTGAAAATCATTTTTTTTCAATAATTTGTAGAAAATTGAAAAGATATGCTTCATATTTTTTGTTGAGTATTCATAATATTTTGTAGGACCACCCATTATCAAACACCAAACTTTTCTATTATCCTGTTTGATATATGAATTTAAATAACTTCTATTTTCTTCAATCTCATTTTCTGTTAAATAGTGAATTGCACCTTTTGTTTTAATTACATTTGTACCGCTTATCCCATCATGTTCGGGAGCAACAATAAAATCAAAATGATTAAAAGTTACCTTTGGATCTTGAATATGAATATTTAAAACTTTTTTTTTTGAAATACTTTTTAAGTGGATTGAGGGAATCACACTTTTTCTTCCACATGAAATAATTACATCAAAATCAGACTCGTTTATTTTTTTGTAAACATTTTGTGATATTGGCGTTAATTTTGGTGGAACAATTTTCCAAAAATTATTTAGTTCAACCTTATGGTGTGTAAAATCAATATCCAAGGCTTTTGCTAAACCTTCTACCTGGCTTATCATGCCATGCATTCCTTGAGTTAATAATAAACCTTTTAATTTAGACATTAATCACTATATAGCTTTCATATGAGTCAAAATCCAACTAAACACACAAAAGTGTTAATAATTGGATCTGGTCCTGCCGGATATACAGCAGCAGTTTATGCGGCTCGAGCGATGTTAAATCCAATTTTAGTTTATGGTTCTGAACCTGGTGGTCAATTAACAACAACTACTGATGTTGAAAATTTTCCAGGATTTGCTGAAGTTATTCAAGGTCCGTGGTTGATGGATCAAATGAAAGAACAGGCAAAAGCAGTTGGAACTGAAATGATTGAAGATCATATTGGTTCGGTAAATTTAAAATCTACTCCGTTTGAAGCTATAGGAGATAGTGGGCAAAAATATACTGCTGATAGCATAATTATTTCCACAGGGGCTCAAGCCAGATGGTTAAATCTAAAATCTGAACAAGAATTTAGAGGATTTGGTGTTTCTGCGTGCGCTACATGTGATGGTTTTTTCTTTAAAGATAAAGAGGTAGCAGTTGTTGGAGGAGGTAATGCAGCTGTTGAAGAAGCGATGTTCCTTACAAAGTTTGCATCCAAAGTTAAATTAATTCATAGAAGAGATAGTTTGAGAGCTGAAAAAATGCTTCAAAAAAAATTAATGGAAAATAAAAAAATAGAAATTATTTGGGATTCTGTTGTTGAAGACGTATTGGGAGATCAAGAACCTAAAAATGTTAAAGGTATTAAAATTAAAAATTTAAAAACAGATAAAACAGAAGAATTAAAACTAGATGGATTGTTTATCGCTATTGGACATGATCCAGCAACTTCACTATTTAAAGATCAACTTAAGATGGATAATGAGGGGTATTTAATTACTAAACCAGATTCTACTGAAACAAACATTCCTGGGGTTTATGCTGCGGGCGATGTAAAAGATAAAACATTTAGACAAGCCGTTACAGCTGCGGGAATGGGTTGTATGGCAGCGTTAGAAGCCGAAAAATTCCTATCTCACTAATTCGAGATTAAAAAAATAATAACTGATAGAAAGGTAAATATAATGACAGATAAGGTATTATTAACTGGAATAAGTGGATGGATCGCAAAACATACGGCTATAGAATTATTAAATAAGGGTTATGAAGTATTAGGAACTGTTAGGAATAAAGATCTAATCAATCCAACCAAAGAAACTATAAAAAAGCATGCACCAATCGAAAATTTATCTTTTATAGAATTAGATCTTTTAAAAAATGATGGCTGGGATGAAGCTGCAAAGGGATGCAAATATATTTTTCATATTGCCTCCCCATTTCCAATGAAAGTTTCAAGAGATAGAGAATTTTTATTACCCGTTGCTGTAGATGGAACTTTAAGAGTTTTAAATGCTGGTATAAATGCAGGAGTTGAACAGATAATTAAAACATCCTCAATTGTGGCCATGTTTAGAAAGCCCAATAGAAGCAACCCTTATACATTTGGTGAAAATGATTGGACCGATGAAAATTGGATAGAAGGAGTTAATGATTATTTTTTATCAAAAACAAAAGCTGAAAAAGCTGCCTGGAAATTAATGGAAAGCAAAGGATTAAAAAGTAAGTTAACTACTATTAATCCAGGTGGAGTATTTGGTAATGCTTTAGATAAAAAAGGAGGAACCTCTATAGAATATGTTAGACAATTTTTGAAAGGTAAATTTCCTGGAGCGCCTAAATTTGCGGTTTTGATTTCTGATGTCAAAGATATAGCTAAAGCTCATGTTGCGTGCATTGGTAATAATAAAGTTGGTGGGAGAAGATTAATTGTTGGAAAAGATGTTAAAAAATTAGTCGAGTTGTCTCAATTAATGGCAGAGGCAATGCCTGAGTATGCAAAAAAACTTCCTAAAAAAGAATTGCCGAATTTTATGGTTAAATTAATAAGTTATATTGATTCAAGTGCTAAAATGATGATTCCTGATCTTGGCATTTTAATGCAAACTGATACGTCTTATTCAGAGGAATTATTGGGATTTAAATTTAAACCTGCAAAAGATTGTATAATTGAGAATGCTAAATCAGTTGTTCAATTAGGATTAGTTTAAACTCTTACAAAAATTAGAAATCTTATCCATTGCTTTCTTAAGATTATCCATTGATGTTGCATAAGAAATTCTGAAAAAACCTTCTAAACCAAATGCAGAACCTTGGACTACAGCAATCCCACTATTCTCTAATAATGATTGAACAAAATCAGTATCAGATTTAATTTCATTTCCATTTGGGTCTTTTTTACCCATTAAACCTTTGCAACTTGGAAAGACATAGAAGGCTCCATCTGGATTTAGGCATTCAATTCCATCTATTGCATTTAAAGCATTAACCACAAAATCTCTTCTCTCCTGAAAAGAGTTTGCTCTTTCCTTGATAAAGTCTTGTGTTCCACTTAGTGCCTCAACTGCAGCAGCTTGGCTAATGGAAGAAGGATTAGTTGTTGATTGTGATTGAATTTTAGCAATAGCTTTAACAATGTCTTTTGGACCAGCTGCATACCCTATTCTCCAGCCTGTCATTGAGTAAGCTTTACTTACACCATTCATTGTAAGTACTCTATCTTTTAAACTATTAATTTGAGCAATTGTAAAAAATTTAAAACCTTCATAAGTCACGTGCTCATAAATATCATCGCTCAAAATATACACATGATTATGTTTTTCTAAGATAGCTGCGATTGCTTTGATATCTTGCTCTGAATAACATGCTCCAGTTGGGTTTGAAGGAGAATTAAGAATAATCCATTTAGTTTTTGGAGTTATAAATTTTTCAAGATCAATTGGATTTATTTTAAAACCTTGTTTTTCATCACATTCCATTAT
>QCGW01000016.1 GCA_003279775.1 Pelagibacteraceae bacterium AG-390-A23
GATAGATAATTAAAGGTTTTACTAACTGATAACCTTTTTTTACCAATATTTTAAAACATTTATTAGTAAAGGCATTGTTCAAGTCAGATAATGAATTGCTATTTTTAAATTCATTTATTGTTTCTGATTGATCAATTATTTCTATTTGATCTTTTTTTTCATATTCAAAATCAATTTTTTCAATTCTACCATTTATAAAAACTATTTTATTATGCTCTAATCCATCTACAAATACAGAGGTATCAACTTTATTAGTAGATGTTTGATCATTATAAAAACTAAGTTCTCCAATATTATTTTTTATTATTTGATTCAAATCTGAAAATTTCCAATCTTCCTCTTTTCTATTTGGAAAACCTTTATCTATGAAGTTGTCTAAACAAAATTTTTTTATTTCAATATCTTTTTGAGATAAACTTAAACTTTTTATACTATTATCAAAATCTTTTTGTAATTGTTCTTTCATTTAATTAAAGTTTTCATATCCTTTTTTTTCTAACTCTAAGGCTAAATCTGGACCACCAGATTTTACGATTTTTCCATTCATCAAAACATGAACAAAATCAGGTTTTATATAATCAAGTAATCTTTGATAGTGTGTAATAATTAAAAATGAGTTGTTTTTATCTCTCAATGTATTAACTCCATCTGCAACTATCTTTAAAGCATCAATATCTAAACCAGAATCAGTCTCATCTAGGATTGATAGTTTTGGAGATAATAACGACATTTGTAAAATTTCGTTTTTCTTTTTTTCTCCTCCAGAAAAACCAACATTTAATTGTCTATTTAATTTTTCCTCATCAAATTTTAATTCTTTAGACTTTTCTTTTACCAATTTTAGAAACTCAATAGCATCAAGCTCTTTCTCACCCCTAGCTTTTCTAACAGCATTTAAAGAAGTTTTTAAAAATATATTTGTATTTACACCTGGAATTTCTAAAGGATATTGGAAAGCTAAAAATATACCCTTGTGTGCTCTTTCCTCTGTTTCAAGTTCAAATAAATCTTTTTCTTCAAAAAGAACTTCCCCAGAAACTTCATAGCCTTTTTTTCCTGATAAAATGTTGGACAAAGTACTTTTTCCAGATCCATTAGGGCCCATAATTGCATGAACCTCACCAGGATTTATATCTAAGGATAGCCCATTTAAAATAGACTTATTATCAATCGTTGCATTTAAATTATTTATTTTAAGCATTAGCCTACACTTCCTTCCAAACTGATACCTACAAGTTTTTGAGCCTCTACAGCAAATTCCATAGGCAGTTGTTGCAACACTTCCTTACAAAAACCATTAACAATTAAGCCGACAGCTTCCTCTGGATTTAATCCTCTTTGTTGACAATAATGTAGCTGCTCTTCACTAATCTTGGATGTGGTTGCCTCATGAGCAATATTGGACTCAGAATTTTTATTTTTTATATAAGGAACAGTGTGAGCTCCGCATTTGTTACCCATTAATAAAGAGTCGCACTGAGTATAATTAGTTGAATTTTTAGCTTTTGATGAAATATCAACTAAACCTCTATATGTCATATCTGAACTACCTGCTGATATTCCTTTAGAAATTATTTTACTTTTAGTATTTTTACCTAGATGGATCATTTTGGTACCTGTATCAGCTTTTTGATGATTGTTAGTAATAGCTATTGAATAGAACTCACCAACAGAGTTATCTCCTTTAAGAATACAACTAGGATACTTCCAGGTAATTGCAGAACCTGTTTCAACTTGTGTCCATGAAATTTTTGAATTTTTTCCCTTGCATAAACCTCTTTTTGTTACAAAATTATAAATTCCACCTTTGCCATCTTGATCACCTGGATACCAATTTTGAACAGTTGAATATTTTATTTCCGCATCATCAAGTGCAATTAGTTCAACATTAGCAGCATGTAATTGATTTTCATCTCTCATTGGAGCTGTGCATCCTTCTAAGTAACTGACATAACTTCCTTTGTCTGCAATAATTAAAGTTCTTTCAAATTGACCTGTATTAGATGCATTAATTCTAAAATAAGTTGATAGTTCCATTGGACATCTAACACCCTCCGGAATGTACACAAAAGAACCATCTGTAAAAACTGCTGAATTTAATGTTGCAAAAAAATGATCACTTGTTGGAATTACAGATCCTAAATATTTTTTGACTAATTCTGGGTGATTTTGAATTGCCTCTGATATAGGGCAAAATATTATTCCTTGTTTAGTTAATTCATCTTTAAAAGTAGTAGCTACAGAAACTGAATCAAATACAGCATCAACAGCTATTCCATTTAATCTCGCTTGCTCTTGTAAAGGAATTCCAAGTTTTTTATAAGTTTCTAAAAGTTTAGGATCTAGTTCATCTAAGCTCTTTGGTTTATCTTTCATACTTTTAGGAGCTGAGTAATAATATAAATCTTGATAATTTATTTTTGGAAATTTAGGTTTCTGCCAATCTGGTTCTTTTAATACCTTAAATCTTTCAAAAGCTTTTAGTCTGAATTCAAGCATCCATGCAGGTTCTTTTTTTATATTTGAAATAAATTTAATAACATCTTCATTCAAACCTTTTGGAGCTTGAATATTTTCTATATCTGTAGAAAAACCATATTTGTAGTCTTTTAAATTATTTATTTCTTTTTGTCTGTTATCCATTCTAAACTCTTGTTTCTTTGTTGTTGTTTAATAAATCTTTTAGGCTTTTATTTTCAAAGAATGTATTTATGTGTATCTCTAATTCGTCCCATAAATTATGAGTAATGCACTTTGTGGCTTTGCCGTTGCATCCTTTTTTAGATTCTTTTTTACATTGAACAGTTTTTACTTTTTCATCAACTGCATGAAAGATATTAGTTAATTTAATATCGTTTGGACTTTTATTAAGAACATATCCTCCTTGAGTTCCTCTAATGCTTTTAACAATTTCGTTTTTTTTTAATTTAGAAAAAATTTGTTCTAGATAATCTAAAGATATGCCTTGTCTCAATGATATATCTCTTAGTGATACTGGGTTAATGTTATCAAACCTAGCTAAATCCACTAATGCCATTACAGCATATCTACCTTTTGATGTAAGTTTCATTTTTTACCCTTAAATTGTGGGGTTTTTATACATACCTGACTAAAATGGTCAAGTTTAGAGTGTAAAAAAAAACTAACATATTGTCGCTGACTTATGATAAACGTACATTTTTTTTGAGAATAATAATCAATATCGCTTATGGATAACAAAATTTTAGAAATATTTATACCTGGTCCTGCAGGAAGACTTGAGGCTAAATATTATAAAAGTAAAAAAAATACTTCACCAATTGCTTTAGTATTACAGCCCCATCCTCAATATGGAGGAACTATGAATAATAAAGTAGTAGTAGATACTTTTCATACATTTATGGATAATGATTTTTCTGTTTGCAGAGTAAATTTCAGAGGTGTTGGTAAAAGCGATGGAGAATTCGATAATGGTCAAGGCGAACTTGCTGATGCAGCAGCTGCTTTAGATTGGTTAGAAAGAGAAAATTTTGATAATTCACAATGTTGGGTTTCAGGATTTTCATTTGGATCTTTGATTGCAATGCAATTATTAATGAGAAGACCAGAAATAAACAGGTTTATAGCAATTTCACCTCAACCAAATGTTTATGATTTTTCTTTTTTGTCTCCATGTCCAACTTCTGGTTTAGTTGCTTATGGTAAAAAAGATGAATTGGTACCATTAGAATATATTACTGAACTTGACAAAAGATTAAGTTCACAAAAAGGTATTAAAGTAGAATTTAATGCAATATCAGAGGCCAATCACTTTTTTTCAAAAACAAGCGATTCTTTAATTAAAAATCTTGATAAATATATAAAAAAAGAAACAGCGCTATATTAAAAATTTTCTACCAGTTTTCCACCCACCGTAGATTCTTTGCATCCAGTTGTTGTGCTAAAAGAAATTGGTAAATTCAAAAAAGACCTTATAGCTAAAAATCCAAATGCCTGGGATTCAATATAATCACCATTTAAATTATAATTATCTATACTTTCCAAATTAATATAATTTTCATTTGATATGTAATTTTTTATACGGTTAATTAAATCACTATTTTTTCTACCACCACCACAGAGTAAAAATATAATACTATGTTCTTGACTAATATGTTTTAATCCTTCTGCAATTAAATATGCTGTAAAGTCTGTTATAGTAGCACAACCATCTTCTAAAGATAAACCTCTTGCAAAAGATACATCAAAATTTTTAATATCCAATGACTGGGAGTAAGAATTTATTTTAAAATTATCTATTGCTTGATTTAAAATTAATTGATCAACTTTCCCTGCTTTAGATAGTTTACCATTTTTATCTAATTTTTTATTGGAATTATTTCTTACCCATTCATCAATTAAACAATTACCAGGACCTATATCAAAAGCAAAAAGATTGTTTTGAAAATTGTCTGAATCATTAATAACTTTTGTAACATTTGCGATACCACCAATATTCAAGAAACCTATTGGAAATTTAATATTAAATTTTTGATTAATTTTTTTTGATAAAATATGATGAAAAATTGGAGTTAAAGGTGCGCCTTGACCATTATTTTGAATATCCGCTTGTCTAAAATCATATATAACTTTTTTTTTGACCATTTGAGATAACAATTTCCCATCTCCTAATTGATTGGTAATTTTCTCATTTGGGTTATGAAAAATTGTTTGACCATGAAAACCTATCAAATCAATTGGATCTCTGTATTTTTTTAATGATTGATTAACCGCATCAGCATGAAAAAGAGTTAAATTACGCTCTAATTCTCCTAATTTTTCTGCATTTTGTAAAAGATCGTTCTTTGTTAAGACTAAATCTCTTAATCTAACTAACTGATCCTGAAGATTCTTATCATACTCATAATAATCATCTAAAATATTTGAAAATTCATCGTATCCATCTGAACTAATAATAGATAAATCAATACCATCCATAGATGTTCCACTCATTAGTCCAATTGCAGTATATAATTTTTTTTTCATTGATATGTTTTTTAAAAAAAATTTGTATATTGTAACTATAAACTTATGAATAAATTTTTAAAAGAATTTAAAGATAGAGGTTTTTTCTATCAATGTACAAGTGAAGATGAATTATCTAAACAATTAGATGAAGAAAAGATTAAAGGTTACATAGGTTTTGATTGTACAGCTGAAAGCTTACATGTGGGTAGCTTATTGCAAATAATGTGTTTGCGACTATTGCAAAAAAATGGACATCGACCAATAGTTTTACTTGGCGGAGGAACTACAAGAATTGGTGATCCATCTGGTAAAGACAAAACTAGAAAAATATTAAGCGAAGAAGAGATCGAGAAAAATATTAAAAATATTAAAAATATTTTAAAAAAATTTTTAGATAATAATGATCCAAATACAAAACCAATATTTGTAAATAACCATACTTGGCTTAAAGATTTAAATTATATTTCTTTTTTAAGAGATATAGGAAAACATTTCACGATAAATAGAATGTTAACATTTGATAGTGTAAAACTTAGATTAGATAGAGAGCAGTCACTAAGCTATATGGAGTTTAATTATATGATTTTACAAGCATATGATTTTCTTGAATTAAATAAGAAAGAAAATTGTCTCTTGCAAATGGGAGGTTCGGATCAATGGGGAAACATTGTTAATGGTGTCGAGCTTATTAAAAGATATTCTAATAATCAAGCCTTTGGTTTAACAACACCCTTAATTACTTTAGCAACTGGTGCTAAAATGGGAAAAACTGAAAGTGGGGCTATTTGGTTAGATGAAAAATATTTATCAGCTTATGATTATTGGCAATTTTGGAGAAACATAGATGATAGAGATGTAATTAAATTTTTAAAAATGTTTACTGAAATTGAAATTAAGGAAATAGAAACAATTAAAGACAAAGATATAAATGAATTAAAAATACTACTTGCGAATAAAACCACAGAAATGTTACATGGAAAGGATGCAGCTAAAAATTCTGAACAAGCAGCAAAAGAAGCTTTTTCTGGAAACACTCTGGGTTCGAACTTGCCTAAAGTTAATGTTCAATCAAATAAAATAGAAGAAAAAATAAATATAGTAGATCTTGTTTTGATGTCTAAATTAGAAAATTCTAAAAGTGAAATCAGAAGACTTATAAAAGGGAATGCGGTTAAAATAAACGATAATATTATTTCAGACGAAAAATTCGAAATTAATAAAAATTTATTTAAAGATAACTATCTTAAACTTTCCCTTGGAAAAAAAAGACATATTAAAATAGAGTTAAATTAATTTTTTTTGATTTTCTCTAAAGTTCTAGTAATAAACCTGGGTGTTAAAGTTTTTATAGGATTTACTGTAGTTTCTAAATTTTTAGGGGAGCCTTTAATTTTAAAGCTGACTCCAAAAACACCATCACCCACTTTCTTTCCAATCAATAAATCTCCAAGTAAGGGTATTGAAGCAATAGATCTATTTATTGTTGTTGCTGGAACCAAGGTTCCTCTTAAACTGATTAATTTATTCTCCTCAATGTATCCTTCCAATAAAATAGATATTGCTGGACCAATTGCATATAACTCTTTAATTTTCATAAGTTTATCTTGATTAGTAAAATTCATTTCAAAATCTGTAAATCTAATTCCCTCTCCTGTAAGTAAGTCTGCTATTCCTTGAAGAGATGCAAGAGCCAATAACTTGGCTAGCGCTGGAATTTCTTTAACTTTAAAATTATCAATTACTAATTTAGAAGTTGAAACTCCGTCTTTTTTTAGCAAGAGAGGACTCAGTATCTTTTTTTAAAATTTTAACTTTCTTTTGTAGAATAATCTTCCCTGAGTCTAATGTAGCATTTACAAAATGAACAGTGCATCCTGAGTATTTTTCCTTATTTTTTAATACTCTTTGGTGGGTATTTAATCCTTTATATTTAGGTAGTAAAGAAGGGTGTATATTTAAAATTTTTCCTTTAAATTTTTTTATAAAATTTTTTGACAAAATTTTCATGAATCCAGCTAGACAAATCATTTCAATATTATTTTTTTTTAAGATGGAAAGTAGCTTATTTTCACTTAATTTTTTATTTTTAAAATTTACAATTTTTTTTTTAATTTTAAATTTTTTGGCATAAGTTAAACCCTTTGCCTTAGAGTTATTTGAAACAATAAAGTTAATTGATATAGGAGATTTTTTAGTTTTAGAAAATTTAGCTAAAGATTTTAAATTACTGCCTGTCCCTGAAATAAATACAGCTGTTCTAATTCTATTGATACCAGTTGATAGAACCATTTAACTTAACTTTATTTTTACCATTAAAAATTTTTCCAATAACATATGGTTTGTATTCTTTTGAAAAAAATTTACTTATTCTTTTTAAATTTTTACTTTCAACAATAAGACAAAAACCAACTCCACAATTAAATGTTTTAAGCATTTCTTTATCAGAAATTCCATTATTTTTAAGCCAATTAAATATTTTAGAAGTTTCAATTTTATCTAAACTTATATGTGCTGAGAGTTTATCTGGTATAATTCTTTTAATATTATCAGACAAACCTCCCCCAGTTATATTAGCACAGCCATTGATTAAGTTGTTGTTTATTAAATTCATTATTTCTTTAACATATATTTTAGTCGGTTTTAGAAGCTCAGATTTTAAAAATTTATTTTTTTTAATATTTATTTTTTTTTGTTTTAATAAATATCTTACAAGAGAATACCCATTAGAATGTAATCCATTGGAAGGAATTGCAACTATAAGATTATTTTTTTTTATTTTATTTTTATTTAAAATTTTATTTTTTCCTACAACTCCTACAGCAAAACCTGCGATATCAAATTTACCTTTTTCATACGTACCTGGCATTTCAGCAGTTTCTCCTCCGACGAGCTCACATTCTGATTGATTACAGCCTCTGTTAATCCCTTTTATTATTGCTTTAAGTTTTTTAAGATCAATTTTATTTATTGATATATAATCTAAAAAAAGCAAAGGCTTAGCTCCTTGTACGATTAAATCATTTACACTCATAGCAACCAAGTCAATACCAATGGTATCAAATTTATTTAATGTATTAGCAATTTCAATTTTGGTTCCCACACCATCTGTGCAAGCTACGATTTTAGGTTGTTTTATATTACTTGGTATATTTGTTATTGAGCCAAACCCACCTATATTTGAAAACTTTTTTTTGCCTCTTTTTTTTGCTGAAACTGTAGAAATGAAATCAACAAACTTGTCTGCAGCATTGATATTAACTCCACTTTTTTTATAGGTAAAATTTTTTTTATTCATTAATATGTTTTATGAAATTTATTTCTCAACTTTATAAATTAAGGCCTTTATATAATTTTTTTTTATTTCTTGCTTTAATAAATATTTTCTTTTCCACAGGAAAAAGTTATGCAAATACATTTTCTGTAAATGATATCGAAATATCAACACCTTTTGAAATAAATTTTAATAAAAATGAAATTATTGATAAAGGATTTGTAGAGGCATTTAATGAACTAATTTTTTCAATTGTCCAAAGTAAAGATCAAATTAAATTGAAAAATACACCAATTAACCAAATAAAAGGAATGATAGAAACTTTCTCTATTAAGGAAGAAAAGTTTATTAATGAAATTTATTATCTTACCCTTAATGTTTCATTTAATAAAAAAAATATTTTTGACCTATTAGAAACAAAAAATACATTCCCATCTTTACCTGTAAAGAAAGATTTCTTATTCATTCCAGTTTTTATTGATCAAAATAAAAATCAAGTTTCAATGTTCTCTGAGAATAAATTATTTTCCAGCTGGAATTTAAATAATAAAAAATATAATCTTTTAAATTATATCTTACCCACCCAAGATCTTGATGATTTTAGTTTAATAAAAAGAAATATTAATAATTTAGAAACTTATGACTTTAAAGAAATTATAAATAAATACAATTTAAATGATCACATAATTATGATTGTTTTTAAAGATGATAATAAAATAAGAGTATTTAATAAAATTTTTTTCAATCAAAAAAACAATTTAAAAAATTTAAATTATACCGAAGTTAATTTTGATGATGAAGAACAGATATTTAAATTTATTGATAATTTAAAATTAGTTTATGAGGATTTTTGGAAATCACAAAATCAAATTAATACCTCAGTAAAACTATCTTTAAATATTTCTATAGATAATTCTAATAATATTAAAATTAATAAATTTGAAAAAATTTTGTCTAATATGGATTTGATATATAATTCATATATTTATAAATTTGATAATCAAAACAATTATTATAAAGTTATTTTTAATGGAACACCTGATAAATTTTTAGAAGTCATGAGTTATCAAAATTATTATTTTGAAATTAAAAATAAAGTTTGGGTTTTAAATGACAAATCTTAATCAGCAAATACTTAAATTTGATTACGAGCAAAACTTTAAAGATCAGGATTTTTATGTTTCGAAAAGCAACGAACATTCTTTTAGCCTTTTAAATAATTGGCCAAAATGGGATAAAAATTTTATAAACTTGATAGGTGAAAAGTTTTCAGGAAAAAGCCATTTAATAAATATATTTCTAGAAAAGCATAGAGGAATTAAAATAAATGCAGAAGATATTAATAATGATTTTCTTCAAAAAATTAAAATATATGAAAATGTTGTTGTTGAGGATTTAACTGAAAAAATAAATGAAAATTTATTATTTACACTTATTAATATAATAGATCAGGATAATAAGTATTTAATAGTAACCTCAATAATACCAATAGTTGACTTTAAATTTAAACTTAATGATCTAAGTTCAAGATCTGCTAATTTTATTTTATCTCAAATTGAAAAACCTGGTGACGATTTAATTTATGCATTAATACTAAAAAATCTTTCTGATCGTCAAATATCAATAGACCAAAAACTTATTGAATTTATAATTAAGAGAATTGATAGAACTTATGGCAAAATTTCTGATTTCATATATAAAATCGACGAAATTAGTTTAAAAAGAAAAAAACCAATCGATTTTAAAATTATTAGAGAAGCATTAGAGGTTTAATTGAATAAATATAGAACACATAAGTGCAATGAATTAAGAAAAGAGCATGTAGATAAAAAAATTTCTCTTGCAGGTTGGATAAATAAAAAAAGAGACCATGGGAATTTATTATTTATTGATTTGAGAGATAATTACGGAATTACCCAATGTATAATTGATAAAGATAATAAATATTTTTCTGAATTAGAAAAAATGCAATTAGAAACAGTAATTAAAATTGATGGAAAAGTTGTTAATAGATCAAAAGAAACAATTAATTTTGAAATTGATACAGGTGAAATAGAGGTTGTTATTGAGAAACATGAAATTTTGGGAACTTGTAAAGAGCTGCCCATGCCGGTCTTCAGTGATCAAGAATACGCAGAAGAAATAAGATTAAAATACAGATTCTTAGATTTAAGAAGAAAAAAAATTCATGAAAATATTATTTTAAGATCAAAAGTTATTTCATATATCCGAAATGAAATGACTAAATTAGGTTTTTTAGAATTTCAAACACCGATTTTAACCTCATCTAGTCCAGAGGGTGCAAGAGATTTTTTAGTACCTAGTCGTTTAAATCCAGGAAAATTTTATGCACTACCTCAAGCTCCTCAGCAATTTAAACAATTAATAATGGTTTCAGGTTTTGATAGATATTTTCAAATAGCTCCTTGTTTTAGAGATGAAGATGCAAGAGCAGACAGAAGTCCTGGTGAGTTCTACCAACTAGATTTAGAAATGTCATTTGTTGAGCAGGAAGATGTCTTTAATGTGGTTGAGAAACTGATGGTTAATACATTTAAAAACTTTTCTACCAAAAAAATATTGTTTGATAAATTTCCAAAGATTTCATACAAGGAAGCAATGGTTAAATATGGTACTGACAAACCAGATTTAAGAAACCCGCTAATTATAAATGATATAACTGAAATTTTTACAAGAGAAGATGTTTCATTTGAAATTTTTAAAAAATTAGTAAAATCTGGATCTAAAGTAAGATGTATTATTACAAAAAATACAAAAGATAAGCCAAGAAGTTTTTTCGATAATATTGATAAATGGGCAAAAGAAGAAGGCGCTTCTGGTTTAGCTTATTTTACTTTTGAAAAAGATAAAGATATTTCAGCAAAAGGGCCTATAGGAAAATTTTTTTCTCAAGATGCATTGACTGAAATCATGAAAATAACAAACTGTGAAATAGGGGATAGTGTTTTCATGGCTTGTGGAAAACAAGACGAATTAGAAAAAATTACTGCATTAGCAAGAGATAAAATTGCAAAAGATCTAGATTTAATTGATGAAAATGTTTTCGCATTTTGTTGGATTGTAGACTATCCAATGTTTGAAAAAGATGAAGCAACAAACAAGGTTGAATTTAGTCACAATCCATTTTCAATGCCTCAAGGTGATTTAAGTGAAAAAGATTTTGAAAACCCATTAGATATACTTGCTTATCAATACGACATAGTTTGCAATGGTATAGAATTATCTTCAGGAGCAATTAGAAATCATAAACCAGAACTTATGTATAAGCTTTTCTCGATTGCAGGATATGACAAAAATCAAGTAGATGAAAAATTTAGCGGTATGATTAATGCACTTAGTTATGGCGCACCACCACATGGAGGAATAGCACCTGGTATTGATAGAATCGTAATGTTACTTGCTAATGAAAAAAATATAAGGGAAGTTACCATGTTTCCAATGAACCAAAACGCGCAAGATTTGATGATGAATGCACCATCTGAGGTAAATTCAGATCAATTAAAAGAATTAAATCTAGCTTTAAAAGCTAAAAAATAAATTATTTTTTACCTTTTAAACTTATTTTTATATCTGAAAGATCAACTAGATTTTTTTTATAATTATTTCTAACGAAACCTTTACTAGTAATATCTTTTACAATTTTTAATAATTGATTTTGATCCTCAGAGCTTTGATCTTCTGCATTGACGGCATCATTTCCTCCAATAGCTGGAGTATGGGCTAGATCTTCTCTATTTTGATATGAAATAGCTAGTTCTCTGAAAATATAATCTAAAATTGATGTAGCACTTAAAATTCTATCATTACCATGGACTTTGCCAGATGGTTCAAATTTTGTACCAACAAATGCACTTATAAATTCATCTAAAGGAACACCATATTGAAGGCCTAGAGAAACAGCAATTGCAAAATTATTCATTAAAGCTTTTACAAGTTCACCTTCTTTACTAGTATCAATAAATATTTCTCCAATTTTTCCGTCTTCATATTCTCCTGTATGCAGATAAACTTTGTGGTCACCAATAGTAGCTTTTTGGATATATCCTTTTCTTCTGTCAGGCATGCTAAATCTTTTACCTGACTTCTCGATAGCAGTGTTTATACTTGTTATTACACTTTCTTTATTTATCGGGCTTTTTTTATCTGTTTCGTTAACAACTTCTACTTTGTTGTTTTCAAAGACTTTATTGTTTTTAGGGTCTAGACTTTTTGTTTTTCTGTTATCAAGTTTTACGTCTAAAACCTCAAATTTACCATCATCTCTTTTTTCTAAATTTTTTAACTCTGCCTCATTAATATCATCTAAATAATGATTTACTTTAAAAGTACAGGTATAATAAGTTTCAACTAAATACTTTGCCATTTGACCTCAATTTAAATTTTAATTTGAATAATGAATCAATTAATTTATATACATATTCATATTTTAGTCTAATTTAAATTTTACAATTTTTAATTGAATAAATAAAAAAATATTATGTTGACACTTTTAAGAAAAATTTTCACTTGGTGGAATCAAGATACTTTTGGAACAAGACTAAAAACTATTTTTTTTGGAAAATTAGTTGGTACAGATGAGCTAGGAAATAAATACTATGAAAGTAAAAACGGAAAAAGATGGGTTATCTATTCAAACACAATTGACGCATCAAAAATTCCTGTTGAATGGTATTCTTGGATACATTTTACACCAAATAAAATTGAAAAAAAACATACTTTAGAAAAATATGAATGGCAAAAACCACATCAAGAAAATTTAACTGGAACTGACGCAGCATATTATCCAAATAAAAATCAAGATGGTATTAAAAAGAAATACTCAAGTTGGAAAGAATAATTTTAAATTTATCTATATAGTTTTTTTATTTTATTTTTGTTTAGTTTTAAACTCAAACGCAAAAAGTAATTTAGAAGGAACTTTTACTGATATAAAAATTTTAGACAAAATAAGTTCTAAAAACACCTTACTCAAACTTAAAAATGGAGAATTAATAAAGTTTAAAGATTTATCAATTAAAAGTCTGAAATGTAAAAATTCAGAATTTGATGATAATCCAGAAATAACAGCTTATATTCAAGTTCGAGATTTGACTAATAAAAATAATGATGAAGTTTTTGTTTTTAATGGTTGGATGTTTTCATCTAGCCCTTCAATAGAACCTTTTGACCACCCCGTCTATGATGTATGGTTAGTAAGCTGTTATTAAACAATTGAATCTTTATCTAACCAACTTACATTAAAATCTGAATTTATAAATTTTTTATGATTAAGTAATTTTTTATGCAGAGGTATTGTTGTAGTTATTCCCTCAATAACAAATTCATCTAAAGATCTGTTCATTCTTTGAATTGCTTCTGTACGGTTTCTTCCATGACAAATTAATTTACAAACCATACTGTCGTAATAAGGTGTTACCTTGTATCCTTGAAATATTGCACCATCGACTCTGGTTCTAAAACCAGATGGTTGATGACACATCGTAATAACTCCAGGCGAAGGCTGAAAGTTTTTACTCGCATCTTCAGCATTTATTCTACATTCAATTGCATGTCCTCTAGGATTTATATCACTTTGTTTCAAAGCTGTTTCTCCTGAAAAAGCAATCCAAATTTGTTCTTTAATTATATCGATCCCTGTAACCATTTCTGTTACTGGATGTTCAACTTGGACTCTTGTATTCATTTCAAGGAAATAAAATTTCCCATCCTCATATATAAACTCAACAGTTCCAGCTCCCATATAACCTATTTTAGCTACCATTTTTACTGTTCTTTCAAATAAATCTTTTCTTATTTCATTATTTAAAACTGGACTTGGTGTTTCCTCTATTAATTTTTGATGTCTTCTTTGAACTGAACAATCTCTTTCATGAAGGTGAACAACTCTATTTTTTCCAGCTAATATTTGAACCTCAATATGTCTTGGATTTTGAAAAAATTTTTCAATATAGACTTCATCATTACCAAAGTATTTTTGTGCTTCAGATTTTGCTGTTGAAAACAAAGATTCAAATTCTTCTTCTTTATAAACTATTTTCATACCTTTACCTCCACCTCCACCTGAAGCTTTAATTAAAACAGGAAAACCAATTTTTTTACAAAGTTCTTTTGCTTCAGAAATATCTTTTACACCTCCTTCAGATCCTTCAATAACGGGCAATCCATTTTCTTTAGCTATTCTTTTTGCTTGGATTTTATCACCCATCATTTCAATATGTTTTGATGAGGCTCCAATAAAATTAATTTTGTTCTCCTCTAAAATTCTTGCAAAATTTGCATTTTCAGAAAGAAAACCATAGCCAGGATGAACAGCATCAGCATTTGTAAGTTCTATTGCTGACATTAATGCTGGAATATTTAAATAACTATTTGCTGGTTGATGAGAACCAATACATACACTTTCATCAGCCATTCTAACATGCATGCTTTCTCTATCTACATCGGAATGAACAGCGACTGTAGGAATTCCCCATTCTTTACATGCTCTAATAATTCTAACTGCAATTTCCCCACGGTTTGCAATTAAAATTTTTTTAAACATTATTTATTCTAGGATAATAATAGTTTGACCAAATTCTACAGGTTGGCCATCTTCAACACAAATTTCTTTTACTATACCATCTGCTGTTGAAGGAACATGATTCATGGTTTTCATTGCCTCAACAATCATTATTGTATCACCTTTTTTAATTTTTTTTCCAATCTCAACAAATTTTTTAGCACCTGGTTCTGGAGCATGATAGGCAGTTCCAATTATAGGTGAGGTAATTTCGGTTCCTGATTTAATATTTTGAGCTTGAGTAGGTGTTGAGCTTGATGCAGGTGATGAGGACGAAATAACTTGAGGTTGACTACTTATTGAAACATTATTTTTTGATACTTTAATTTTTGTATCCTTTTCAGTTATCTCTATTTCAGTAAGATTAAATTCTTTTAAATAATCACTTAATTCTTTAATTATTTTTTTATCTATTTTCATTTTGCAAAGTCTTTTGTAATGAAATTATGGCCAAAATATATCCTTCAGCACCTAATCCAAAAATTCCTCCAGTTACGACGCCACTTATTAGTGATTTATGTCTAAATTCTTCTCTTTTATAAATATTAGATAAATGTAGCTCGATTATTGGTTTTTTAAATAAATCTAAAGCATCTCTTATAGCTACAGAAGTATGAGTAAATGCAGCTGCATTTATAATCATGCCATCAAATTTTTTCCTAGCATCTTGAATTATATTAACAAGCTCTCCCTCAACATTAGATTGGGCAAATTCAACATGAAGACCAATTTCTTGTGCTTTTTTAGAACAATTCTCCTTAAGTTGGTCAAACGTAGTTGTTCCATATTGTGATTGTTCTCTTTCTCCTAATAGATTAAGATTTGGACCATTAATAATAATAATTTTATTATTCATTCAGCACTTATATACGATGAAAAAAGTAAAAAAAATAAAAATTAAAATAAATGGTAAAATCAAATATATAAATCAAGATTCTACCCTTTATGTAGTGTTAAAAAATCTAAAAATTCCATTAAATAAAGTAGCTATTGAGCTTAATGAAGAAATAATAGATAAAAAAAAAATTAATAAAATAAAATTAAATAAACATGATAAAATTGAAATAGTTCATTTTATTGGAGGTGGTTAATTTGAAAAAAGATAGTCTAATTATTGCGAATAAAAAATTTAATTCCAGATTAATCGTTGGAACCGGAAAATATAAAAGTATGTCTGAGTGCGCAAAAGCAATTAAACTCTCTGGAGCAGAAATCGTAACAGTTGCCGTAAGAAGGGTTAATATTTCAAATAAAAATAAGCCTTTGCTTATGGATTATATTGATCCAAAAAAAATTACATATTTACCCAATACTGCTGGATGTTTTAATTCAAAAGAGGCCTTAAGAACTTTGAGATTAGCAAGAGAAATAGGTGGTTGGAAGTTAGTCAAATTAGAAGTTTTGGGAGATAAAAAGAATTTATTTCCCGACATGATTGAAACTTTAAAATCTACAGAAGTTCTCGCTAAAGAAGGTTTTAAGGTTATGGTTTATTGTAATGACGATCCTTTAATGGCTAAGCGTTTAGAGAATTCAGGTGCTGACGCAATTATGCCCCTAGCTGCACCAATTGGATCAGGACTAGGCATACAAAACAAAATTAATATTCAAATAATTAGAAAACAAACCAAACTTCCATTAATTATTGATGCTGGTTTGGGTCAAGCTTCAGACGCTACAATTGCAATGGAATTAGGATGTGATGGAGTGCTTGTTAACACCGCTATAGCAAAAGCAAAAAAACCATTTGAAATGGC
>QCGW01000017.1 GCA_003279775.1 Pelagibacteraceae bacterium AG-390-A23
ACTTGCTTTTTTTCCAATCAATTTGGTATTAATCGGATTATTTTCTTCTTTGATAATGCTCAATATCAAACATATTAAAGGCTCAACATTTAAAATATCGTTAGGTCTGTTTTTATCTGTGATAATTTATTATTTTAATAATTTTTTATATGTATTAGGAGGAACAGAAAGATTATCTTTAATTTTATCTAGCACTCTTCCGCTATTAATTTTAGCGACCATTAATAGTTTTATGTTATACAACGTCAATGAAAAATAATCTTACTAAAATAATTATTTTTGCTTTTTTTTTCTTCTTTAATTCAAACGTATACGGTTTGGAACAATTTAATTTTGACGTAACAGAGGTCCAAGTTTTAGAAAATGGGAATAAATTTGTTGGAACAAAAAGAGGATTAATAACAACAAACAAGGGAATTGAAATAAATGCTGATCAATTTGAATACGATAAAAAATTAAATATTCTTTTAGCAAGTGGTAATGTTAAAATTTCTGACTTAATAAATAAATATACAATATTTACAAATAAGATTATTTATAAAAAAAATGAAGAAATTATATTTACTTCAGGCGGATCAATAGCAAATAGTATAAACGATAGCATTGAAATTTTTGCAGATGATTTTGAGTACAATTTATTTAAAAACTTAATCATTGCAGAAAATAAAGTGAAAATTATCGATCAAATTAATGATTATAAAATCTTCACTGATTTTCTCAAATACTACCGTAATGAGGAAAAAATTATTACGGAAGGTAAAACATTAGCAGAAATTAAATCAAAATATAGTATTGAAACAAAAAATATAGTTTTTTTGAGAAATGAAATGGAATTGTCTTCTAAAGATAAAACTAAAATTACTGATAAATATAATTTATACAGTCTTTCAAAATTTAAATATTTAATTAATCAAGAGGAATTAAGGGGTGAAAAAATATTAATATCTTCGAATTATAATCTGCCTAAAAATGATAACTTTTATTTCTCAAGTGGGATTGTAGATTTAAAAAGTCTTAATTTTAAAGCAAGTAATACCGAAATAACAATTCATAAAGATGTTTTTGACAATTCAGAAAATGACCCAAGAATTATAGGAATTTCATCATCAAGAGATGGAAAAATAACAGTTATTAATAAAGGTATTTTTACAAGCTGTAAAAAAAATGACAATTGTCCTCCTTGGGCCATCCAAGCTAAAGAAATAAAACACGATAAAAAGAAAAATGAAATTTATTACACAAATGCATTGCTTAAAGTTTACAATTTTCCAATACTTTATTTGCCAAAATTTTTTCATCCTGATCCCACTGTAAAAAGAAGATCGGGAATTTTAAAACCAGTGCTTAATAATTCAAATATAACTGGTAGCTCTTTTACTCTTCCATACTACCATGTAATATCAAATGACAGTGATATAACTCTTGCTCCAACAATATTTGATACTGGAACTAAATTATTGCAGAATGAGTTTAGGAAAGTTGGTGAAAAGTTTAATCTTTTATTAAATTTTGGACATAATAGAAATTATAAATCATCGGTAGAAAATAAAAAAAAAAATACAACTTATTTATTCTCTAAGTTTGAGTTAGATTTAGGTTTCGAAGAATTTAATTCAAGTAAAATGTATTTAAATTTAGAAAAAGTTACAAATGATACTTTTTTAAAAATTTTTGATAGTAACCTTATAGAAACTACTTCATCTATAAAACCAACTGATAACAACATTTTAAGTAGTGAATTTAAGTTAGTTTTAAACAATAATAATTATAATTTTACAACTGGTTTTCAATCTTACGAAAATTTGCAGTTAGTTAAAAACGACAGATATCAATATATTTTACCTTATTATGACTATAACACTAATTTATCTACTGATATTTTAAACGGATCAATTAATTTTACTTCAAGTGGTAAGAATGATTTAAACAATACAAACCAACTAAAATCGAGAATTATAAACGATCTATCTTTCTTAAGTGCTGATTTCCTCTCTAAATCTGGCTTTAAAAATAACTTTAATATTAATATTAAAAATCTCAATTCTGTAGGTAAAAATATTTCTGAATACAAATCAAGTCCTCAAATAGAGTTTTCTTCATTGGTAGAAATTAGATCTAGCATTCCTTTAATTAAAAAGTCAAAAAATTACGTTGATTTTCTCACACCAAAAATTTCACTAAGAGCTAATCCTAGTGATATGAAGAATCATAGCACAGCAGAGAGAATGATTAATGCTGATAATATTTTTTCTATTGATAGATTGGGATTGGGAGATTCTTTCGAATCTGGAAAATCTTTAACATTTGGGGTTGATTATAAAAAACAAATGGTAAAAGATGTTAATAAATACTTTGAAGTTAAATTAGCTTCAGTTTTAAGAGATAAAAAAGAAGATTTTATTCCAAAAAAAACAACTATTAATAAGAAAAGTTCAAATGTTTTTGGATCATTATCGACCAACTTTTCAGAAAATTTTAATTTAAATTATAAATTCGCAATAGATAATAATTTGGATGATATTGAGTACAATGATATTGGTGCAACATTTTCAGTAAATAATTTTGTTACAACTTTTAACTATATTAAAGAGAAAGATGAGATGGGGGATCAAAACTTTATAAAAAATAGTACTGTTTATAAATTTGATGAACAAAATCAAATTAGTTTTAATACAAGAAGGAATAGGAAAATAAACCTAACTGAATTTTATGATTTAGTTTATGAATACAAAAATGATTGTTTAGTTGCAGGAATAAAATATAAAAAAACTTACTATGAAGATAGGGATCTAAAGCCTGTGGAAGATCTATTATTCACTATTACTTTATTTCCATTAACAACGTTTGAACAAAAAGTTGATAAATAAAAAAATTTATGAAATTCAAAAAAAAAATAATTTTTTTATTATTTTGTCTTTTTTTCTATATTCCAAATTCATTTTCTGTAGAAAATAAAATACTTTTTAAAGTAAATAATGAAATAATCACATCAATAGACTTGGTTAATGAAATTGAATATCTTACTCTTTTAAATACAAATCTTGGTAGTTTAAAAAAAAACAAAATATTTGAAATTGCACAAAACTCTCTTATCAGAGAAAAAATTAAAAAAATTCAGCTATCAAAAATTTATAATATTTCTGAAGTTGATAATATCTATCTAAATCCTTTACTTAATGAGCTATTGAATAAACTAAACTTGAAATCACAAGATGAATTTCTAAAACTTATTGAAATAAAGGGTTTAGAATTTCAAACTATAGAAGAAAAGCTAAAAATAGAACTTCTATGGAATCAATTAATTTTAAATAAATTTTCTAAAGATGTGAAAATTGATAAAAAAAAAATTAAAAAAGAAGTTTTAAAGAATAACTTACAAAAAGAGTTTTTACTTTCAGAAATAGTTTTTGATTTAAATAATGAAAATTTAATTGAAAAATTTAATAAAATTAAAGATGAAATATTAAACAATGGATTCGAAAATGCTGCATCTATATATAGTGTTTCAAATACTGCAAATAGTGGTGGAAAGCTAGGTTGGATAAAATTGAATTCATTGAATAAAAAAATAAAAAATGAAATTTTGAAAACAAAATTAAAAAATTTTACTGATCCTATAGTTATACCTGGAGGATTTGTAATACTTAAAATAGATGATCAAAAAGAAACAGAAATAGATATTGATATTGATAAAGAGGTAGAAATACTTTCAAGACAAATAGCCAATAAACAATTAAACCAATATTCAAATATATATTTTAATAAAATAAAAAAGGAATTTCAGATTAATGAAATTAAATAAATCAATTATTATTGTTGCGGGTGAACCAAATAGTATTTTTTTAGAAATTTTTTTTAAATCATTAAAGAAAATCAAATCAAATACACCCATAATTTTAATTGCATCTCACAAGTTACTAATGATGCAAATGGTTAAACTTAATTATAATAAAAAAATTAGGATCTTAGATTATAAAAATATTGTAAACTCAAAACTTGATAATAAAAAACTAAATTTAATAAATGTAAACTATAATCCTTCTAAAGCTTTTGAGTCTATATCCTCAAAGTCAAATTCGTATATTGAAAATTGTTTTAAAATTGCTTTTCAATTAATTAAAAAATATGATTTCAAAAGAGTTGTTACAGGTCCAATTTCTAAAAAATATTTTTTAAATAAAAAATATTTAGGCATTACAGAATACATATCTAAAAAATTTAATATAAAAAAAAATGCAATGCTAATTTATAATAAGAATCTTTCTGTTTGCCCTTTAACAACTCATTTGCCTTTAAAATTTGTATCAAAAAAAATAGATAAAAAATTAATTTTTGAGAAAATAAAACTAATAAATGATTTTTATATAAATAATTTTAAATTAAAACCAAGAATTGCGATTCTTGGTATTAATCCTCATTGCGAAAGTATAGATAAATTTAATGAAGATGACGAGATATTGAAACCAACTATAAAAAAACTTAAAAAACTTAATTATAAAGTTACAGGTCCATTACCAGCTGATACTGTATTTATGAAAAATAATTTAAAAAAGTTTGATGTTATTTTAGGCATGTACCACGACCAGGTATTAACGCCCATGAAAACACTATTTGAATATGATGCAATAAATATTACCCTCGGTCTTCCTTTTCTTAGAATATCTCCTGATCATGGTCCAAATGAAAAAATGATTGGAAAAAATATTTCGAATCCACTTAGTTTAATTAAAGCTATCTCATTTCTGGATAAACATTGATTAAAGCAAAAAAGAGCTTAGGACAAAATTTTTTAATTGATAAAAATATTTTAGAAAAAATCACAAATGTGGTTGATATAGAGAATAAAATAATTTTAGAGATTGGGCCAGGCACTGGTAATTTAACATCGTATATTCTTAAAAAAAAACCAAAAAAATTTTTTGTTATTGAAAAGGATAACGAACTTGCAATCAATTTAGAAAATAAATTTAATAATCAATTAAAAATTATAAATGATGATGTTTTGCGAGTAGATGAAACTACTCTTGCTAAAGATAAAATTACAGTTTTTGGAAACTTACCTTATAACATATCTACTGAAATTCTTAATAAATGGATAATTAATTTAAAAGATAAATTTTGGTTTAATTCTCTTGTTTTGATGTTTCAAAAAGAAGTTGCTGATAGAATAATCGCTGAATCTAATACATCTAATTATGGAAGATTATCAATTATTTGTAACTGGAAACTAAATGTTAAAAAAATTATAGACATTAAACCAGAAGCATTTTATCCAAAGCCAAAAATAGATAGTAGCTTATTATTTTTTTATCCTAAAAAAAATTTTATTAAAATTAAAGACCCAAATAATTTAGAAAAAGTTACAAGAATTTTTTTTAATCAAAGAAGAAAAATGTTAAAAAAACCTTACAATCAATTATTTAATGGAGATAGAAGAATTTTAGATAAATTAAAAATTGATTTGAATTTGAGGCCACAAAACTTAAGTTTAGATACTTATTATATGCTAGCTTTAGAATATGAAAAATTAGGAGGTTAATTTGTCTACATGACTCCTGATATATTCTAAATCATAATCTTTTGAGCCACTATTTATTTCTGCATCAATCAATTTTGTAATTTTTAAATGACATTCATTTAGATCATTGTTGATAACAACATAATCATAATTTATCCAATGTAAAACATCTCTTTCGAATTGTTTCATTCTTTCTTGAGCAATTTTTTTATCATTCTCATGTCTTTTTGATAGTCTTTCAAACAAAACCTCTTTACTGGGAGGAAGTATAAAAAAAGTAATTAATTTATAATCTAGTTTTTTATTCTTTATTTGATCAGCTCCCTGCCAATCAATATCAAAAAGAACATTTTTTCCTCTGTTTAATTTTTCTATAACAGGTGATCTGGTTGTGCCGTAGAAATTATTAAATACTTTTGCGTATTCTAAAAACTCTTGATTTTTAATCAATCTTTTAAAATCCAATTCATTAACAAAAAAATAATCTTCATTTTGATTTTCAATAGGTCTTGGTTGTCTAGTAGTGTGTGATATTGAAACTTCAAAATTATCTTTTTCTGATAATTTTTTTACTAGAGTGGTTTTACCAGCTCCTGAAGGAGAGGATAATATAATCATTACCCCATCTTTTTCTGATGGCATTAAAATTTCTAATTAGCTTTTCCTTCGATAAATTTAACTGCATCGCCTACAGTTAAAATTTTCTCAGCTTCACTATCTGAAATTTCAGATCCAAATTCTTCCTCGAAAGCCATAACCAATTCCACAGTATCTAAACTATCAGCACCTAAATCATCAATAAAACTTGATTCCTCAGTTACTTTTGCTTCGTCGATACCTAGGTGATCAGCTACAATTTTTTTTACTTTGCTTGAAACGTCTTCTGACATATTGATCCTTTTTGTTATAAATTCTTAATAGTTTAAAAACCCATTTTGTCAAGCCATATACATGCCCCCATTAACATGTAAGGTTTCACCATTTATATAGCTTGATTGATTTGAACATAAAAAAAGTACTGCATTTGCAATATCATCGGGTTCTCCTAGTCGGGCAGAAGGAATTTTTGATATTATAGCCTCTTTAAATTTGTCATCTAATTTATCAGTCATTGCTGTTTTAATAAAGCCAGGTGAAATACAATTTATATTTATATTTTTTTTTGCATATTCTATTGCCAAACTCTTTGACATCGCAATTATACCTGCTTTAGAAGCAGTGTAATTGGCTTGTCCTAAATTACCTGTATGTCCAACAACTGAAGTAATATTAATGATTTTTCCAGATTTATTTTTAAGCATTTTTTTTATTGCTGATTTGCTCATTAAAAAAGCTGATGTCAAATTAATATCAATTACTTTTTGCCATTCCTCTAAACTCATCCTTATTGCTAAATTATCTTGTGTGATACCTGCATTGTTAACTATGCAATCTAAGCCACCACCAAGTTCTTTGGTTGCATTTTCAATAAACTCCTCAATTTTATCACTTTGAGAAATATCAAACTTTAATATTTTAATATTTCCATATTTAGCTTTTAGTTCCTCAAGTTTTTCTATTCTTGTACCTGAAGCTAAAATATTTGCTCCCGATTGATTTAATTTTTCAATTATTGAATTTCCAATCCCACCCGAAGCACCTGTAACAATAATATTTTTACCTTTTAAATCATTCATATATTTAGACCTTCAATGTCACTTTGAGAATTGATTGTATCAATTTTTACATTTCTATTAATTCTTTTTATCAAACCTGACAAAACTTTCCCAGGTCCAATTTCTATAAAATGGTCTACCTCGTTTTCTAACATATTAATCACGCTTTCTCTCCATCTAACTCTATTCTCTATTTGCTTAATCAAGAGTTGCTTAAGCTCATCTAGATCTTTAATTTCATTAGCAGTAACGTTTGAAATTAATTTATTTTTCCCATTTTTAAAATTAAGTTTATTTAACTCTTCTTTCATAATTTTTGTAGCATTATTCATCAAATTGCAGTGAAAGGGTGCGCTTACTGGAAGTTTGATATTTTTTATTGAATTATCCTTTAAAATTTGAATTAACTTTTCTAAATCCTCTGTTTTTCCACTCAAAACAATTTGCCCCTCGGAATTATCATTTGCAATTTGTGCTTTTAAATTTTCTTTATTTTCTGTCAAAATTTTTTCAATCACATTAACTGTGGAGCCTAATACTGCAAGCATCCCCCCTTGTCCTTTGGGCACAGAGTTTTGCATAGCGTCTCCTCTAACTCTAAGTATTTTTAAAGTTTCTGAAAAATCTAAATACCCTGCACATGACAAAGCTGAATATTCTCCTAAAGAGTGTCCAGCAAAGTATTTTGCTTTATTTAAATCTAAATTGAATTCTTTTTTAACTACGTTAAATATTGAGTAACTTATTAAAAATATTGCTGGTTGGGTATTGGCTGTTAAATCCAACTCCTCTTTTGGTCCCTCTAGTATTAGCTTAGAAAGAGAAAAATTTAATGTGTCATCTGCCTGTTTAAACAGATTTTTAACTATATCAAATTTATCATAAAGCTCTTTTCCCATACCGACTATTTGAGATCCTTGACCTGGAAAAATTACCGAAAACATATAAAAAAAACTAATATTTTTGCCTTTTTAACTATTGTAATTGAACTTTTATAATAGTATATCCTCACTTTTTATTAAAGAACTTAAATGAATTTATACGAACACACTATTATAGCAAGGCAAGACACTTCACCCAGTGAATTAAAGCAATTAACAGAAAAATATTCTAAAATTATCGAAAAAAATGATGGCGAAGTTGTCAAAACTGAAAACTGGGGATTATTAAATTTATCTTATCTTATTAAAAAGAATAAAAAAGGAAGTTACATTCACTTTAAAATTAAAGGTAAGGGAAATGTAATTGATGAATTAGAGAAAAATGAAGCTATAGATAAAAAATTACTAAGATACCTAACAGTAAGGGTAAAAAAATTTGACTTAGAAAACAGCTATTTTGTTAAAAAAGAAGATAGCGAAAAAAAAGAAAGTACTAAAAACTAATGCCAAAAAGACAAAGCGGAAATAAAAAAGGCAAACAGAGTAATTTTGCAAAATTAAGTATTTTTCAAAATAATAAATACAAATTTAAAAAAACTTGTCCATTGTCAGTAAAAGGTGCTCCTGAAGTGGATTATAAAAATATAAAACTTTTAAAAAAATATGTTTCTGAGAATGGTAAAATTTTGCCTTCAAGGATTACAAATGTATCTCAAAAAAAACAAAGAGAACTTTCTCTTTCAATCAAAAGAGCAAGAAATTTAGCGTTAATATAAAATGAAAGTAATCTTATTAGAAAACGTAAAAAGAATTGGGTCTATTGGCGAAGTAATAGATGTAAAAAGAGGTTTTGCTAGAAACTTTCTAATCGCTAATAAAAAGGCTCTTTATGCTTCAAAAGAAAATATAAAAGAAGTTGAAAAGATTAAAACAGAGTTATCTAAAAAAGATAACGAAAAGAAAAAAGAAGCCTCTCAAATTGCTGAACAAATTAACGGTAAAGAATATTCTGTCAAAAAACTAAGTACAGAAAATAATGAATTATATGGTTCAGTTAAACCAACTGAAATTTCAAAACTTATTCAAGAAGAAAACAAAATTGATATAAAGCCTTCAATGATTCAACCTGTTGAAGAAATAAAAGCTTTAGGGAAATTTAAAGTTAAAATTTCTTTACACTCAGAAGTTGATGCTGAAATTACAATCAATGTTTCGTCAGCTGATACAATTCAATAATTATACATTCTTTTCCCCAACAGAAATATACAATTTGATTTAATTATTTTTCATGTAAATTTACTTTCATGGAAAACAATTTAAGTATTGTCAAAGATCAATTTAAAGAGTTGCCAAATAACATTGAGGCGGAGCAAGCTGTAATAGGATCTATTCTTGTAAGTAACGAAATATTCGATGAAATAAGTACTATCATTGAAGCTACTAATTTCTATGATCCCATGCATCAAAAAATTTTTGAGTCTATCTCAAGTTTAATTTACAAAGGACTTTTAGCAAATCCAATTACTCTAAAAAATTATTTTGAAGATGAAAAAGATGATTTAAACGTTCCTGAGTACCTAGTAAAGGTAACTAAATTTTCTACATCAGTTAGGCAAGCAATAGAGTATTCTAAAATTATTTACGATATGTTTGTGCGAAGAGAATTAATTAAAATTTCTGAACAAACTGTTGATGATGTTAAAGTAAACGACCTTGAAACAAATGGACAAAATATCATCGAGAAAACTGAAAAATCATTATTTGATTTAGCAGAGAAAGGTTCGGCTAGTTCAAATATAATGAAATTTGATCAAGCATTGAAACAAACTATTGATATGGCTTCTGCGGCTTACAAAAACGAAGGTGGTATTGTAGGTGTTCCAACTGGGCTTCGTGATTTAGATTACAAACTCGGTGGTTTACATCAATCCGATTTGATTATTATAGCAGGACGTCCTTCAATGGGTAAAACATCATTAGCAACTAACATCGCATTCAATGCAGCAAAGAACTTACAGGATAGTGGAAAAGAATCTACGATAGCTTTTTTTTCACTTGAAATGTCCTCTGAACAATTGTCTACAAGAATTATTTCTGAACAAGCAAGAATTAGCTCAAACGACATAAGACAAGGAAGAATTACCGATGAACAATTTGATAAGTTTTTAGAAACGTCAAAAGATATAGCCGATCTTCCTCTAATGATAGATGAAACACCAGCTATAAGTATTGCTGCTATGAGTAATAGAGCTAGAAGAATTAAAAGAAAAAGCGGTCTAGATATGATTGTGGTTGATTATATTCAGCTAATGAGAGGAACTACATTTAACAAAGATGGGAGAGTTCAAGAAATATCACAAATTACTCAAGGACTTAAAGCAATAGCCAAAGAACTTTCTGTACCTGTTGTGGCGCTTTCGCAGTTATCTCGACAAGTAGAACAGAGAGATAATCATAAGCCTCAATTAGCAGATTTAAGAGAGTCTGGTTCAATTGAACAAGATGCTGATGTTGTAATGTTTGTTTACAGAGAAGGATATTATTTACAGAGAAAAGAACCAAGAGAAGCAACTGTTGAGCATGCAGAGTGGCAAGCAAAAATGAATGAAGTTGCACATTTAGCTCAAATTATAATTGGAAAACAAAGACATGGTCCTATTGGTAATGTAACTCTTGAATTTGAAGAAAGATTTACAAAATTTAAGGATACTCAATTAAGTTAATTTCCAATATAAAGAGCTTGAATGATAGCTCATTTTTATCAAAACGTTATCCTTAAAAATCCTAAAGCAATATTTGTATTGTTAATTATTGCTATTTTAAGTTTTGGATACTATTCAAAAAATTTTAGGTTAGATGCTTCATCAGAAACCTTATTAATAGAAGGTGACCCAGATTTAGCATACTTAAAAGAAGTCTCTGAAAGATATGGGTCTAAAGAGTTTTTAATTCTTACCTATACACCAAATGAAGGGATGGTAACTGACTCATCAATTAATAATTTATTAAGTTTAAAATATAAAATTCAGAGCCTCAACTGGGTCCATAGTGTAATTACATTGTTAGATATTCCGCTCTTAAATAATTCAGATGCTCCTCTTCAAGAAAGATTAGAAAGCTTTAAAACATTAAAAGATGAAGATGTTGATAGAGATCGAGGTTTTAAAGAGATTTTAAATAGTCCTGTTTTTCGAAATTTTGTCATTAGTGAAGATGGTAAAACTAGTGGAATTATTGTTAACATTAAACAGTCTCAAAAATTAGAAGATGTAGAAAATAAATCAAAAGAAGAGGTTGAGCTAATTAAAGATCAAATCAAAAAACAAAACCACCAGAATATTTTAGAAATAAGACAAGTTATTCAAAGTTATGGTGATATTGGAAAGATTTATCTTGGAGGAATACCAATGATTGCTGATGATATGATGACTTTTATCAAAAGTGATATAATTGTTTTTGGCTTAGGAGTTCTATTATTTATAATTGCTACTTTATGGTTTGTTTTTAGAAATCTTCTTTGGATTGTGGTTCCTATAAGCAGTTGTCTTTTTTCTGTGATAATAATGATGGGATTGCTTGGATTGCTAGGATGGAAAGTTACAGTCATTTCATCAAATTTCATTGCACTTATGTTGATTTTAACAATGGCAATGAATATTCATATGAGTACTAGGTTTCTTCAACTTAAAAAAGATTTTCCATCAAAAAATAATTTTGAAATTATTTCCTTAACAACTTCAAAAATGTTTTGGCCAATTCTTTATACCGTTCTAACAACAATATTTGCATTCTTATCTTTAATTTTTAGTGAAATAAAACCTATTATTGATTTTGGTTGGATGATGACTTTTGGTTTGATTACATCATTTATTATTACATTTACTTTACTGCCTACCCTTTTAAACTTTGCACCCACAAATAATATTTCAGTGAAGAAAGAACAAAAATCTAAAATTACAAATTTACTTAGTTTAATTTCTATAAATAATAAAAATTCTATCTTCTTAGTAACTGGAATAGTTATAATATTCAGTATTACTGGAATAAGTAAGCTTGAAGTTGAAAATAGCTTTATAAATTACTTTGATAAGAATACTGAAATTTACAAGGGTATGAAGCTTATTGATGAGGAACTAGGTGGAACCACTCCTTTAGAGGTTATTTTAAAATTTCCTGAGAAAGAAAAGGTGAAAAAATCTGAAGAAGATGATGAATTTGAGGATTGGGGTGATGAAGAAGATGCTAATGATGAAAAATACTGGTTTACCAAAGATAAAATTGATCTAATTGCATCTGTTCATAATTACTTAGATAGCTTACCTGAAATTGGTAAAGTTCTATCTTTTTCATCTATTATTGAGGTTGCTACTCAATTAAATAATAATAAGCCTTTAGGCACTTTAGAAATGGGAGTGCTTTACTCTAAAATTCCAGAGAGCATTAAAACTGAAATCATTGATCCCTATCTTTCAATTAAAGAAAATGAGGCTCGAATTAGTTTAAGAATTATAGACTCGCAGGAAAATTTAAGAAGAAATGACTTAATTAACAAAATTAATTTTGATCTTAAAGATAAATTTGGTTTAGAGGATAAGGATTATAAATTAGCAGGTGTATTAATATTGTTTAATAATTTATTGCAAAGTCTGTTTAAATCTCAAATTTTAACATTGGGATTGGTTATGATTGGAATATTTTCAATGTTCATAATCTTATTTAGAAATATAAAACTTTCATTGATTGGTGTTGTTCCAAATTTTATTGCAGCTTTTTTTATATTAGGAATAATTGGGTTGTTAGAAATACCTTTAGATATGATGACTATAACTATTGCAGCAATTACAATAGGAATTGCTGTAGATAATAGCATTCACTATATTTATAGATTTAAAGAAGAGTTTAATAAAATAAAGGATTACAACAAAACATTAAAAACGTGTCATTCAACTGTTGGTGTTGCTATACTAAACACTTCAATTACGATTGTTTTTGGATTTTCAATTTTGGTGTTATCAAAGTTTATTCCAACAATTTATTTTGGTGTGTTTACAGGACTTGCTATGTTATTAGCAATGATATCAGTATTAACACTACTTCCTGCATTAATTTTAATTATTAAACCTTTTGGCAAATCATCTTAATGTTAGAAATCATAAAAGATTTTTATAAAGCAATATCAATAATTGATTTAATTTATTTAATTTTAACAATTCTTTCTTTGATAAATTGTTACAAAAAGGGCTTCATTTTAAGTATTCTCTCCATGGCTAAATGGTTGCTTGCATATATAATTACATTAATTCTGTTTCCAAAAATTAAACCATACGTAAAAGACATAATTGATAATGAATACGTCCTCGATGTTGGTTTAGGAATAGTAATATTTGTGGTTGTTATCTTTTTAGTTCTATTAGTTAATAAAGGAATCAGTAAAGCGGTCCGATATACGGGAATCGGTGGCTTGGATACGACATTTGGATTCTTTTTTGGTTTTATAAGAGCTTACATTATTTCTGTATGTATCTTTTCAGGTGTTCATATCGTTTATAATTATGATAAATGGCCAATAAATTTTGATAAATCATACGTCTTTCCATATTTAGAAAAAGGTAGTAGTTATCTGATAAAAGAATTTCCTAATGAAAAAACATATCAAGATTCTAAAGAAAAAATTACAGAGCTATAATCCAAGATTAAAGGAAGAGTGTGGGGTCTTTGGTATTAGCAATGCAAAGGATGCATCTGCTCTAACAGCACTTGGGCTACATGCTCTACAACACAGAGGTCAAGAAGGATGTGGAATAGTTACTTTTGATGGAGAAAAATATTATTCTGAAAAAAGATTTGGTTTGGTTGGTGATAATTTTAATAAAGAAAAAGTACTTAATAATCTTAAGGGAAATTATGCAATTGGCCATAACAGATACAGTACAACTGGAAACAATATATTAAGAAATATACAGCCTTTTTTTGCTGACACCAATGCAGGTGGAATTGGAGTTGCGCATAATGGAAATCTTACTAATTCAATAGCTTTGAGAAATAAACTAGTTGAAGATGGGGCTATATTTTACACTACTTCAGACACTGAAACGATTGTTCAATTAATTGCTAAATCAAAGAGACCAAAAACAATTGATAAAGTGATTGATGCAATTTTTCAAATTCAAGGTGGATATGCATTAGTGATGTTAACTCAAAACACATTAATTGGTGTTAGAGACCCTTATGGAATTAGACCACTAGTAATCGGTAAGCTTGGTAATAGTTATGTCTTAGCGTCTGAAACTTGTGCATTTGACATTATTGGAGCAAAATTTGTTAGAGAAGTTGAAAATGGTGAAATAGTTTTAATTGAAAATAACGAGCTGAAAAGTATTAAACCCTTCCCTGCTAAAAAAGTTAGACCTTGTGTATTTGAGTATATTTATTTTTCAAGACCAGACAGTCTAATAGGAGGAAAAACAGCGTATGAGCATAGAAAGAACATCGGTAGAGAACTTGCAAAAGAAAATGATACTGATGCAGATATAGTGGTTCCAGTTCCAGACTCTGGAAATGCTGCTGCTATGGGTTTTGCTCAAGAATTAAAAATGAACTTTGAACATGGGTTAATTAGAAATCATTATGTTGGAAGAACTTTCATTGAACCAAGCCAAAAAATTAGAAGCTTGGGTGTTAAATTAAAATTAAATGCTAATCAAACAACAATAAAAGGTAAAAAAATTATTCTAATTGATGACTCTCTTGTTCGAGGAACAACATCTTATAAAATTGTTAAAATGCTTTACGACGCTGGTGCAAAAGAAGTTCATGTTAAAATTGCGTGCCCTGAAATAAGATACCCAGATTTCTATGGTGTAGATACACCTACAAAAAAAGAATTGTTAGCAGCAAATAAAACAAATGATGAAATTTGTGAATATATTGGTGCTAAATCTTTAAGATTTTTGTCAATTGAAGGATTGTATAAAGCTATTGGTTTTGAAAAAAGAAATGAAACATATCCACAATTAACAGATCATTATTTTACAGGTGAATACCCTGTTAAATTAGTGGATGAATTAGGAGATAATAAAATAACTCAGTTATCTTTACTAAGCACTGGATCAAACAATTAAGTTATGAAAACAGTAAATTTTACTGAAATGAAAAATGGAACTAAAGAAGATTATGAGCTTCTTGAAAAATTTGAGAAAAACTTTGAAAGACAAACAGCTGAGAGAGTTTTAAATTATTTATCCAAACAAACTACAACTTTAGAAGGTTATAAAATCACTAGACTAGAGCATTCATTACAAGCTGCAACAAGAGCTTTTAAAAATAAAGAAAGTGATGAAATGGTTGTTGCAACTTTATTACATGATATTGGAGATGATTTAGCACCAATGAATCATTCTCAATATGCTGCATCTATACTAAGACCTTATGTTTCAGAAAGAACTTATTGGATTGTTCTACACCATGGTCTTTTTCAAACTTACTACAGCGCCCATCATTTAGGGGGTGATAGAAATGCAAGAGATAAATTTAAAGACCACAAGTATTATTATGACACTATAGATTTTTGTGAAAAATATGACCAATGCTCTTTTGACCCTAATTACAAAAGTATGACTTTGGAAGATTTTAAGCCATTAGTTAAAAAAATATTCGCAAAAGAGCCTTATTATTATCTTTAAATTTAGCTATAAATCACTACTTACAGCGCATGATTGATTCAAAAGAAAAAATTATAAATTATTTTAAATCAGGTATTAAAGAGT
>QCGW01000018.1:0-2500 GCA_003279775.1 Pelagibacteraceae bacterium AG-390-A23
AAAAAAAACCGCTAAAAATATGATGTTTTTATAGATATTTTTATTCATATATGCTTGATTTCTTAATTTTTTAGCCTATAAGCACTGAACTTTCTCAGTAAAAATATTGTAAACACAATAAATAAATGAGGATTATTGAGCCTTTTTGGCTCAATTAGCTATTTAAAAAGTTAAAATTTAAGAAGAGAAGTGTGGACGGTTAAGGTTACCAGAAATTTGTCGTACACACTTCAATCACATATAAATTTTATTCTTAGAATTTATATGGAAGCTAGTGTGCGCCGTTTTTAAACTTGAGAGTTTGATCATGGCTCAGAACGTACGCTGGCGGCACGCCTAACACATGCAAGTCGAACGAAGTAGCAATACTTAGTGGCAGACGGGTGAGTAACATGTAGGTATCTACCCTTTGGCCTGGAATAACACGAGGAAACTTGTGCTAATACCGGATAAGTCTTTACGGAGAAAGCTTTATGCACCATTGGATGAGCCTGCACTTGATTAGTTTGTTGGTGGGGTAATGGCCTACCAAGACTGTGATCAATAGCTGATTTGAGAGGATGATCAGCCACATTGGGACTGAGACACGGCCCAAACTCCTACGGGAGGCAGCAGTGGGGAATCTTGCACAATGGAGGAAACTCTGATGCAGCGATGCCGCGTGAGTGAAGAAGGCCTTTGGGTTGTAAAGCTCTTTCGTCGGGGAAGAAAATGACTGTACCCGAATAAGAAGGTCCGGCTAACTTCGTGCCAGCAGCCGCGGTAATACGAAGGGACCTAGCGTAGTTCGGAATTACTGGGCTTAAAGAGTTCGTAGGTGGTTGAAAAAGTTAGTGGTGAAATCCCAGAGCTTAACTCTGGAACTGCCATTAAAACTTTTCAGCTAGAGTATGATAGAGGAAAGCAGAATTTCTAGTGTAGAGGTGAAATTCGTAGATATTAGAAAGAATACCAATTGCGAAGGCAGCTTTCTGGATCATTACTGACACTGAGGAACGAAAGCATGGGTAGCGAAGAGGATTAGATACCCTCGTAGTCCATGCCGTAAACGATGTGTGTTAGACGTTGGAAATTTTATTTTCAGTGTCGCAGCGAAAGCGATAAACACACCGCCTGGGGAGTACGACCGCAAGGTTAAAACTCAAATGAATTGACGGGGACCCGCACAAGTAGTGGAGCATGTGGTTTAATTCGAAGATACGCGCAGAACCTTACCAACACTTGACATGTTCGTCGCGACTCTAAGAGATTAGAGTTTTCGGTTCGGCCGGACGAAACACAGGTGCTGCATGGCTGTCGTCAGCTCGTGTCGTGAGATGTTGGGTTAAGTCCCGCAACGAGCGCAACCCTCACTTTTAGTTGCCATCATTAAGTTGGGCACTCTGAAAGAACTGCCAGTGATAAGCTGGAGGAAGGTGGGGATGACGTCAAGTCCTCATGGCCCTTACGTGTTGGGCTACACACGTGCTACAATGGTATCTACAACAGGAAGCAAGACTGCGAGGTCAAGCAAATCCTTAAAAGATACCTCAGTTCGGATTGCACTCTGCAACTCGAGTGCATGAAGCTGGAATTACTAGTAATCGTGGATCAGCGTGCCACGGTGAATGCGTTCCCGGGTCTTGTACACACCGCCCGTCACACCATGGGAGTTGGTTCTACCTTAAGGCAAGGTTTAAAACCCTTGACCACGGTATAGTCAGCGACTGGGGTGAAGTCGTAACAAGGTAGCCGTAGGGGAACCTGCGGCTGGATTACCTCCTTTCTAAGGATGAATGAAAGTAAAATTTCATTCTAAATAATATACAGGTAATGTTGACCGTCCTCATTTCTCTTCTTAAAGTAGTGTTTCTCTTTGCATAGGGGCCGGTAGCTCAGTTGGTTAGAGCACACCCTTGATAAGGGTGGGGTCGAAAGTTCGAGTCTTTCTCGGCCCACCAATTTAAGATCATGGGGGATTAGCTCAGCTGGGAGAGCGCCTGATTTGCATTCAGGAGGTCAGCGGTTCGATCCCGCTATCCTCCACCAAAACACTTAGTTATAAAAAATCGTAAAAAATTAATAATTAATATCAATATCTATATCCGAACATTAGAAAGTTATTAGCTAATGTTCAAAATAAAAATTTGATTCAACACAGAATTTTTTTCTGTGCATAAATCAAGCGTTTAAGGGCGTGTAGTGGATGCCTTGGCACTGAAAGCCGATGAAGGACGTGATATACTGCGATAAGTTTCGGGGAGCTGTATGTAAGTTTTGATCCGAAAATTTCCGAATGGGGAAACCCACCACTTTATGTGGTACTTTAAACTGAATACATAGGTTTAAAGAGACAACCTGGAGAACTGAAACATCTAAGTAACCAGAGGAAAAGAAATCAATTGAGATTCCGTTAGTAGTGGCGAGCGAACGCGGACTAGGCCAGTAGTTTTGTTAAAAAAATTTGAATAGTTTGGAAATGCTAACCATAGAGGGTGATAGTCCCGTATGAGTAATGTTT
>QCGW01000018.1:5000-14874 GCA_003279775.1 Pelagibacteraceae bacterium AG-390-A23
CAATTTGTATGCCTTTGAACTTATCAATTAAATGATAGCCAATTTTACCAAATAATCTATTTTTATACTTTAGAAAATTATTAGATTTAAAAATATAAAAAGAACCGTTTTCAGTAACTTTAATATCCATATCCTGTCTTCTGGGTCTTCGTTTATAATTATAAAGTGGTGAAGTTTTGTTTTTATTTGTTTTCCAGTAAAATGAGTCATTTGGCAAATTTGCAGAAAACATACTATCAAATTTATATTTATTAAATTTTTTAATTGCTTGATTAATATCTTTTTGATCTCTTATAGGGGATGTAGGCTGAACTCCTATAATAATATCTATATTAAATTTTTTTTTTATTTCTTTCACAGAATGAATCCAGGCACTATCAGAAGTAGCTGTTGCTGTGGCCAATTTTTTTGGTCTAAGAATTATATTTGCTCCATACTTCTTTGATAGTTGTAATATTTTTGAATTGTCAGAACTTACCCAAGTTTTAAATACATATTTATTTCTTAGAAAAAACTTAATCGACCAATAAATCAAAGGTTTGCCATGAATTATTTTTAAATTTTTATTTTTAATTTCTTTAGAATTGCCTCTAGCTAAAATGATTGCATGAATATATTTTTTCATAATTTTATATATTTTTTTGCATACATAATGTATATCAACTTTTTATTTTGTATTAATATTTCGTTATATGATTACAATTTAAAACAACCTTATTAAATAAAAAAATGCATCTAAAAAAAACTAAAAAAGATGAAATTATTTTAAAAAAAAAATTAAAGAATATTGATTTATTTACCAAATCCCCAAAAAAAAATCATAACAATAAAATAGTTAAAAAACCATGGGGGTTTGAATATCTTTTTTGGTCAAATAATAGTGTTGCTTTATGGGTTTTATTAATTAAACCAAATCAGTCAACTTCGATGCATGCTCATATTTCAAAAAAAACATTTTTGATAAATACAAATAAAATTTTATTAAAAAATTTAACTCATTCAAAAAAAATTAATCCATTTTCTTTAATTGAAATTGATAAAAGTACTTTTCATCAAACTTTAAACTTTCAAAAGAAAAAGATTATTATGTTTGAAATTGAAACGCCAAACAATAAATCAGATCTTTTTAGGTATAAAGATAAATATAATAGAAAAACAAACAAATACGAAACTGAAGTACTTAAAAGTTTAGATGCCATCAATCAAAGAAAAAGAATAAATAATAAATATTTAAAAGTTTATTATGGAAAGACAAATAAAAAAGATATTAGTATAAAGAAAGGTTCGATTGTTATTTTGATTTCTGGAAAATTAAAATTATTAGATGGAACAATAAAAAAAATTAAACCTTTTAAAGTAAATAAAAATCAAGTATTAAAACAAAATCAACAATTAAAAAAAAACTTAGTTTTTATAGTAATTAAGAATGTCAAATAAAAGAGCTCTAATAATTACTGGTAGTATGGTGCAGGACCATGAATTTATTTACCCATTTTATAGATTAAAAGAAGATAAAGTAGATGTAGATGTGTTTAATGGTTCCAACCAACAAGTTTTAGGTTTTTTTGGAACAAAAATACCTCCTCAAAAAGACGACAAAATTATTCAACAGAAAGACATTGATGTGAATAAATACAATTTGTTAGTTATTCCTGGTGGAGTAAAAGCAATGGAGCATATGCGATTAAATAAGGATTTGATAGAAATTATTAAAAAATTTAATCAAGAAAAAAAACTTATAGCTTGCATATGTAGTGGTATTTTTTTAATGATTTCTGCAAAAATTATAAAAGATAAAAAGGTTTCTGGATATTATGCATGGCAAGATGATATTGAAAATGCAGGTGGAAAATTTATTGATGCAGAAGTTGTTGTAGATAGTAATTTAATAACTTCTCCACATTATAAATATGTAGGAGAGTGGATGGGCAAGGTAATTAGTTTAATTAAATGATATTCCAAAAAGATTTTTTCTCTCAATTAATATCTGAATTAAACAAAATTGATTTAAGTAAAATAGAAAAAATAGTAAATATTTTAGTAAAACTTAAAAGAAGAAAAGGAAAATTATATATAATAGGAATTGGAGGAAGTGCTGCAAATGCTTCACACGCCGTAAATGATTTTAGAAAGTTGTGTGGTATTGATGCTTTGTCTCCTGTAGATAATTTTTCAGAATTTACAGCAACTACAAATGATCAAGGTTTTGAAAATGCCTTTGTGGAGTCACTTAAAACCTCAAGAATAAACAAAAAAGACTTATTAATGGTTTTTTCTGTTGGTGGAGGTGATGAAAAAAGAAAATCATCCGTAGGAATTATTAAAGCTATTAAACTTGCAAAATCTAAGGGTGTTAAAATAATTTCGTTTACTGGAAAAAAAAATGGCTATGCGGGCTTGAATTCAAATTTAAATATTTCCCTATCAGTAAATAAAAAAATTTATTTAACACCATTCGCAGAGGCTATACAGCCAGTAATTTGGCATTGTTTAGTGTCTCATCCAAAATTACAGTCAAAGAGAACATTTTGGTAAAAAATATTATAAAAAAATTTTTTTATTTTATTTTAAATATAATTAATAAAAATGGTTCTTATGTAATAAGTATAATAAAAATAAACAAACATACTTTGAAATCAAATAATGATGCCAATTTGTTAAATTTAAACATTGGATCTGGAGGATATAATATAGAAGGCTTTAAAGATTTAGATTTTTCCTCAAACAAATATGACCTAGAAAGATCAACAAAATTTATAAAATATGATCTTAGAAAAGATCCAATACCATTTAAAGATAACGAGGTAGATAATATTTATTGTTCTCATGTTATTGAGCATATCGAGGATAAGCATGTTGATAATTTTATTAAAGAGTCTAGCAGGGTTCTTAAAAAGGGTGGGGTATTAAGATTAGTAACACCAGATAGAGAATTTCTATATGAAATGTTAATTAAAGGTGGTGATTATTGGAGGAACAATAGAATAACAAATTGGTTTTATTCAAGAGGAATTGATTTAGAAAAATGTGATGAAATAGATTTTTTTATAAGAGAAATATCTACTGAAAAATTACGATTTTTTTCAGAAAAAAATCTAAAATATTACAATGAAGTTAAAAACAATTTGCATAATTATAATTATATATTTGATATTTTAAATCAAAATAGTAATTGGAATGAAGAGAATATGGGAAATCATATTAATTCCTGGGATTATGAAAAAATAAAAAAATTTTCTCAAGGTTATTTTACAAGTATTATTAAATCTAAGTGTAAGGGATCTATATCAAAGTCTATGCAAGGTGATGCATTTGACTTAACTTGTCCTGAGATGTCTATTTATGTTGACTTAAGAAAATGAAAAAAAAAGCAATTTTTTTTGATAGGGATGGAGTATTAAATAAGTCTATTAAAAAAAAAGGTAAACCGTTCGCCCCTACAAGTTATAGTAAATTTTATATTTATAAGAATTTAGAGAAAAAAATTGATAAATTAAGAAAAAAAAAATATCTACTTTATGTGGTAACTAATCAACCAGATTTCAATAAAAAGAGCAAGATAGAATTAAATAAAATGCATCAAAAATTGATGAAAAAATTTAAATTTAATAAAATTTTTTGTAGTCATGATAAAAATAACTTTTCAAAAAATAAAAAACCTAGGACAGGTCTAATTCGTCACTTGTTGAAGAGCAAAAGTATAGATTTATCAAAAAGTTTTGTGGTAGGAGATAGATGGAGAGATGTCGATTTTGCTTATAATCTGAAATGTAAGTCTATATTTATAGATAGAAAATATTCTGAAAAGCTTAACAATAAACCTGATTATATTTGCAAATCCACTTCTCAGGCTATAAATATAATTTTAAATTATGAATAATATAAAATTATATCTTGATACAGCAGATATCAAAACAATTTTAAAACTTTCAAAAAATTCAGATATTAAAGGTATTACTACCAACCCGTCATTGATGAAAAAAAATAATATTAAAAGTTATAAAAACTTTATTGAATTACTTTGTAAAAAAATTTCTAAACCAATAAGTTTTGAAATATTTGCAGATAATGATAAAGAAATTTACAATCAAGCCTTGAAAATTTCAAAATTTTCGAAAAATATTTACGTTAAAATCCCAATAGTTAATTCTAAAGGAAAAAGTTTAAATAAAGTAATAAAAAAAATATCAAACGAAAAAATAAAAGTTAACATAACAGCTGTGTTTACTTATGAGCAGTTTAAACAGGCTCATTCGGCAATTAATTCATCTACTAAAAGTATAATTTCTATTTTTGCTGGTAGAATTGCAGATACTGGCAGGGATCCTATAAAACTAATTAAAAAATGCGCAAGATATAAGAAGAAAAAAAACATAGAAATACTATGGGCCAGCACAAGAGAATATTTAAATATATTTCAGGCTAAAAATTCAAATTGTGAGATTATTACAGTAACACCTGATATTTATTTAAAGAAAAAATTAAGAAATTATAATTTAAAAAAATATTCGATTGATACTTCTAAGATGTTTTTTGATGATGCAAAAAAGCTAAATCTTAAAATATGAAATCAATTTTAATAACAGGTGGTGCAGGTTACGTAGGAACTCTGCTTACTGATCAATTGCTTCAAAAGAATTATAAAGTTTTGGTTTATGATACCTTTTGGTTCGGAGATTTTATTTCTAACCATAAAAATTTAATAAAGATTAAAGGGGACATAAGAGATATAAATAAAATATCTGAAATTAAAGAAAATATTGATGTTGCAATACATTTGGCATGTATATCTAATGATAACACATTTGAATTAAATCCTAAATTAAGCGAAGAAATTAATTACAACTCATTTAGTCCGTTGCTAAAAATATTAAAACAAAAAGGTGTAAAACGTTTCATAAATGCTTCTAGCAGTTCTGTCTATGGATTTTCAGACAATCCAAATGTAACAGAGGAGCATCCTCTACTCCCCTTAACGTTATATAACAAATTTAAAGGCATGTGTGAGCCTATATTGTTTGAAAATCATTCAAGTGATTTTGTTTGTATAAATGTTCGACCTGCTACTGTTTGTGGCTGTTCTCCTAGGATGCGATTTGACCTTTCTGTAAATATTCTAACTCATTTAGCAACCAAAAAAAAAGAAATTACCGTTTTTGGTGGTAAACAGATGAGACCAAATTTGCATATTAAAGATATGTGTAATTTTTATGAATATTTAATTGAAGCTGATCCAGAACTAGTAGGAATGGAAACATTTAATATAAGTGATGAAAATATTTCTATAGAAAATATCGCATTAAAAATAAAGAATATTTTTTTTGAGAAATTTAATATCGATATTAATATAAAAAAAACTGAAAGTGAGGACGATAAAAGATCTTATCATTTAAATAGTAATAAAATTAAAGAAAAACTAAATTTTAATATTAAATATAAAGTTGACGATGCTATTTTAGATATTTATTCAGTTTTGCAATCAGGGCAACACAAAGATAGTTTAGATAATGATATTTATTACAATATAAAAACACTGAAAAAACTGAATATAACATAAAAATTTATCAATGAAAAAAATTGCATTAGTAACAGGTGGTGCTGGTTTTATAGGTAGCCATCTTGTAGAGCTACTAATTAAAAAAAAATTTAAAGTTATTGTTATAGATAATTTATCAAATGGAAATTTGAAGAATATAAAAAATCTTATAAAAGAAAAAAATTTAATTTTTTTGAAAAAAAATATAAGTGATAAAAAACTTAATTTAAAAAAATATAAAATTAATTATGTTTTTCATTTAGCTGCATTAGGATCTATTGTTCCTTCTATAGATAACCCAATTAAATATATGGAAAATAATTTCAATGGTACGTTAAATTTATTAGAAAAATTAAGAAATATGAAAATAAAAAAAATTGTTTACGCAGCTTCCTCTAGTTGTTATGGCCTTGCAGCCACACCTACATCTGAGAAAAATGAAATTAATACCCAGTACCCATATGCATTTAGTAAATGGATAGCTGAGGAGGCCATTAAGCATTGGTCAAAATTATTTAATATGCCATATGTTTCAATTAGAATTTTCAATGCATTTGGTCCAAGATTTCAAACAAAAGGAGCATACGGCTCAGTTATTGGAGTTTTTTTAAAACAAAAACTATCAAAAAAACCAATAACATTAGTTGGAGATGGTAATCAAAGCAGAGATTATGTTCATGTTAAAGATGTAGCTAATGCATTTTATCTAGCTGCAATCTCAAAATATAAAAATCAAGTTTTTAATCTTGGCTCGAGTAAGCCTATAAAAATTAATGAAATTATAAAATTATTAAAACCTAGAAAAATAGAGAAAATCCCCAACAGGCCAGGTGAACCTCTTAAAACTCATGCTAATATTGGTAAAATAAAAAATATGCTTGGTTGGAAGCCAAATATATCTTTCGAAGATGGATTCAGCGATTTGCTAAAAAATATTGATGATTGGAAAAATGCTCCATTATGGGATAAAAAAAAAATCAAGAAAGCTACTTTTAATTGGTTTAAATACTTAAAATGAAAAAAAAAGATTTTTTAAAAAGATACCAGCCTAAGATAATAAATAATTTAAATTTTGAAAAATTTATTGGAACATTTCCTAGAAAAAAAAAACTTATCATGTGTCATGGAGTATTTGATGTAGTTCATCCTGGACATATAAGACATTTTATGTATGCAAAAACTAAAGCAGATATTCTACTTGTAAGTCTAACTTCTGATAAGCATATTAATAAAGGAAATTATAGACCGCACGTGCCAGAAAATTTAAGGGCATTTAATTTGGCGGCTTTAGATATTGTTGACTATGTAATTATAGATAAAGAAAGTGAACCGATTAAAAATATAAAAAAAATTAAACCTGAACTTTTTGCTAAAGGCTTTGAATATCAAAATTTAAAGAAAAATGTAAAGACAAATAAAGAATATCAAACTTTAAAATCTTATGGTGGCAAGCTCATTTTTTCTCCTGGTGATGTGGTTTATTCATCTAGTAAGATTATTGACAATACTTTACCAGATATTTCATATGAAAAATTAAGTAGTTTAATGGAAACTGAAAAAATTAGCTTCTTAGATATAAAAAAAACAATTAAAAATTTTGCAAAAATAAAAGTTCATGTTGTAGGAGATACAATAATCGATAGTTACAGTAATACAGTCCCTATTGGAGGACCTGTAAAGTATCCTCATTTAAGTTTACTTAATATATCCAAACAAGATTATGTTGGAGGTGCTGCAATAGTTGCTTCACATTTATCATCAGCAGGATGTGATACTACTTTTACATCTGTAATTGGAGATGATGAAAACGGAAAATTTCTGAAAAAAGAATTAGTCAAATCAAGGGTTAAGTTTAATTGCATAATAGACAAAAATAGACCAACTACAAATAAAAATACAATAGTTGCAAAAAACCAAAAAATTTTAAAGCTTGATACACTAGATAATACTCCAATGTCAGAGGAGATAACAAAAAACATTTCAAAAAAAATCTCCAGTGTAAAATGTGATGCTATAATATTTAGTGATTTTAGACATGGAATTTTTAATAAAGACTCAATACCTCAGTATTCAAAAAAAATACCAAAAAAAATATTTAAAGTAGCTGATAGTCAAGTTGCAAGTAGGTGGGGTAATATTTTAGATTTTGAGAATTTTGATTTAATCACACCTAATGAACGAGAAGCGAGATTTGCTCTAGGTGATCAGGACAGCTCAATTAGGCCATTAGCTACAAACCTTTTTAATAAATCAAAATGTAAACTTCTTATCTTAAAATTAGGAGAGAAGGGATCATTAACTTACAGAAAAAAAGATTGGAATAGAGTAGATTCTTTTTTTGTATTGGATTCATTCGTAAGAAATTTAGTAGACCCTGTAGGAGCTGGAGATGCTTTGATTGCTTATGCAACTTTATCAATGGTAGTATCCAAAAATCATGCGATTAGTTCAATTATTTCCTCAATAGCTGCAAGCCTTGCTTGTGAAAGAGAAGGAAATGTAACAATAAAAATTAAAGAAATGATGGATAGAATAAATGAAATTGAAAAAAAAATTGACTTTAACTAAATGAGTTTAGCTTTAATTATCGGGCTAGGTATTCAAGGTAATAAAAGAAGTATAATTTTAAAAAGGTTAAAAATAAAATATTTGACTTTAGACCCGCTTAACAAAGATGCTGATTATAAAAATATAAAAGAAATTTCAAATAAAATATTAAATGAAATTTCACATATCTTTCTATGCACACCTTATAAAGAAAGACTAAATTACCTAAAATTTTTTAAAAAACAAAAAGTAAAAATTTTAGTTGAAAAGCCATTAATTAATGACGAGATGGAAAAGAACTTTTATTTAAAAAATAAAAAATTGATATCTAATAAAATTTATTGCGCATACAACCACAGGTTTGAAGATTGTATAATTAAATTAAAAAAAATTATACAGTCTAATAAATTGGGAAAATTGTACTTTTGCAATATGATCTACGGAAATGGAACTGCTAAAAATGTAAGAAATTCAATTTGGAAAAACAGAAATAAAGGTGTTGTGATGGATTTGATGCCACATCTATTAGATTTATCAAAATATATATTCAAAAAAATACCTAACTCTATTGGCAAAGCTAATAAAAAAAAGTTTGAAAATGAGTCAATTGATTTTTTTGAAATTAATTCAAGCATCAAATCTTTGAATATTTCTTTTAATGTCTCTTATCTTTATTGGAAAAATTATTTTAAAATTTTTGTTGTTGGAAGTAAAGGATATTTAAAATTGGAAGGTTTACCAAAATGGGGTAGAACCAATCTAATATATGGCAAAAGAAAACTACCCTCAGGAAAACCAAATATAAAAAATTATTGGTTTAATGGAAAAGATTTTACATGGTCTATGGAAATTAAAAATTTTATTAAAAATCAATTTACAAAACTCGACTTGAAAAAAGAAATTGAAATTTATAATTTTATAAAAAAATGCTAAAAAAAATAGGCTTTTATGGTTTGTCACATCTTGGTCTGTGCTATAGCGCAGCATTTGCTAAAAAAAATTTTAATGTAATTGCTGTAGATCTAGATGTAGAAATTATAAGTAAATTAAAAAAAAAAAAAACTCAAATTTTTGAAAAAAATTTAAATAAGATTATTTCAAAAAAAAATCTTATTTTTTCAAATAAAATTAAAGATTTAAATAAATGCGATATAGTCTTTTTTTCTTATGATGTTAAAACAGATTCACATAACATTTCAAATATAGAGAATATAAAAAAAGAAATTTTTAAATTAGATCAAAATTTAAAAAAAAAAATCCCAATGATTATCTTATCACAAGTATATCCGGGATTTACAAGATCTTTAAAATTGAAAAGATCCACATATTATCAGGTCGAGACTTTAATATTTGGTGAAGCAATTAAAAGGGCTCTTTCACCAGAAAGAATAATTATAGGTAAGAAGAATAAAAAAATAAAATTAAGTAAAAATTTGTTAAATTTGTATAAAAAATTTTCACCAAACATAATTCAAATGAATTATGAGTCTGCAGAATTATCAAAAATTTCAATAAATTTGATGTTAATTTCAACAATAATGACTTCAAATTTTATCTCATTGCATTGTGAAAAAATTGGAGCCAATTGGCCTGATATTAAATATGCATTACAACTAGATAAAAGAATAGGAAAATTTTCCTATTTAAATCCCAGCCCAGGACTTTCTGGTGGAAATTTAGAAAGAGATTTGGCAAATTCTCAAAGATTATTTAAATATAAAAAAATATTAAATAGTTGGGTTGACTTAGATAAAAAAATGAAATTGTGGTCTTTAAATATTATTAAGCAAA
>QCGW01000019.1 GCA_003279775.1 Pelagibacteraceae bacterium AG-390-A23
GCTATACTTTCTTATAAATTAAGTGGAAAAGGATTGGCTTTATTTGCAGGTTTAACAATGATCTATATTTCTATATTTGGTCAATGGAAACCTTCAATGCAAACACTTTCATTTATACTTGTTGCAGCTCCACTTTCATTTATTTTTGGTTTAGGCCTGGGTATTGCAGCTTACAAGAGTAAACGTGTTGAAAAAGCATTGTACCCAATTCTTCTAGTAATGCAGACTATGCCACAATACGCTGTATTGGTTCCTGCACTTGTTTTATTTGGAGTAGGTGATCACGCTGCTGTAATTATTACGATGGTTGTTGCGGTTCCACCAATGATATTACTTACTATTTTAGGCTTAAGAGCCATACCACCGGAAGTAATTGAAGCAGGAAGAATGAGCGGGTGTACTAATTGGCAATTAATGTTCAAGGTACTAATTCCAACAGCAAGAAGAGATATTTTAATTGGAGTTAACCAAGTTATCATGGTTTGTTTTTCAATGGCAGTTATATCTGCTTTCATTGGTGCCAAAGGATTAGGATTTAATTTGTTATTAGCTTTGAACCAACTAAATATTGGATTAGCATTAGAAGCAGGATTGTGTATTAGTTTAATTGCAATTCTTCTTGATAAAATGTCTTTAGCTTGGGCAAATAAACAAACAGATTATTTTGGTAATCTTTCATTTTTCCAAAGAAATAAAAACGTGATATTTTTTGCAGCTTCATTCGTAATAGGAATAATTCTTGCATATGTTGGAACTTTTATTTTCAAAGGTGGTTTTAATTACTTGTTTGAAATTCCCCACAACAAAGGAATATCAACAGCAGATTTTTGGAACACAGGGGTAGATTGGATTTTTGACACTTTCTTCGTGTATATTAAAGCATTCAACACATGGTTAATTCAAGATGTGCTTCAGCCGATGAGAGCTTTATATTTAAGAATGCCTGCAGTTGCTACATTGGTACTAGCAGTTGGTGCAGGATATTTAATTGGGGGAATTCGTTCAGCATTAGTTGTTGCTGCTTTAACTTTATTTATAGCTTTAAGTCCATGGTGGGATAGAGCGCTAGTAACATTATACATGGCAACTTTTGGTGTAGTTATTTCTTGTTTAATAGGATTTACAGTTGGTACAATATGTTTCCAAAACAAAAAATCTGCAGCATTTATGCTAGGTGTTTGCGATATATTTCAAACATTCCCTTCTTTTGTGTATTTAATTCCAGTAATGATGCTTTTTGGAATTACTGATACTTCGGTATTAATTGCCGTAATAGTTTATGCAACAATTCCTGCAACAAGATACACAATAGAAGGTTTGAGAAGTGTTCCTGTTGGTCTACATGAAGCTGCAACAATGTCTGGGGTTAATAAGTTTCAGAGATTAACTAAAATTGAATTTCCATTAGCATTTCCACACATGATGCTTGGTTTAAATCAAACAATAGTTTTTGCTTTATTTATGGTGATAATTGGAGCCTTCATTGGAACAGAAGATCTTGGTCAGTACATTTTAAAAGCACTTTCAGATAAAAATGGAGCAGGAATAGGATTAACTTTAGGAATTTGTGTTGCTTTTATTGGTTTAATCTTTGATAACTTAATTAGAACTTGGGTTGGAAAAAGAAAAAAACATCTCGGTATAGATTAAGCATAAATAATTATGAAAAGAATTTTAATAATTGGAGCTGGGGCAATGGGTGCAGCTTTTTCTGTGCCTTTAATAGATAATAATCAAAAAGTAACTATAACTGAACCATATAACCTTAATTTATTAAAAAAAATAAATAATAAAAAAAAGTTTCATCCAGCTTTAAAAATTAATTTATCAAAAAAACTTTCCATTAAAAAATTTAATACTGAACTTTTAAATCAAAAATGGGATTTGATAGTAATTGCAGTTAGTTCACTAGGCATGGATATGATTAGAAATTATCTAAAAAATCTTAAGAATAAAACTCTAATTCTTGTTTTAACAAAAGGTCTAAAGTTAAAAAATAATAATATAATCAGCATGTCTGAGCAATTGAATTTAGGAAAAACGAAATTTAACATTTCAGTCCTAAAAGGACCTTGTCTAGCTAAAGAATTAGCTAGAAAAATAAAAAGTTATACTGTGATTGCAAATAAAAAAATAAGTATTGCTAAAAAAATTGGAAAAATGATTTCAACAAATTATTACACAACAGAATATTCTACTGATGTTAAAGGTGTAGAATTTTCTTCAGCTATCAAAAATATTTATTCAATGGTTATTGGATCGGGTGAGGGAAATAATACTTCTTCGGCGTTATTTAGAAAATCATTTGATGAAATGGAATATTTAATTCAACATTTTAAAGGCAAAAAAGAAACTGTCAGAGGTCTAGCGGGTTTAGGTGATTTATATGTTAGTGCAGTAGGAGGTAGAAATAGCAGAATGGGTGAATATTTGGGTAAAGGATTTTCTTTTAAAAATGCTAAAAATAAATTTATGAAAAATGATACTGTTGAGGGTGCTGATTTGGCGAATGAAATAGCACCATATATAAGAAAAAAAATAAGTAAAAATAAGATCCCATTGATGAATGCGCTTTTGGATGCGATTACTAAAAATAAAAAACTTAAAATAAATTATTAATTTCTATTTATTTAAAAAAGTTTTCATCGAGTCATCCATCGCTTTTTCCCAAGGTGTATGATGAATTGGTGCAACTGATCCAGTCACTGGAGACGAAAACGATTTATTTCTATAAGTTAGAATATCCTCTACTTTATGGTGCTCCCATTCTTTGAAATGTTTTCTAATTAATTCAAAGTCAATTTTAGGGTAATCAGACATATCATGAAGTTCTTTGGTATATTCTGTTTGAAAATCAATCATTTGATCAGGATTTTCTAATTTTTCCTCCATTGAAACCCACTTATTGATGTCTTTATTTATTTCGTCATTGTTAGGCATTTTAATTTTACCCATAATCACATCTCTTGCATACCATCCCTGACAATCAAACATATTAAATGTGTGAAACTGATCCTGCATACCTAAATATAAAAGTTTATGATTATCTTGCCACACAACTCCTTTGTAAAGTTTTGGAGGATATAATCTGTTATGTGTTTTTAATTTTAAACTTTCATCTAAAAATGGGAAATGATGAAGATATCCAGTGCATAAGATAATTACATCGGCATCTTGTTCTGTTCCGTCTTTAAATATAGCTTTTTTTCCATCTAACCTATCTAAGTAATGAACTTCTTTCATGCCTTTTGGCCATTTAAAGCCCATTGGGTTATGCCTGTAACCAATTGTTACGCTTTTAGCACCATATTTATTACATTGCAGGGCCACATCTTCAGCTGAATAACTGCTCCCCAAAACAATTACATCTTTTCCCCTGAACTCTTCTGCATCTCTAAAATCATGTGAGTGCATTATTCTTCCTGGGAAAGAGTTCATTCCTTCGTACTCAGGAATAAAAGGCACAGAAAAATGACCTGTAGAGACTACCACATAATCGAATGTATCATTTAAAACTTTATTATTTACTTTGTCCTGGTAGCTAATTTCAAACTTATCATTTTTATAAACAGTGTTTGTGACTCTTGTATTAAATTTAATTTTACTTTTTATATTTCCCTTGCTTACTCTTCCTAAAATATAATCTTGCAAAACTTCTCTTGGAGGAAAAGAAGGAATTGGCTTACCAAAATGTTCATCAAAAGAATAATCAGCAAATTCCAAACACTCTTTGGGTCCATTAGACCATAAGTATCTGTACATGCTGTTAGGAACAGGATCTCCATATTGATCTGAACCAGTTCTCCAGTTGTAGTTCCATAAACCACCCCAACTTTCTTGTTTTTCAAAGCAAACTATTTCTGGAATTTTTTCTCCTTTATTATCTAAATGCTCAAATGCTCTTAAAATTGAAAGTCCACATGGACCAGCGCCTATGATTGCTACTTTTGACATAGAATTTTTCCTATCATTAATAAATTTATAAATATATCTTACTAACAATTTTTAAAAAAATAAAATTATATTTTGTTATGGGTATTAATTGGAATTATCCAACCACTATGTGGATAGGAGAAAATAGAATTGAAGATTTATCCCTAGCTTGTAAAGAGTTAAATATTTCAAACCCATTATTTGTAACAGACAAGGATTTAATTAACTTAGATTTAATAAAAAATATAATATTAAGATTAAAAAAAAGTTTTGAAAATTTAGCTACCTTTTCTAATTTTACGGGAAATCCAATTGGAGAAAATGTAGAAGAAGGCGTTAAAATTTATAATACCTCTAATTGTGATGGTGTAATAGCTTTAGGAGGAGGAAGTGGTTTAGATGTTGGAAAAGCTATAGCATTCATGTGCAATCAATCTCGACCGTTATGGGAATTCGAGGATATTGGTGATTACTGGACAAGAGCTGATAGTTCTAAAATTTCAAAAATTATTGCGGTTCCAACAACTGCTGGAACAGGATCTGAAACAGGTAGAGCATCTGCAATTGTAAATAAAGAAACGGGTGCAAAAAAAATTATTTTTCACCCAAAAATGTTACCTTCAATTGTTATTTTAGATCCTTTACTTACATTAGATTTATCTCCAAGATTAACAGCAGCAACTGGAATGGATGCACTTGCACATAATTTAGAAGCGTTTTGTGTACCAGAATATCATCCAATGGCTGATGGTATGGCAATAGAAGGAATGAAATTAATTAAAAATTCATTAATTAAAGCCTTTAAAAATGGAAAAGATGTTAAGGCTAGAATGGATTTACTTTCTGCAGCTTCAATGGGCTCGACTGCGTTTCAAAAAGGACTGGGAGCAATTCACTCATTGAGCCACCCAGTAAACGGTAAATTTAATGTTCACCACGGCTTATCAAATGCAATATTTATGCCTTATGTTTTAACATTTAACAAAACCTCAATTGAAAATAAAATAATATCGATTTGTGATTATCTTAATTTAAATAAAAATTTTGATAGTTTTTTAAATTGGATTTTGGAATTAAGAAATAATTTAAATATTCCACATAAATTGTCAGATGTAATGGATTGTAATAATATTGATTTAGATGAACTTTCCTTAATGGCATTTGAAGATCCATCAACGGGAGGAAATCCCAAAAAATTGAGTCAAAATGATCTAAAAGAAATGTATATAAAAAGTATTTCTGGAGAATTGTTTTAATGAAAAAAGTATTGATAGTAGAAGGAAACTTACGAGAGGAAAATCAAAGTTTTTCTGAAGCTGGAATTCAAACACATACAGAAAGCCTTAAAGATAGTTTAGCGTTCTTCACAGATAAATTAGAAACCCACGTGGTTAATCCATCTTCAGATGAAAATATCGATAAAAATATTGATGCACTTGAAAGCTACGATGGTCTTATTTGGGGTGGTAGTAGTTTAAATATTTATAACAATACTCCAGAAATAAAAAGACAAATTGAATTTATGAAAGAATGTCAGAAAAAAATAAAAAAAATTTTAGCAATATGTTGGGGCATGCAAGTAGCTGTAACAGCAGCAGGAGGGGAGGTTAAAAAAGCTACAAAAGGATCTCATAGAGGCATTGCCTCAAATATAGAAATTAATGAAAATGGTTTAAATCATCTACTTTATAAAAATAAAGATAAAAAATTTAATACTCCAGCATTTAATTTTGATGAAGTTGTAACAATGCCAGAAGATTCAATTTTATTAGCCTCAAACTCAATAAATAACGTTCAAGGGATAAATTTTAAAATTGGAAACTGTGATATATGGGGACTTCAATACCATCCTGAGATTACTTATAATAAAATGATCAATTTGATTATTTTCAGAAAAAAGAGACTTTTAGAAAAAGGTGCTTTTAAAGATGAGAATGAAATTGATAATCATATTAAACACATAGAGACTGAGAACAACAAACTAGATAAAGTTTCCAGAATGAGAGAATTAGAGAATTGGTTAGACTATTTGAATTTAGAATAAACCTTCTATTTCACCTTTTTTATTTAATTTAATCGAGTCTGCTGCTGGAACTCTTGGTAGGCCAGGCATAGTCATGATTGCTCCACAAATAACAACAATAAATTCAGCACCAGATGATAGCCTTACCTCCCTTAATGGGAGAGCATGACCAGATGGAGCACCTTTTAAACTTGGATCAGTTGAAAAACTATATTGAGTTTTTGCAACACAGATTGGTAAGTCACCGTATCCAGCTGTTTCAAAGTTTTTAAGCTGTTCTCTAATTTTAGTATCAGCAATTACTTCATCAGCTCTATAGATTTCTTTTGCTATTGTCTCAATTTTTTTGAACAATGGAGTTTTACTTTCGTATAAGAATTTAAATTTTGCCTCATCTTTTTCACATAATTCAGCAACATGAGCTGCTAAATCTTTTGTTCCTTCACCACCATTTGCCCAATGAGTACAAAGACTTGCTTTAACTCCTAAATCATTACAAAAATCTATTAGTGCTTTTACTTCACTATCTGTATCTTTAATAAAATGATTAACAGCAACAGCAACTGGTAACCCAAATTTTTTAACATTTTCAATATGCCTCTCAAGGTTAACCAATCCTTTTTTAAGTGCATCTACATTTTCGTTTTTTAAATCTTCCTTTGCAACTCCACCATGCATTTTTAATGCTCTTATTGTTGCAACAATAACTACACAACTTGGTTTTAAATTTGATTTTCTACATTTAATATCTAAAAATTTTTCAGCACCTAGATCTGCACCAAATCCTGCCTCTGTCACAACGTAATCTGCAAGTTTTAATCCAGTTTTTGTAGCAATAACTGAGTTGCATCCATGTGCTATATTTGCAAAAGGTCCCCCATGTATAATTGCAGGATTGTTTTCTAATGTTTGTGTTACATTAGGTCTAATAGCTTCTTTAAGAAGCACTGTCATAGGTCCTTGAGCATTTAAATCTTTTGCATAAACTGGTTTTTTATCTCGGTTATATCCAATTGTAATATTTCCGATTCTTTTCTCTAAATCTTCTAGATCATTCGACAAACAAAAGATTGCCATTATCTCAGATGCTACAGTGATATCAAAACCATCTTCTCTTGGAAATCCGTTAGCAACACCACCTAAATTAATGTTTATTGATCTTAAAGATCTATCATTCATATCCATAACTCTTTTCCAAACAATTCTTCTAACGTCTATGTCTAATTTGTTTCCCCAATAAATATGATTATCAATTAACGCAGATAACAAATTATGAGCTGATGTGATTGCGTGGAAATCACCTGTGAAATGTAAATTTATTTGCTCCATAGGAACAACCTGAGCGTATCCTCCTCCAGCAGCACCACCTTTCATTCCAAAAGAAGGACCAAGACTAGGTTCCCTTAAACAAACAATAGATTTTTTTCCAATTTTATTTAATCCATCATTCAATCCAACAGAAGTAGTCGTTTTACCTTCACCAGCTGGAGTTGGAGTGATTGCAGTTACTAAAATTAATTTTCCATCTGGTTTGTCTTTAAGAGTGTCTAAATATTCCAAATTTATTTTTGCGATGTGTCTTCCCATTGGGCTGAAAGCTTGACTTTCATCAGGGACATTTATCTTTGCTAAAATATCATTTATTGGTTGCATTTTAGCTTCTCTAGCTATCTGAATATCTGATTTTACATCGCTCATGAATAATCCTTTAAATTAAAAACATTTACCTGTGACTTCTTATCCTTTTTTGAGATATTTGGAAACTTCTAAAAAATATATATAAAAAAAATAAGCACTATTTATATTCTTTGTTATAAAATTATTTCATGCAGAAGTATTCAATATTTAACTTAGTTAAAAATGCTTTTTCTAATCATCAAAATTGGGATTTAGCATGGAAAGATCCAACTCCTAAAGAAGAATACGATGTTGTAATCATAGGTGGTGGTGGTCATGGATTGGCTACTGCATATTATCTAGCTAAAGAGCACAACATTACAAAAGTAGCAATTATCGAGAAAGGTTGGATTGGTGGAGGAAATGTAGGACGTAACACTACAATTATAAGATCCAATTATATGCACGATGAAAATGGTTTGTTTAGTGAGTTTGGAATGGATTTATGGAGAAAGATGAGTCAGGATCTGAATTACAATGTAATGTTTTCTCCAAGAGGTATTATTAATCTTGCTCATTCAGATGCTCAAATGAATGCTTATGCAAGAAGAGGAAATTCTATGAGATTAAATGGAATAGATGCAGTTCTTTTAAATAGAGAACAAGTTAAAGAAATTATTCCAATGGCTGATTTTTCTGACAACGTAAGATTTCCAATTTTTGGTGGTTTGATGCAACCAAGTGCAGGAACAGCAAGACATGATGCTGTTGCATGGGGTTATGCACGTCAGGCAGATTCAATGGGGGTAGATATTATTCAAAATTGTGAAGTAATTGGATTTGATGTTTCAGCGGGAAAAATAAATGGCATTAGAACCTCACGTGGAAACATTAAAGCAAAAAAAGTTGGTTTATGTGTTGCTGGTAGCACAAATATTTTAGCAGAAAAATTAAACATGACTTTACCAATAGAAACTCATTTACTTCAAGCTTGTGTTTCTGAACCAATTAAACCAGTGCTGGATAATGTAGTTACATTTGGTGCAGGACATTTTTATGTAAGTCAGTCAGACAAAGGTGAAATGGTGATGGGTGGAGATTTAGATGGATACAATAGTTATGCTCAGAGAGGAAATTTACCAACATTACAACACGTTTTAACTGAGGGAATAGCGATGATGCCATTTTTAAGTAAATTAAAAATGTTGAGAACTTGGGGTGGTATAATGGATATGTCAATGGATGGTTCACCAATTATTGATAAGACACATATTGAAGGATTGTATTTAAATTGTGGATGGTGCTACGGAGGATTTAAAGCCACACCTGCATCAGGATGGACATTTGCACACACAATTGCACAAGATAGAGTTCATGAATTAAACGCTGGTTATAGCTTAAATAGATTTAGTACTGGACATCTTATTGATGAAAAGGGACTTGGAACAAAAACCTGGATATCATAAATGCTTTACATAAATTGCCCACACTGTGGAATGAGATCTCAAAATGAATTTTCATATGGTGGCGATGCAAGCGTAAAAAGACCGGAACTTAATAAAGAAGTTTCTGATCAAGAATGGAATAATTTTGTTTACAATAGAAAAAGTTTAAGAGGAAAGCATTTAGAACTATGGCAACATATTTCTGGATGTAGACAATGGATAAAGGTTGAGAGAGATACTGCAACCCACGAAATTTTTAGAACTTTTAAAGCTGATGAGGAAGTTGCTTAATGGTTCAAGCTTTTAGAATTGAAAATGAGGGATTAATAAATAGAGATAAAAAATTATCTTTTAAATTTAATGGTAAAACTTACATTGGTTATGAGGGTGACACATTAGCTTCAGCTTTATTAGCAAATGGAGTTCATTTAGTAGGAAGAAGTTTTAAATATCATAGACCCAGAGGTTTTTTTGGAGCAGGTGTAGATGAACCTTATGCAGTTGTTCAACTTTATAGAAATGGTGAAACAGAACCCAATATCAAAGCAACAGAGCAGGAATTGTTTGAGGGTTTAGAAGCAAAAAGTGTTAATTGTTGGCCAAGTGTTAATTTTGACATAGGTGCAATCAATAATTTTTTAAAAATTTTTTTACCAGCAGGTTTTTATTACAAAACTTTTATGTGGCCAAAAAGTTTTTGGTATCGAATTTATGAGCCTTTCATAAGAAAAGCAGCTGGTTTAGGTGTAGCTTCAACTAAACATGACAAAGAAAGGTATGAACATAAATATGAATACTGTGATTTATTAATTGCAGGTTCAGGACCTTCAGGTTTAGCTGGTGCATATGCTGCAGCAAAAAATGGAGCTAAAGTAATTTTAGCTGAAGATAAACCAAGATTTGGTGGATCTTTATTAACTAGTGATGTGAATATTGGTAATCAATCAGGAAAAGATTGGGCCGAAGGAATTATTGCAGAATTAAAAACAATGCCAAATGTTGTTGTAAAAAATAGATCTCAAATTTTTGGATACTATGATCACAACATGCTTGTGATGTCAGAAAAAGTTAGTGATCATTTACCATCAACTAAGAAATATCACCCTAACAAAAGGTTATGGTACATTCGTGCAAAAGAAGTCTTGATTTCTTCAGGATCAATTGAAAGACCAATAGTTTTTGGAAATAATGATACACCAGGAGTAATGCTCTCTTCAGCTGCTAAAGAATATTTAAAAGTATATGGTGTTTTAGTTGGAAGAAAACCATTGGTATTTACAAATAACGATAGTGGATACGAAACAGCAATTGAATTTAAAAAACATGGAGTAGACCCAGTTGTTTTAGACTCAAGAAAAAACCCTGAGTCAGAAATAATTGGTGAAGCAAAAAATTTAGGAATTAATATTAAAAATTCATATGTTGTAGTTGCAGCACAAGGATATAAAAAAGTAAAATCTGCAGATATTGCAAGTATTTCTGATGACAAAAAACAACTTGGTAAAATAGAAAATATACAATGTGATTGTATTTGCGTTTCAGGTTTTTGGACACCAACTATTCATTTAGCCTCACAATCAGGAAATAAAACAAAGTTTAAAGAAGAAATTGATGCATTTGTTCCAGGACAATCAAAACAAAATGAAATTACTTTAGGTGCAGCTAATGGAGTATTTACACTGGAGGAAACTTTAAAAACTTCATTTAAAGCAGGAAGTGAATTATCAAAAAAATTAACTGAAAAAGATAACGAGATAGCCATTCCAAATGTTGTTGAAAAGAAATCTTCTCAACATGATAAGTTCTGGTGCGTTCCATTGCCGAAAGGTAAAAATTATAAAAGATTTTTAGATTTCCAAAATGATGTAGCGGTATCTGATATAGAAATAGCTTTAAGAGAAGGATATCGATCAATTGAACACGTTAAAAGATATACCACTTTAGGCATGGCAACAGACCAAGGAAAAACAAGTAATTTAAATGGATTGCAATTAGTATCCGAAATTGAAAACAAAGTTGTTCCTGCAGTAGGTCATACAACCTTCAGACCCCCATATACTCCTATTTCTATTGGGGCAATAGTGGGAAGAGAGGTTGGAAAACATTCAAAACCAACAAGAAAATCTCCAATGCATTCATGGCATGAAAAAAATAATGCAGTTTTTGTTGATGCGGGTGTTTGGTTAAGACCTAGGTATTATAAAAGAGGAAATGAAAATTTATTTGAGGGATCAAAAAGAGAAGCAAAAAATGTGAGAACAAATGTAGGTGTTTGCGACGTAACTACATTGGGTAAAATAGATATTAAAGGACCAGATGCAGCGGAGTTATTAAATAGAGTTTATACAAATGCATGGTTGAAGCTACCAGTTGGTAAAGCCAGATATGGTGTAATGTTAAGAGAAGACGGAATTGTTATGGATGACGGAACAACTACTAGAATTTCTGAAAATCATTATCATATGACGACAACAACAGCTCAAGCAGCAAACGTTCTGTCGCATTTAGAATATTACTTGCAACTCGTTTGGCCTGAATTAAATGTGAATGTAGTTTCAACTACTGAACAGTGGGCTGGAGCAGCTATCGCTGGACCTAAATCTAGGGATTTATTACAAAAATTATTTCCAAATTCCGATGTATCAAATGAAGGTTTACCATTCATGGGCTATACGGAGGAAGATTTATTTGGTGTTAAAGCAAGAATATTTAGAATTTCGTTTTCAGGTGAGCTTGCTTATGAAGTAAATGTTGAATCTGATTATGGAAATTTTATGTGGGAAAAAATAATGGATGTTGGTGAAGAATTTAAAATTCAACCATATGGAACAGAAGCATTATCAACTCTTAGAATTGAAATGGGACATGTTGCTGGATCAGAACTTGATGGTAGAACAATTCCATACGATAACGCTTTAGAAGGTCTTGTTAGTAAAAAGAAAGATTTTATTGGAAAAAGATCACTACAACGATCTGCATTTACTGCTGAAGATAGACAAAGAGTAGTAGGGGTAGTCCCGTTAGACAAACAAACAAGTATACCAGAAGGCTCACATTTAGTTAAAGATGATAAAGCACCAATACCAAATCCAAAATTAGGTCATATCTCTGCATCTTGTTGGAGTGTTGAATATGATAATCCTTTTTCTTTGGCAATTTTGAAAGATGGAAAAAATATGATTGGTCAAAAGCTTTTTGCGATGTCACCACTTAAAAATAAAATAATACCAGTTGAGATAGTTTCATCACATTATGTAGACCCAAAAGGCGAAAGAGTTAGATCATGACATTAATTTCAGCTTTATCAAATGTTCATACAAAGGGTCAATTCGGAGATTTTGAGGGTAAAAATCAAAATGATATACTTAAAATATCTGAAATCAAAAATTTATTAATTGTTCAAATAGTTCAGTACAAAAATTCTTCAATTTCATTTGAGGATATTGATATTGATGGTTTAAAATTAAAAAATGAATCTTTGACCGTAGCGTTTAATGAAACTACAAGGATTATGTGGAATGGCCCAAAAAACTGGCTTTTAGTTTCAACAAAAAAAGATTTAATAAAAAATGTAGTAGACAAATTTAAAGATACAGATTTTGCTGTAACAGATTTATCTCACTCTAGAGCTATTATTGAAATAGAAGGAAATGATACAATTGAAGTTTTAAAAAAAGGATGCCCTTTTAATTTTAATACATTAGATAAAAATAATTCAATTAACTCAACTTATAATGGAATAGCTTTCACCGTAGATAAGTTAGGTGAAAATCCAAATAAAGTAAGGTTATTTGCTCTAAGAAGTTTCGGCGAATCTTTATATCACTCAATTACAGACGCCTCTCTAGAGTTTGGTTTTGAATCATTATAAAGCTAAATTTTCAGTCTCTTGTTGCTATATAAACTCCTATAGAAGTAATTAGAAATCCAATTATATCTAATCTAGTTAAACTTTCATTTAAGAAAAGCCACGCCATAAAAGCAGATGTTGCCGGAATTAAAAAAAATATAGAAACAGTTTTACTTGCTGAGTTATGTTTGATTAAAAACATTAATATTGTAAATGCACCAAATGACACCAAAAATATTTGATGGCTCATTGCAATAATAAAAGTTTGTGAGAAATCAATATATGGATCAACAAATAAAATTATTATTAATAAATGAAACAAACACCCACCAAGAGCTTGATTCATATTGCTTACAGACAATGGCAAGTTGTTACTTAATTTTTTTTGCCATAAAGTTGAAAATGTAATTGCTAACAATGCTATTATTGTTGCGATCAATCCTGTTGATGGTATTTTAGAACCAACATCAAAACCCAATACAAGTCCTGCACCAGCAAATCCTAACAAAACACCTATCCATTGTTTTGTAGATACTTTTTCATTTAAAATGGGACCACTCAATGCATTTGTGAGAACTGGTTGAAGAGTGACAATTAAAGCTGCGATTGCTGTAGGCATACCTATTGAAATTGAGTAAAAGACACCCCCAAGATAAAAACCATGGAATAAGACACCACTAAAGAAAGATTCAAAAAAGTTTTTTTTGCTTACTAGAATTTTTTGTTTCGAATAAAAAGAAAATAAAAAAAAACCTAAAGCAACTAAAGCAAATCTAAAAGCTAGAGCCGCAAATGGATCACTGTTGTCTATAATAGGTTTGGTTGTTATGAAAGCAGAAGACCATAGAAGTATAAATATAAAAGGAAATATTTTAATCATCATGTTTAATAAACAAATAAATTAAATAAAATCAAACAAATCAGTACCTATAATGAACAAATTAGATGTAGAAACGAAATGCCAAATCACTTAATGTTTAGCTATGAACTTTAAGTTATTTAGAATTTTAACAATTATACTGTCTTTTTTCTTTTTGACAGGTTTTGTACCCATTCTTTCATTTGTTGGTCCAGGTGTAACCGCTCTTACTTCGGGTAATATCTATAAAGCTAGTGCACAATTTATAGTTAATCAACGTATAGAAAAAGAAACTGGTAAGAACTCTTTAACTTTAATTAAAGAAACGTTAGTAGAAGATACAGATAAACAAATCAAAAAAAATTCATTTGATGAAGACTTAAGGCAATTAGTTGAAATAAGAATTAAAATGACAAGACAAAAACTAGATAATCAAAATTTACAAAAATTACTTAAAAAACGAATTGAGATTACTAGATCAATACTTGATTTAAATAATATTACTCAATAATATTTAGATATATCAAGCTTTCTTGTTTGGTTTCTTTGCACCACATTTCGTAGCTTTCACAAACTCTCCATAAATGATCAAAAGCTCTTTGTGAAATTTCTAGTGGAAAATGACTCTTAGTATAATAAAGCTTTGGTATCTTCATTAAAAATTTAACCATGGAATCTTTTTGAAGTTCTAAAAGTCTTAAAGTTTCTTCATTAATTTTTTTTTTAGTTATCTTGTCAATAAATTTATTATTTTTAAGTTCTAAAAACCATTTGTCATGAAATTCTCCAGAACTTAAAATATCATATTCCTTAGTAGTCATAAAAATTTCAAAAGCTTGTATATTATTGATTTCAGGATTTTGTTTTTTAATTTCAATTATATTTGAATAAACAAATTCAGCAGCTCTCAACACATATGGCTTTTCAGTCTTGTTAGACATAAACTAATTTTTATGCTTAACCATAGCTGAATTAGCCAAAATTAAGTTAGGATCTAAGAAAACTTTTGAGGATTTAAC
>QCGW01000020.1 GCA_003279775.1 Pelagibacteraceae bacterium AG-390-A23
ATCAAATAAATTAGAGAAATTTATTAATTCAAAATTAGAAAAATTTATTAATTATAATAAGTTAACAATTGACAAACTTTGGTTTGTTATTACAAAAAAATCAGGCATTATTAAAAAGCACAGTCATTTTAATTCTGATTTTTCTGGGGCCTTTTATTTAAATGTTGAGGAAAATAGAGAAAATAACAACGGTCTAAAATTATATAATTCCTTAGAAAATCTAGAAATATTCAGTTATTCTGTAAGTGAAAATCAATTTAAAATTGAAGTGACTAATAAAAAAACACTTTTATTAAAACCAAATAAAAATGATTTAATAATTTTTAACTCATACTTGGAACATAGTGTTGATAACGAAAATTCAAAAATAAATGAACGTATCTCACTTCCATTTGATTTAATTTTTTAAAATGAGTAGCAAGATTTATGATTGTTTTATGTTTAATAATGAAATTGAATTATTAAATATTAGGCTAAATATTTTAGATCAATATGTTGATCATTTTGTAATAATTGAAAGTGCTGAAACGCATTCAGGCATTAAAAAAAGGCTTACATTCGACATTGAAAAATTTCCTAAATTTAGGAACAAAATTATTTATGGCATTATAGAAAAATTTCCAAAAAAATTTTCTGCTTGGGAAAAAGAAAATTATCAAAGAAATTTTATATCACAATTTTTAAATAAAGCTGATGATGATGATTTTATTATAATTTCAGATCTTGATGAAATACCTAATTTAGAAAATATTAATTTACAAAATTTAAATGAAAAAATCATTATTTTTCAGCAAAGGTTGTTTTTTTATAAATTAAATTTTGGTGAATTAAGTCCTAGCTGGCATGGCAGTAGATGTGTTAGAAAAAAAAATTTAAAAAATCCACAATGGCTTAGAAATTTAAAAACATATAAAAAATATAAATTTTTTAGATTAGATAAAATTTATTTTTCTGCAACTTATGAGCATAATTTTAAAGTAATAGAGAATGGTGGTTGGCATTTTACTTGGCTAGGGGATATTAAATTTATTAAAAATAAATTAAAAAGTTTTGCACATACTGAATTAAATAAATTAGAAATAAATAATGATGAGTTTATTAATAATTGTATTAAAAATTTGAAGCCAATAGAACAAAAACAAAAATTAGAATTAAGAAAACTTTCTCTTAATAAAGATTTTATGCCAGAATATATTCTGAAAAATTTAGATAAATACAAACATATGCTAAGTGGAGAGATGTGAGAGTGGTTTAATCAGCACGCTTGGAAAGCGTGTATAGAGGAAACTCTATCATGGGTTCGAATCCCATTCTCTCCGCCATAATATTATTTTGATATAAAAAAATTGAAAAATTTAATATGTTTACTGCTAATCATCCAAAGAAATTGTGATAACAACCTATTTAGAAAAATTTTTTTTCTTTTAAATAAAAAATCAAAATTGTTATGATCATATCCATTTCCAACATATGAATAACCGTTCTGATTTAAATGTTTGATCATTTTTCTTTTTTCTAGAGATGTTAAGTGAATAAATTCAATTGAAATATTTTTAATATCAAATGTTTTCATATTTATTGACATTAATGCATCAAAATCTATTCCCTCAAGATCTATACTTAGATAATCAATAACATTTTCTTTAATTTTTTCTTTGAAAAATTCGTTTATTGATAAAGACATGATTTCAAATTTTTTAATAATTGAATTGGGGTAATGTTTTTTTATATGTTCTATTTTTGTTGAGCAGACTTGGTAATGTGGAGCATCATCATCTGTATAATAAAAATTTAATTTTTTTTCGTTATAAATAGAAATACCTAAATTATATATATTTGCGTTGGAAAAATCTTTATAACACTCTGTTAACTTTGGAATATTTTTAGGATTGGCCTCTAAAATAAAAACTTTATCATTTGATTTGATATTTTTTTTAATAAATTCTGTAAATCCACACCTAAAATTTGCTCTTTCATCAAGGTCTCCTGCACCTGCTCCTAAATGAACAAAAATCATAGTTTTTTTAATATAATTTATTTTAAAATTGATTAAAAAATTCGTTAATACTTAAATTAAATGATATAAATAACATTTCCATAATTAAAAATGTCAAACAAAACAACATATCAAGCAGATTCTATAAAGGTTTTAAAAGGCCTTGAGGCGGTTAGAAAAAGACCCGGAATGTATATTGGAGATACAGATGATGGAACAGGATTACATCATATGGTCTATGAGGTTGTTGATAACTCTATTGATGAGGCATTAGCAGGACATTGCAAAAATATTAATGTAAAAATTAATTCTGATGGAACAATTACAGTAAATGATGATGGAAGAGGTATACCAGTAGATATTCATAAAGGGGAAAAAAAAATCAGCCGCAGAAGTAATTATGACACAACTTCATGCTGGTGGTAAGTTTGATCATGACTCGTACAAAGTTTCAGGTGGATTACATGGCGTAGGTGTTTCAGTTGTAAATGCTCTTTCAGAAAAACTGCAGTTGGAAATATATAGAGATGGAAAAAAACACTACATTGAATTTAAAAATGGTGAAGCTAAAGCACCACTCAAGGTAATAGGAAAAGCAAAAAATAAAGGTACACAAATAACTTTTTTACCTTCTAAAGAAATTTTTTCTTCAATAAAATTTAGTGCAAATATTTTAATTAAAAGAATGAGAGAATTAGCCTTTTTAAATAAAGGAATAAAAATAATTTTCACTGATGCAAGTCAAAAGAAAGAAAAAATATCAGAGTTTAAATTTGACGGTGGTGTTCTTGAATTTGTAGATTTTTTAGACGAAAAAAGAGAAAAATTACAAAATAAAAATGGAAATGATTTATTTAGAAAACCAATCTATATTGAAGGTAAAAAAAATAATATCGAATTAGAGTGTTCTTTAAAATGGAATGCAGGATACACTGAAGATATATTTCCATACACAAATAATATCTATCAAAAAGATGGTGGAACACACTTGTTGGGATTTAGAAGTGCATTAACCAGAATAGTTAATAAATATGCTAATGAGAATAATTTACTTAAGAAAAATAAATTAGCTATCTCAGGTGATGATATTAAAGAAGGTCTCACTTGTGTACTTTCAACCAAAATTCCTGACCCAAAGTTTTCATCTCAAACAAAAGATAAATTGGTTTCCTCAGAGGTAAGAATGATTGTAGAAACATTAGTTAGTGAAAAATTATCTATTTGGTTTGATCAAAATCCTTCTATTGCAAAAATTATTTTAGCTAAAGTCATTCAGGCAGCAATGGCCAGAGATGTTGCTAGAAAAGCTAGAGAAAATGTAAGAAGAAAAGGAGCCCTTGAATTAAGCGGCCTTCCTGGAAAGTTAGCTGATTGTCAAATTGGCAAACAAGAGGGAACTGAATTGTTTATTGTAGAGGGAGATTCAGCGGGCGGATCTGCTAAACAAGGAAGAAATAGATCAAATCAAGCAGTTTTACCACTTAGAGGAAAAATACTTAATACTTATGTACAAGAGTTTAATGTCAAAAAAAATGGTAACGGCAATGGAAATGGTTCTGATCAAAGAACAAAGGCTTTGTCTAAAATGATTTCTTCAAATGAAATCGTTACCTTGATTAATGCTCTAGGTTTAGACCCAAAAGCGCAAGAAATTGATTTAAAGGATTTAAGATATGGAAAAATAATAATTATGACAGATGCTGATGTAGATGGTTCCCATATAAGAGCCCTTCTTTTAACTTTTTTTAATAATAAGCCATTTAATAAGTTAATTGAAAATGGTCATGTTTATTTAGCACAACCACCGTTATTTAAAATTAACAAAGGCTCAAAAGGAATTTATATAAAAGATGAGAAGGAGCTAGAAGATTACATAATAAATAATAATAAGGATTTAAAAAAAATTAAAAAAGGATCTAAAGATTATTCGAAAAAAATTGATGAAGAAAAATCAAAAATGAACATCCAAAGATTTAAAGGTCTTGGAGAAATGAACCCTGAAGAATTATGGAGTACTACTTTAGATCCAGAAACAAGAAATTTACTACAAGTACAATACTCAAAAGATTTGAAAAAAGATCAAAATTTAATTCATACATTGATGGGTAATGATGTTGCATTAAGAAAAGATTTTATAGTTTCTAATGCTATAAATGTTAGAAATCTTGATATTTAAAAATGAAGTTCTTTGAAACTTCAAAATATCATTCTTTTAAAAAATCAACTTATATAACCCTAAGATGGATCGGAATTATTGGACAATTACTCGCAATAAATTTTGTATATTTATTTTTAAATTCTAGTTTTGATTTTATTACTTCAAATTTAATTATATTTTTAGGAATATTAAGTAATTTATATTTAATTTTTATTTATAAAAAAACACAATTATCAGATAGATCTGCTTTTATCTTCTTGTTTATAGATATTTTACAATTAGGTGTTCTTCTTTATTTGTCAGGGGGAATAACTAATCCATTTGTAATTTTTATATTAATACCAAGTGTTTTTTCTTCATCAAATTTAAGCTTAAGAACTAATGCTTTGTTAGTAATGTTAACAATAATTATAATAATATTTTTAACTTTTAATTATCAAGATTTGCCAATTAATTTAAATAGTGATTTTCATAACAATCATTATTTTTATTACTCTATCCCAGTTTCTTTGATTATCGCTTTAGTATTTTTAAATTATTTTGCAATGACGTTTGGTACACAATCTAGATTAAGAAAAGAGGCATTAGGAAAAATGGAAGAGGTAATGGCTAAAGAACATGAGCTTTTATCTTTGGGGGGACAAGCTGCAGCAGCTGCACATTCTTTAGGTACACCACTTTCCACAATAACAATAATTGCACATGATTTAATGAAACAATTTAAAGGTCAAAAAGATTTGGAGAAAGATATAGAGTTATTAAATAGCCAAGTCGAGCGATGTAATGAAATTTTAAAGAGATTAACTTTAAATCCTGTGGAGGAAGATGAATTTATTGATAAAGATATTAACATTCGAGATTATTTGCATGAAATTATCTCTTCATTTAAGGAAATAAGTAAAAAGGAATTTGTTTTCAATTTTGATCAAGATTCAAACCCAAAAAAAATAAGTAAATCTATTGAAATAATTTATGGATTAAGAAACTTTATAGGAAATGCAAACAAATTTGCCAAAAATTCTATTTTTATTAATTTAAAAAGTGACAGTGAATTTACAGAGCTTACAGTAGAAGATGATGGTAATGGTTATCCACGAGATATTGTATCAAAAATTGGGGAACCATATTTAAAATCAAATTATTCGAAAGATAAGTCTAAAGAGGGTTTAGGACTAGGGTTGTTTATTGGAAAAACTTTATTAGAAAAAAATTTTGCATCAGTAAATTGTAGAAATTCGAAAACACGTAGTGGTGCTGAAGTTATTATTAGATGGAAGAATAAAGAATTATTTAATATCTAATGGTATTTGTTCTTTGTTTCAAATAATGAGCTTAATTGAGATATCATAACATCTCCCAATTCATTTACGTCAGTAATTTTAATAGCTTTATTGTAATATCTTGAAACATCGTGACCAATTCCTATAGCCAAAACTTCAATATCTGATTTATTTTCAATAAATTTTACAATCTTTTTTAAATGTTTTTCTAAAAAATCACCTGAATTTACAGAAAGAGTTGAGTCATCTACAGGGGCTCCATCAGAAATAACCATTAATATTTTTCTTTCCTCTTTTCTCTTTTTTATTCTGTTATAGGCCCACGATATAGCTTCTCCATCGATGTTCTCTTTAAGCAATCCTTCTTTAAGCATTAGCCCTAAATTATTTTTTGCCTGTCTCCAATGGGTATCTGCTCCTTTGTAAATTATATGTCTTAGGTCGTTCAATCTTCCTGGTGTTTTAGGTTTGGAATTTTTAGTCCATAATTCTCTACTTTGTCCACCCTTCCAATTTTTAGTTGTGAAACCTAAAATTTCAACTTTAACAGAGCACCTTTCTAGCGTTCTGGATAAAATATCTGCACAAATAGCTGCAATGGTGATTGGTCTTCCTCTCATGGATCCAGAATTATCAATGAGTAGAGTCACTACTGTATCTTTAAAATCTAAATCTTTTTCTTTTTTGAATGACAAAGAATTATATGGATCCATAATAATTCTTGGAAGTTTTGAACTATCTAATAATCCCTCCTCTAAATCAAATTCCCATGCTCTATGTTGTTTTGCAAGCAATTGTCTTTGAAGTTTATTAGCAAGTTTTGTTATAATATCTTGAAAGCCTATTAATTGTTGATCTAAATTTCTTCTTAGTTTTGTTGCTTCATCTGCATTTTCTAGATTTTCAGCTTTTACAACTTCATCAAACTGAGTTGTAAATATTTTATAATCTAAATTGATATTATCTATTTTTTTTTGAGCTACTTGTTCTGAACTTTGTTCATCTGACTCTGTGTCTGACAACTGTTCATCAAAGTTAAATTCGTCAACACTAAAATCAGCATCTAATGAAGCCTCAGATACATTTTCATCTTTTTCATCTTTATTATCTTCTTTGTCATTATTTTCATCTTCATTTGATGGATTATCTTGTCCTTGATCTTGATTTTCTTCTTTTCTTTCATCCTCATCTTCACTTTGAAAAATGTCCATTTCTTCCAATATTTCTGAAAACTTTGAACTATAAATGTTTTGATCTTCAAGATTTTTAAGTAAAAATTCTTTATGTTTTTCTATAGCTTCCTCAAAGTCTTTTTCCCAAAAATTAAGCATTTTTGTTGTTAGAGGATTTAGCTTAATTTTATGAAAATTCTTAAGCATATATAGTTCGAATGCTTCTGATACAGATACATCTTCTTTAGTTTTTAATTGATCTTTGCGTTTACGATTTATTATTTGATGATAATTTTCTTGAAAATTTTTCTCAATTCCTTTTAACATTTTTCCTCCCAGAGTCTCATAACGTATTTTTTCAGCTATATTATAAAGAGATCTAGAAGATGTATTTGAGGGAAGATTTTTTTTGTAAATTATTTCATTGCAAAATTTTTTTTTCAAAGCAGAGGAGTCTGTTTCTGCACGTAATCTTATAAAATCAGCTGGACTAGTTAAATTATCAATTTCTAGAAAATTAAATTCTTTTATTTTTTTTTCTTCAGAATTTTTTTTTTTTACATCAAAATCATCAGCAATTACTTTTGCTGTAGAAGTTAAAGCAATTTTGAATTTTTCTTTTAAATTATTTTCTTTAGTGCTCATTAGATTTGAATATTAATCAAAGATTCTGGCAACTCTTCACCAAAACATCTTTGATAATATTCCGCGATAGTATTTTTTTCAATATCATCACATTTATTAAGAAAAGTTACTCTAAAAGCGTAACCAGTGTCTTTAAATATCTCTGCATTTTCTGCCCAATGTAACACCGTTCTTGGGCTCATCACTGTTGAAATATCTCCTGCAATAAATCCTTTACGCGTTAAAGATGCTACTTTTATCATGTTAGCAACCTTATCTTTTCCCTTTGCGTTATTTAAGTTTTTATTTTTAGACAAAACAATGTCCATTTCTCTATCTAGGCTAAGATAGTTTAAAGTTGTAACAATATTCCATCTGTCCATCTGACCTTGGTTAATTTGCTGCGTACCATGATAAAGACCTGTCGTATCACCAAGTCCAACAGTATTTGAAGTAGCAAATAATCTAAAAAATTTATTTTGTTTAATTACTTTGTTTTTATCTAGTAATGTAAAATTTCCCTCAGCTTCTAAAACTCTTTGAATTACAAACATTACATCAGGTCTACCAGCATCATATTCATCAAAAACAAGTGCAACTGGATTTTGTATAGACCATGGTAAAATTCCCTCGTTAAATTGAGTTACTTGTTTACCGTCTTTAAGAACAATTGCATCTTTTCCAATCAAATCAATTCTACTTACATGACTATCTAAATTTACACGGATGCAAGGCCAATTTAATCTTGCAGCAATTTGCTCAATGTGAGTAGATTTACCAGTACCATGATATCCTTGAACTAAAACTCTCTTGTTATAAGCAAATCCTGAAATAATGGCTAAAGTAGTATCTCTATCGAACTTATAGTTTTTATCAATTTCAGGAACATATTCATTCTTTTTTGAAAATGCGTCTACCTCCATTTCTGAATCAATTCCAAAAGTCTGTTTTAATGAAACTTTAATATCCGGTTCTATGTTAAGATTTGCTGTCAATTTTTTCTCTATAGGTATTTTTTAATTGAGTGTAAGCCAATGTTATAAGTTTAAGTTTTTCTTCGTATTTTTTATTTCCAGAATTCATATCAGGGTGAAATTTTTTCACAAGTAATTTGAATTTATCTTGTATTTTCTTCCACTTTAAACCCACAGAAACACCCAATATTCCAAAAGCTTTTATATCTTTATGATCGAATTTAAATTGACGCATATGATTATAATCTCCATTTATTTTTTCTTTATCGAACTCATCTCTCAAAGTTGTATTCCATAATACTTTGAAAAAATTATCTGAAGAGCTAAAGCTTTGCGTGGGTTTGTGCCAAGTCATGTCAGATTTTAAAAAATCCATTACTTGGTCATCATTCATTCCTGAAAAATAGTTCCAATTTTTATTAAATTCTTTTACATGCTCAAGGCAAAGCATTCTAAATTTTCTGCTATTATCTTTTTCAACTGGTGCCTTATATTCACCTGTTTCATTACAATTATTCCAGTCACAAATATTTTTCATGATATATAATAACATATATGGATATAAATGAGTTAATTACAATTGTAAAAAATAAATTATTAAATCAAATAAATATTGAAAGTATAAATATTGAAGATAAATCTTTTCTTCATAAAAATCATAAAGGAAATCAAGAAGGAAAATATCATTTAAAATTAATTATCGTTTCTCAGGAACTAAAAAAAATGAATAAAATTGAAAGTAATAAAAAAATTTATAAGATTTTAGATCAAGAACTAAAAGAATTTATTCACTCAATCCAAATTTTAATTAGTTAAAAATTTTTTCAAAAATAAATTTAACTTTTTTTTTGAATATTGTTTGTTGAAAATTGGCTTACCAATTTTTTTTAACAAAACTAAGTTAATTTTTTCAGAATTATTTTTTTTATCTTTGATCATAAAAGATAAAATCTTATTTAAATCACTGATAGAAAAATATTTTTTTATAGAAGAAGGTAGACCAGAATTATCAATATGATTTATAATTAAATTATATTCACTTTTACTGAGCATATTTTCTTTTAAACTAAAATTAAGTGCTGTCTTCATTCCAAGTATCACGGCTTCACCATGATTTAGTTTATGGCTGTAACCTAAGCCTGCCTCATAAGCATGGGCGAATGTATGACCAAAATTTAATATTTTTCTTAATGCTGTTTCTTTTTCATCTTTTTCGACCACTTTTTTTTTAATTTTACAACTTTCATAGATAGCTTTTTCAATAAATGGAGATGAAAGATTTAAAATTTTTTTAAGATTTTTATTTAAGAAACTAAAAAATTTTTTATTATCAATTAATGAATGCTTCAATATTTCTCCATATCCACAAATTATTTCTCTTTTTGATAAAGATTTAAGAAATTGAATATCTGAGAGAACCAGTGATGGTTGATAAAAGCTTCCTATTAAATTTTTACCATATGTAGAATTAACTCCCGTTTTCCCCCCGATTGATGAATCAACTTGAGCTAAAAGAGTTGTTGGAATATTCGCAAACTTAAGGCCTCTTTTGAAAAGATTAGCTGCAAAACCACTTACATCGCCTGTAATTCCTCCTCCTAAAGAAATTAAAACATCATTTCTTGAAAAGTTTTTATTTAATAAAACTTCTAGAATTTTATTAACGCTATTAATATTTTTATTTTTTTCACTAGCATTAAAAAATAACACAAAAATACTTTTATTTTTAAAAGATCTTTTAATATTTGAGACAAATTTTTTTGGAACATTTTTATCAACAACAATCAAACATTTATCAAAATCAATTGAATTTGATTTAAAAATTTTTGATATGCTTGAGGTTAAATTTGATCCAATAATTATTGGATATTTTTCGGTTTTAGTTATTATATTTAATTTAGTTTGTTTCATAAATTTTTACAATTTTATTTACTATTTCACTTTTATTAAGATTATCACACTTTATCTCATATAAAGCTTTAGAATAAATGTTAGATCGTTTCTTAATTAAATCAATTAACTCAGCATCGGTTGCATTAATCGCCAATGGTCTTTTTTTACTGTTTTTAATTCTATTTAACAATGTTTTATCATCCCAATTTAGCCAAAAAGATAAATGATTTTTTAAAATTTCTTTTCTAATATTGTTATTTGTAAAAGCCCCCCCACCAAGTGAAATCACAGTAGAGTTTAATTTAAGTTTTTTTAAAGTTGTTTGTTCCTCAATTTTTCTAAAATAATTCTCACCCTTAACTTCAAAGATTTTTTTTATTGTAATGTTTAAATTTTTTTCAATTTCTTTATCGATATCTACAAAATTTAATTTTAATTTCTTAGCTACTAAGGATCCAATAGAGCTCTTACCAGAACCCATCATCCCCAAAAAAACTAGATTTTCTTTTGATTTCATAAGTTTCTTTATTGAAAAAACATAAATATGTCTTAATTTGAAATTATCTAAAAGTATATGCAATTCATTAAAAACACAAGTTCAGGCAAAGCAAGTATCATAGGACTTGTGATTAAATCTATAATCGGATTAGGGGTTATTTTAGGTATTATTTTTTTTCTAAGTACAATTGATTTTCCTGCACCTAAAAAAGAAATTGAAAAAATTATTCCAAATGAAAATTTTAAAATTGTTAAATAAGAAAATTCTTTTAATTAAATTAGTTTGTCTTATTTTTTTTACACCTGCGTTTGCAGAAGAGAAACCGATTGATATTTGGAATATAGAAAAAAAAGATAATCAAGTTATTTCAGAAAAAAATATTTCAAGTGAAAATTCTAGCGGCACTACTCAGAAAAGTATTTACGAACTACAAACAAATAAACAAACAGATACTATTAAACTTGATAAAGAATTTTCATCAAAAGAAATTAAAATTGTTGGACTATATGATCCTAGTGAATACGGTTTGAGTATGGATATGTGGTCAAATTCTGATGGAACTAAATTAAAAAATTTATTTCAGAATATTAACAAGTTTAATCTTTCAGAGGATGCATCTGATATAATGCACATATCTTTATTAACCAACGCTTATTCTCCAACTCAAAATATTACTGAGAAAGAATTTATGAGCTTTAAATCTGATTGGTTAATAAAAGATGCAAACTTAGAATTAATAGAAGAATATTTAATTAAAAATCAAATAATAAATTTGCATCCAAATTTAACAAGATATTTGGTAGATACTTATTTATCAGAGTCAAACGTAAAAAAATCATGTGAGATTTTTTCTAAAAATTCTGAGCCTATTCAAGATGAATATTTATCAAAATTTAATTTATATTGTTTAATCAATTATGGAAAAAATGAAGAAGCACAACTAATCCTAGATTTAAAAAAAGAGTTAGGTTTTGAAGATAGTTATTACGAAAATAAAATAAATTATTTATTTGGATATTTAGATGAGGCAGATAAAGAAATATCAATAAATTCAATTTTAGATTTTCATTTAGCTCATAGAACTAACCCTGAGTTTTCTTATGAACCAAGTGAAGATACACCTAAAATAATTTGGAAATATCTTTCAGCTGCTAATTTACTTTTTAAAATTCAAGATATAGAGATTACGGATGTAGAAAAAATTTCTACAATAGAAAAAGCTGTTAATGATAAAAATTATTCTGAAGAAGAGTTATTCGAATTTTATAAAAAATTCCAATTTAATATTAATCAATTTTTAAATGCAAAAGAGGCATATAAATCCCTATCTTCAATCGAGGGACGCGCTCTTTTATATCAAAGGACTCTTTTAACTGAAGAACCAAAAATTAAATTAGAATTTATAAAGATATTAAAGGATCTATTTATATCTGATGAAATAGGTGATGCCTTTGATTTGGAATTAAAAAAATTTTTAGGTGAAATTAATGTTGAGGAAGTGCCCTCAAATTTTACAACATTTTATAATAGTAATCTAAACAAGAAAGAGACAGCAGATAAAAAGATCAAATATAATAGTAAAATTTTACATCAATCAAAACTTATAAATTATTTTAATGGGGACTATGCAAAATCTAAAATTGAAGAAGACCTAGATAAATTTTTAAAGAAAATTAAAAAAGATAAAAAATATTTTTTATCAAAAAAAGATATAATTTTTCTAGAGGCGCTTAAATCTGATGGAGTTGAAATTTCAAAAAAATATGACGGTCTTTATGAGGTGAAGCAATCAGAAATGCCTGCCGATATTCAAACAATGATAGATAATGATGAGATTGGTGCTGCATTGTTGAGAATAATTGAGGTAATTGGACCTGACAAAATTGAAAATATTGATGAAGATACAGTTTATTTTATTATCAATACTCTAAATCAATTAAATGTTGATTTAATTAGAAACAAACTATTGCTTAAAGTTCTTCCTTTAAAAGTATAAAAATTATAATAAAATCAAGTTATGGCTATCAGAACTATAATAACAGAACCTAATAAATTACTTAGGCAAATATCTAAACCAGTCAATAGTGTTGGTAAAGAAGAGCAAAAATTGATGGATGATATGCTAGAGACAATGTATGACGCAAACGGAATTGGTTTAGCAGCGATACAAGTTGGTGTACCAAAGAGAATTATTGTAATGGATATAAGTAAAGATGAGAGTAAAAAAGAGCCAAGATATTTCGTAAATCCAGTTATTAAAAATAAAGATCCAGAAAAAGCAACTTATGAGGAAGGATGTCTTTCTGTCCCAAATCAGTTTGCAGAAATTGATAGACCCAGTAAGTGTGAAGTAGAATATCTTGATTATGATGGAGAAAAGAAATTGCTAAAAGCCGATGGTCTTCTAGCAACATGTATTCAGCACGAGATGGATCATTTGGAGGGAATCTTATTTATTGATTATCTTTCAAAATTAAAAAGGTCAATGATAATTAAAAAATTATCAAAATTAAAATCTACTTCTGTAGAAGTTTAATCAATGCTAAAAAAAATAGTTTTTATGGGTACACCCATGTTCGCTGTTCCAATTTTAAAATCACTTTATCAAAATGGATATCCTATTTCTTGTGTTTATACACAACCACCTCAAAAATCTAAAAGAGGTCAAAAAATTAACAAGTCACCAATTCAATTAATTTCAGAGACTTTAAATATAGAATTTAGAACACCAAATTCATTAAAAGAAAATTTAGATGAATTAGAATATTTTAAATCTTTAGAGGCAGATTTGGCAATAGTTGTTGCCTATGGTCAAATTATACCAAAGTCATATTTAAATTTAACTAAAAAAAGGATTTATTAATATACATGCATCTATTCTTCCAAAATGGAGAGGCGCTGCTCCTATTCAAAGATCAATTATGAATTTAGATAAAGAGACTGGAATTAGTATTATGAAAATAGGGGAGGAACTAGATACAGGACCGGTATGTAATGTTTATAAAATTAATATAGAAAATAATTTAAATGCTGAAGATATTAGTGAAAAGCTATCAAGTTTGGCTGCAGAGAAGATTTTAGATAATATCGATGATATATATGAGGATAAAGCAAACTTTATAGAACAAGATCACTCATCAGCTACATATGCATCAAAAATTCAAAAATTAGAAGGGCAGATTAATTGGAAAGAAGATGCTAAAATTATAATTGGTAAAATAAATGGACTTTATCCAGTTCCAAGTGCTTATTTCATGTTTAACGGTGAGAGATATAAAATATTAAAAGCAGAAATTGGACATGCACAAGGAAAAGCAGGTGAGGTCTTATCTGACCAATTAGAAATTTCATGTGGAGATAAAAAATCAATAAAAATTAAAGAAATACAAAGACAAGGAAAAAAGCCTCAAAGTATTGGAGAATTTGTTTTAGGAACACAAATTAAAAAGGGTTCATTTTTATAATGAAT
>QCGW01000021.1 GCA_003279775.1 Pelagibacteraceae bacterium AG-390-A23
ACAAACCTTAGGTAAAAATAGTGTTCAAATTGCAAGAGGAGAGGATAAATATCATCATCATGAAATCATAAACAGAACTAATGCTTTAATGAGTGAGGAAAGTATTTTACTTCGAAAAAAAGAAAATGATTACTTGCAAGAAATTTTTTATAAAGGTGCAAAACAAAAAGGATCTTATTAATTATTAAATATGGGAGATTTGAATAAAGCACCAAATGATTTTTTTGATAATTGGAATAAAATCCAATCAATGTCATATAAAAATGTCATTGAGCTTCTTGTGAAGAGAAGCAGTGAAAAAAAGATACTAGCTTTAATTCAATTTGAATTAGATCAATTTTCAGAAAATGTTCAAAAGGATTTGGTTATTTCTGAAATAAATTCTTTCTATCAAGAAATATCTAATCTTTTCAGAGATTCAAACTGGTGGTCAACAGCCACAGTAACAGATGCTTGTAAATATTATTTAAACTGTGCGAGAAATAATATTTCTTATTTTGAAAACTATGTAGAGGCAGATAGTGATTTATCCCAAAATCAAAAAAATGAGATTTTTGCCTTGTATCAATTATGTACTTTATTTGTTTCTTGGAATGCTATTAAAGACAAACAAATCAGAGAAATTATAGATATTAGAAAAAGTTTATTTTTTAGATAAAATTCTTCATTATGAATAAAGAAAACGCAAGTAAACTCTGGAAAATTATTCAGGAAGCTGGCGATTATTTGGGGTGCTAGTGGAACAAACTAATCCACATTAACCGACACTAAACTACAGTACTTAAGCTGGATATTAAAAGTTAATTTAAAAAAAATGTTAGGTAAAGACACATCAATTTGAACAAAAAACTAGAAATGAAACTAGAAATATTTGAGATAAATCAAATAGCCAATTTTCTTTGATTTTGGTAAAATTTTTAATGCACGAGCAAAAGATAATCCAACAATCTAAATCATTCAAAGATTTAGACCGATCTCTATCAAAACTTACAAAAATGAAGAAAAACAAACTTGCTGGAGATATTTTTGAATATTTAACAAAATTGTATTTAGAGGTTTCACCAGAGTATAAAACTAAAATTAAAAAGGTTTATTTATTAAAAGAAATCCCTACTAATTTAAAAAAAAAACTCAAACTTCCTAATACAGATGAAGGTATTGATTTAGTAGCTGAAACTTTTGATAATGAGTATTGGGCTATTCAATGTAAATACCGTTCTGATAAAACTGAAACATTGAAGGTAAAAGGTGATTTAGCCACCTTCAATAATCTTGCTTTTACAGTTTGTAAAAACTTTTCTCATGGAATAATTGCATCAACAGTAAATAGACCTCCTCAAAAGAAACAACTTTTAAATACGGGTTATATTTTATTACCTGCATGGCTTGGGTTAGATAAAGATAACGGAGAATTGTTTACGCAAATTAAACAAAAAGCTGTTGGAAAAATTGTTAAACCAAAAAAACTAAGTCCAAGACCTCATCAAAAAGAAGCTGTATCAAAAGCAATAACTTATTTTAAATCTAATGAACGAGGCAAAATGATAATGCCTTGTGGTACTGGCAAGAGTTTGACAGCATTTTGGATAGCAGAAAAAATGAGACCAAAGTCAATTCTGGTTGCCGTTCCAAGTCTTGCATTGTTACAACAAACATTAAAAGTTTGGACTAGAGAGTTCTTGTTAAACAATATTGAACCTGATTGGTTATGTGTTTGCTCTGACGATACCGTTAAAGAAGAACAAGATGATTTTGTAACATTTTCAGCTGACCTTGGAATTAAAGTTGATACGGATCCAAGAATAATTAGAAATTTTTTAAAGAAGAAAACAAAAAAGTTAAAGATTGTTTTTACTACTTATCAATCTGGAAGAGCAACAGCAATTGGATCTAAAGGCTTCATCTATGATTTGGGTATAATGGATGAAGCTCATAAAACAGTTGGTTCAGGTAAAAAACCAATGGCCCACCTCCTCCATCAAAAGAATATAAAGATAAATAAAAGACTGTTTATGACTGCAACTGAAAGATTATTCAGAGGTGATAGTGATGAGTATATGTCTATGGATGATCCAAGGGATTATGGAAATTTAATATATGAACTCAGTTTTAAAGAGGCAATTAATTCAAACCCTCCAATAATATCTGACTATAAAATAATAACTTTTGGTATCACTACTCCAGAAATTGAAAAAATTGCAGAAGATAATAAATATTTAGAGGTAAAAAAAGATCTTAAAGATATAACGGCCAGAGAACTTGCGACAGCTATAGCGCTTAGGAAAGCAATAAAAAAACTTAATATTAAGAATGCAATTTCTTTTCATCGCTCAATTAAAAGGGCTGAAAATTTTAGAAAACAACAAGATTTAATTTCTAAAATTTATACTACCTACGGAAAATTAAAAACATTCCATGTTAGAGGTGATATGCCAACCTCTGATAGGGCATTAGAGATGCTTTCTTTTGAAGAGGAACAAGGCTTAATGACAAATGCAAGATGTTTGACTGAAGGAATAGACTTGCCAGCAATTGATTGTGTTTGTTTTACAGATCCTAAAAGAAGTAAGGTAGATATTGTTCAAGCAGCTGGTAGAGCGCTAAGATTATCAAAAGGTAAAAAATATGGATATATTTTAATTCCAATATTTATACCTGATGGTGTTGATTTTGATCAAGCTGCAGATGACCAAGGATTTAATGAGGTCTCACTTACAGTAAGAGCTCTTGCAACAACTGATAGAAGAATATTTGATTATCTTAAATCTATATCCGAAGGAAAGAAACCCAAATCAGGATCCCCAGTTGATGGATTAACTTCAATAAATCAATTATACAAAGTAGAGGCAGATCAGTTTAATAATGCAATTAATTTGAAAGTTTGGGATCGAGTTTCGTTTACAAATTTTTATAGCTTTGAAGATGCAAGAAATTTTTCAAGAAAACTGAATCTAAAAAATCTTAGAGAATGGCAGTTATATGCAAAATCAAAAAGGCCAAATTATATTCCATCTGCACCTCAATCAACGTATGAAAAAAAATGGAAAGGATGGGGTGACTGGCTAGGTAGCGGTGTCATAAGTATAAATAAAATTTATCAAAATCTATCTTATGAAAAATCAAAAAAAATAGTTTCTAAATATAAAATTAAAAACTCAACAACGCATAGATATATTTGGAAAGAAAAACTAAAAAAATTAAATATACCAAAGTATCCTGAAATTGTTTTTAAAAATAAAGGATGGATAAGTTGGCCAGATTATTTAGGGGTAAAAATTATACCAGGTAGAGTAAATTGGAGATCATTTAAAGACGCAAAATCTTACTTAAGAAAATTAAAATTTAAAAGTAGATTAGAATATAGAGATTTTATAAGCAAAAATAAATTTGATAAAGATAAGATAAGATTGCCCTATAAAGCTCCAACAATTTATAAAGATAAATGGACTTCTTGGAAAGATTTTATTGGACCTTCATATGACGCTTATGGCTTAAGTAAGTTTAATAAAGGGAAACATCTTAAAAAATCAATTTCTTATTCAAATGCAAAAAAAATATTAAGAAAATTTAAAATAAAAAATCAAAATGAATTTTATAGAATATGGCATAACTCTAAACTTTCAACAAAAGGAATACCAAAAAACTCTGATAGATTTTATAAAAGAACAAAAGAATGGGTTAGTTGGGAAGATTATTTGGGGAAACATTTTAGAAAAGGTGTTAAGGCTATATAGGATAATATAGGATACTAGAAATAGGACTAGAAATGGATGAGATAAATCAAGGTTTTGTGTTTTATGAACAAAGAAAACGCAAGTAAACTGTGGAAAATTATTCAGGAAGCTGGCGATTATTTGGTAGGGCAATTACCTGACCACCCAAATCACCCTAAAGGAAGAAACCCCTATGCTCATGTTGCTATTTGTGTAAAAAGTAAATTTAATGCAAGCTACAAAGATATTCCAGATGAACAATTTAACGAAGTGATAAAATATATTGAGTTTTTAAAAGAAAATCCTAGTTAGCTTTAATTGAATTTAACAATTCATCAACATCACTATCTTTAGTATTCCAAGCAGCAACTAATCTTACCGCTTTTCCATCTAATTCTTCTTCATTCATTTTATAACCTTCAGAATTTAGATGTTCTATTTTTTCTCTTGGAAATTTTGCAAATACTTCATTTGCTTCAGTTGGGTAAGCAATTTCAATATCATTATGCTTACTTAACCCTTCACTTAGCTTTTTACCCATAGCATTAGCATGCTTTGCATTTCTCAACCAAACATCATTTGAAATGTATGCATCAAGTTGAGCGGAGACAAAACGCATTTTAGATAATAAATGCCCTGCTCTTTTCATTAAAAAGGCAATATCCCCAACTAATTCTTTCTTAAAAAATATAATAGCTTCAGCTGCTAAACATCCATTTTTAGTTGCTCCAAATGACAATACATCAACCCCTGATTTCCAAGTCATTTCAGCAGGAGTTACATCTAAAGATACCAATGCATTAGCAAATCTAGCGCCATCCATATGTAAATTTAAGTTATGTTTATGAGTAACTTCTGCAATTTTTTTTATTTCTTCTAATTGATAAACTTCTCCTGTTTCACAAACCTGAGTAATACTAACTGATGAAGGTTGTGTATGATGAACAATCCCTTTTCCACCTATCGATTGATCCAACTCCTCTGCTATTATTTTTCCCATCACTCCATTTAAAGTAACTAACTTTCCCCCTCCTGTATAAAATTCAGGTGCACCACATTCATCTGTATTTATGTGGGACATCTTATGACAATAAATATTTCCATAAGAAGGTGTCATTGTAGATAATGCTAAAGCATTAGCTGCAGTACCTGAGGCAGTAGGAAAAACAATTACTTCTTTTTCAAAGATTTCTGAAAACTTATCTTGTAATTCAGTTGATATTGGGTCATTCCCATAAGGTGTGCTATCCCCTTCATTGGCTTTTAAAATTGCATCTAATACCTCAGGACACGCACCAGCAACATTATCGGAAGCGAATTTAACTCGCTCTCTTTTTATTTTAATTTTTACCATAATTATTGTTTCGGAAAGTAATCTTTAAGTTCACCCTCTCGGTAAACATCTGCAGTACAGCAATGTAAACCTCCACCAAAAGCGTAGGCATCTCTAAGTTCTACTGGTATAACTTCCATTCCTAATTTATCTAATTGTTCAGCTTGGTATTTTTCGCTTTTTTCCACACATACAGTTTTAGGATCTAAAACTAAAACATTCATTGATAGCCAAGTTGATGAATAACATAATGGTGGTGGTTCGTTATGTGCTGGCTGTGCGCTGTCTACGATTTCCCAACCATTGTCTTCAAATAATTTTCTTTGTTCCTTAGGAAGTCTTCTTTGTGGGTTATTGATAATTAAACCCTCTTTAATTGGGGTAAAAGTTGCATCAATGTGAATTGGATAAGGATCTCCTGGAAAATTTACTGCATGAACTCTGTGATCTTTATAATGTCTCTTTAGCCAATCAATTCCTTTTAAATTTGTTGTAAAACCATGTTGCACAACTAAATCTTTACCAAATCTTAATACATCCGCTGCATCAAATAATGGTTCTTCTTCGGTGGTTACAAAATATTTTTTTTCAGTCCACTCTAATCTTTTTTGAACACCAATTTTATCTGACAGATAATCTTTTCTATAATCTGCATCAGTTAACCTTGGCTTTGGAGCAGACTCGTGTCTCATGTTAGGATCTTGATTATAATAATCTTTTATAAGTGGTCGGTAACATAAATATTCAAACCAACGACATCTATAACTCATTGTAGCTTCTAAAATTTCGTTTCCCACAGTTAACAAAACATCTCTTGGAGGCATGCAGCCAAACATAGTTTCAGCTTCCCAATCAGGTGTAGATGTTTTTTGACTAAAATCTATTGGTGTCGGTCGATCAACTTTAATGCCTCTTTTTTCAAGCATGTTTGAAAAGTTATCTAATAATTCATTTGCTTTATCGACAGTATCTTTTGTTCTGGGTCCAAACTGACCTCGCATATCACTGTCTTCTGGAACTTTTGCATCTAATGCAGGCTCTGGTGCTGGTATACAAGTTCCATCCGCTCTTCCAACAATTACATGTTTTAACGGATCCCACTCATTCCAACTATTAACAATAGTTTTGTTATCACTCATAAAGATTAGTTTTTTATAATATTATACTCAGGGCCGAAAGGAAATTTTGTAATATTTTCTACTCCATCTTTACCAATCACCAAAATATCATGTTCTCTATATCCACCTGCGCCTGGATTACCTTCTGGGATCATTATCATTGGCTCCATCGACACGACCATATTTTCCTCAAGAACAGTATCAATGTCTTCTCTTAATTCTAAACCTGCTTCTCTTCCATAAAAGTGTGAAAGCATGCCAAATGAATGACCATAACCAAAAGTTCGATACTGAAGATATCCAAGCTCAGCAAAAAGCTCATTAAGCTCATGACAAATATCTGAACATTTAACACCTGGTTTAATTAATTCTAATCCACGTTTGTGAACTTTAACATTTGCCTCCCATGCTTTAAGTGAAGCATCATCAGCATGATCTAAAAATAAAGTTCGCTCAAGTGCAGTATAGTATCCTGAGATCATTGGAAAAGTATTTAAAGATAAAATATCTCCTTTAACTAATTTTCTATTAGTCTTTGGATTATGAGCCCCATCTGTATTGATACCAGATTGAAACCATACCCAAGTGTCCATGTACTCTGCACCTGGATAACTTTTAACAATCTCTCTTTCCATTCTATCTCTTGCTGCTATTGCTACTTCGATCTCTGTATTATCTTCTCTAATATTTTTAACTATTTCTTCACCACCAATGTCTGCAATTCTTGCACCATTCCTTATGATCTCAATTTCTTCTTCAGATTTAATCATTCTAAGTTTCATTAGATCTTTTGAAACATCGCTAAACACAGAGAATGTAAAAATAGACCCTATTTTTTCTCGCATATCTAACGTGACATGATCATTTTCAATTCCAATATTTTTTGGAGGTTCGTCTCTTCCAATGATTGAAACAATAGCTCTTAAAAAATTATCTCTTTTCCAATCAGTATAAATAACGTTATCACAATGAGATCTACGCCATGGTTGACTTGCATCAATGTTAGCTGAAATTGTTGAGATTTTATTTTGAGTGATCACACATCCGTAAGGTCTTCCAAAAGAGCAATAAATAAAACCAGTGTAGTAAGCAACGTTATGCATTGAGGTTAAGATAACCATATCTAGACCGTTTTGGTCCATCACCGTTCTAAGTTTGCTTACCCGGTCGTTATATTCTTTATCTGTGAAAGGTAATTTTACTTTTTCACCATTTTTAAGTTCAAAAAAATCTGGTCGTTCCATATTAATTTAATGCTATATATCTTTTGTTCCATCTCATTATTAAACTGTAATAAAATATAGATACAAAAAGAAAAAAACCACCGATTATAGTATTTGTAGATGGTACTTCATTAATTCCAAATAATGGCAGCCAAACCCAAAAAATTCCACCTACAACTTCAGTTAAAGATAATAAAGTTAATTCTGCTGCTGGTATCGCTTTAGATCCAATTGAATATAAAATTAAACCAAAACAAACTAGTGTCCCATGCAAAGAAAATAAAGCTCCGTTATAGCTGGAAGAAAAGAAAACTAAATTGTTTGATAAAATCATAATTGTTGCAAACACAAAACAAAAGAAACCTGCAAAAGCTACCGTTGTGAATTTTGGTGTTTCTTTTCTCCATCTAAGCGTTACAGAAAAAACGGAGAAACCAATTGAAGAAGTTAAACCAAATACAAAACCAATTAATGATTTTTCACCAGTGTTTCCAAGTGCCATAATAATTATACCAATTGTTGCTATTGTTATTGATATCCATACGTTAAGAGAAATTTTTTCTTTTAAAAATAAAAATGCCAATAATGCTGTAAAAAAAGGCATTGCTGCCAAACAAAGCAAAGTAACTGCAGCACTAGTATTTGTAATTGAATAAATAAATGTAATCATAGCGATCCCCAATCCAGAACCACCGATCACTCCAGATAAACCTATTTTATAATAGTTTTTGTAAAAATTTTTTCCTTCCTCGAAAAATAAATAAAGATTTAATAAGATAAAAATTGTTAAACCTCTGCCAAAAATATACTGCCAAGGTACCAATTGAGGATTATCCATATATCGAACTACTAATGGGCCAAACGACCACAACAGACCGGCAAAAAGTACAACAGGAATGGCTATTCTTGGATTTCTCAACTCTAACATAATGAGAAATCTAATTGTAAATAGAATTTTCTACAACAAAAATACGTTTCTAAACTAAATTTTGATTTGAAAGATTGGGGAAAAAGCAATCAACGATATCTCCCTTTTTAAATTTTGATTTACCTGCTGGTAACAAAACCCAAATATTTGATTTTACAAATGATTTAATTCTAAAAGACTCTTGACCTTTTAAAATTTCAACATTTAGTTTTCCATTTTTAGTTGTGCTTAATTGGCTCTTCACAAATCTTGTGAAATTCTTTTTTTTATCAAAACCTTTCGTCAAAATAGCTTTAATTGATTTTTCTTCTGATAACCCTAAGGCATTTAAAATATATGGAATTACAAAAAATCTAAAACATGCGGCTGAAGAGATTGGATTTCCGGGGAGTCCAAATATTGCCTTTTCTTTTCCTTTAATTTTCGCAAACATTATTGGTTTACCAGGCCTTATTGCAGCACTTTTAAAGTAGCTTGATAACTTAAATTTTTTAACAACATCAGGTATGAAATCAAACTTACCTGCAGACACTGCGCCTGAAGTAATAATAATATCATCTTTAGATTTAATTAATTTATTTATTTTTTGTTTAAAAATATTTTGATGATTATCTCTCAATATACTCCCACTTTTAAAATTAAATAAAAAATTTTGATTTAAGTTTTTTATATAGTGTGTGTTAGAATTTCTTACCATCCAATTTGGAATATTATCTTTGTTTGATATTTCGTTTCCAGTTGAAAAAAATAATATATTAATCTTTTTTTTTACTTTAATTTGTTTAATACCTAAACTTTTAAAAGCTAAAATATGATTTGGTTGAACAATTGTATTTTTGTTTATTATAACCTCCCCTTTTTTATAATCTGAACCTGCAAACCTAACGTGACTAAATTTTTTTATTTTCTGGTCGATTAAAATATATTTTTTATTAGGCGCAAAAATTATTTGTTCTATAGGAATAATTGTATCAAAACCCTTTGGAATAATTCCTCCAGTCATTATTTCTGCAGTATCAAATTTTTTTATCTTTTTTTTAAATGGTTTCATTCCTGCAGCAATTGAACCAATAATTTTAAATTTTTTTGGGAATTTTTTTTTTAATCCATTAGTATCTTTTGAATTAATTGCATAACCATCAAATGCAGCATTATTCCCTGCTGGATAATTTATTTTAGAGTAAATGTTGTTGGAAACTACTCTATTTAGGGAATTTATGCTCTTTATGGTTTCGTCTTTAATTTTAATTTTGGCTTTTTTTAAAATTGTTTTTGATTTTTCGTAACTAATCATTTTTGAATATTTCTTCAGCTTTTTTTAAATCTTCTTTTGTATTTATATTAAAGAAAGGATCATTATTTGAAAACTCCATATTAATTATTTTTACCCCAGTGTTATTAGCCCACAACTCTACTTTTCTTTCTCCATTTTTTAGATCCTTCTCTAACTTATCTAATAAATTAATCGACCATAAACCAAATATATTATGTCGTGTGTTGTTTGACTTAATGAAAAATAAATCGCTTTCATTGAAATTAATATTTTGAATAAAATCTTTTAGTATTTGTCTCTTAAAAAAAGGTGTATCAACAGGGAAAGTTGCTATCCATTTGTAGTCTTTTTGGTTTTCTTTTATCCATTTCATAGCTGATAAAACTCCTCCTAATGGACCAAGACCTTTTTCATAATCTTCGATTATTGAAATTTTTTCTGAGTTATGAAAAATAATTTTATTATTTGATACTATTAAGAGTTCTTTGAATTCATCAATAATTTCAGTCAACATATGATCAATTAACAATTTACCAGCTAACTTTACTTGTGATTTATCTTCTCCAAACCTTTGTGACTTACCGCCTGCTAGCACAGTGCCTAAAATATTGTTATGATCCATCTATAAAATATAAAACATTCAAAGTTGAATTAAAGAAATTAAATGGATTTAAGAATTTTAGAAATAGCAGCCCATACTGAAAATAATAAAGTTGTTGAAAACTATACTCATAAGTCAAAACACAAAAATCCATTATGTGGTGATGAGATGGAAATAAGCTTAATTATCGAAGAAGATGTTGTAAAAGATATGGGATATCAATGCAAATCGTGTGTTTATTGTCAGGCATCAGTCAGTCTATTATCCAGAAAAATTAAGGAAAAAAAAGTTGATGATGTAAAAAAATTTATAAAAGTTGGTGAGCAACTTTTTGAGGACGCAAAAGTAAGTATGGAAAAACATTGGAAAGACTTTAAAGAAATTTTAGATAAAAAAAATCTTTCAAGAAAAGAATGTTTGCTTTTACCTTTAAGAACTATTGCGAAAGCATTAAAAATATAAATGATCAAAATTACAAAACCATTATTGCAAAAAGCATTAATTGCAGGTTTTTTTTCAGCATTTACAATTGGTGTGCTAACAGTCCTTACTTATAAAAGTACACTCGGATATTTTATTGCAGCCTCTTTTGGTTCCTCAATGGTTTTACTATTTGGTTTTCCTGAAAGCCCATTTGCACAACCAAAGAATGTTTTTTTTGGACATTTGGTAACCGCTTTAGTAGGTGTAATTTTTGTAAACTATATTCCACTTCCTATTTATATCAATATTGCAATTGCTGTTGGAGCAGGAGTTTTTTTAATGATTGTATTTAATATTGTTCACCCACCTGCTGGTGGAAATCCAATTATAGTTATTATTGGAAGTGCCTCTTATGATTATTTAATTAATCCAATAATTTTTGGCTGTATAATTATATTGTTATTAGCAATTATAATTAACAAATATTTATTAAAAAAAAACTATCCATTAAAATAATTTAATGAATTCTAAATACAAAGTTTTAAAATATTCATCTAACAAGTTTGAGAATATAGATGATTTAATTTCAATTGAAGAACCATTAGAGATTTCATTAAAGTATAAAGAAACTGATAAATGGATAAATCAAAGTTTATCTATTACAATGAGAACTCCTGGTGATGATGAAGATCTTGTAAGAGGATTTTTATATAATGAACAAATTATAACAAATATTGGTGATATTGATTCAATAGAAAGTTATGGTGATAAAGTTGGTCAATACAATATTCAAAATAAAATATTAGCAACTTTAAATAATTCTAAAAATATAAATATTGCAAAAATAAAAAGAGATTTTTTAACTAATTCATCCTGTGGTGTATGCGGAAAATCTTCTCTTGATGCTCTAGAAATAATTAAAAAAAATAAAACAAATTCATCAGAACCCAAAATCAAAAAAGAGGTAATTGTTAAATCACCAGATATATTGAGAGAAGGCCAATCAGAATTCAGTAAAACAGGTGGAATTCATGCAAGTGGTCTTTTTAATAGCAATGGAGAATTGGTTGCTGTCAGAGAGGATGTGGGAAGACACAATGCTCTAGATAAACTTATTGGTTGTGCATTAAAGAACAATCAAATTGATCCGAAAAACCAATTTATAACATGCTCAGGCAGACTTAATTTTGAATTGGTTCAAAAGGTCTTGATGACGGATATAGGTATAATGATAGGTGTTGGTGCGCCAACTAGTCTTGCCATCGATTTAGCGAATAAATTTGACATTACCCTTGTTGGTTTCGTAAAGAGAGACAGTTTTAATATTTACACAAATAACAAAAAAGTTATTGTGGGCTAAATTAATAAAAGGGTATTTGTGTCAAAAAATATAAGTAATTTATCAGGCAGAATTGGCTTAAAAGATAACCTATTTAAGCAAATCTCAGAAAATACCTTAAGCGATAATCCACAAGATATTAAAGAAATTGCCAAAAAACATAACCTAGGCGTTTCAACTCTTCATGGTGCAGAATCTTTTTATGAGTTTTTAAGACCCTCTCATAGAGAAAAGAAAGCTTTTGTTTGTAACGGTAGTGCATGCATGTGTGCAGGTACTCAAGACAAATTAAAAGATAAATTAAAAGAAAAACTAGGTGATGACAAAGTTGGAGAAATGTTCTGCTTAGGTCATTGTTATGAAAACCATGCATTTCACTATGATGGAGAAAATTACGCTGGTAAAGATATAGAAAAAATTGACCAAATAATTAAAGGTGAAGAAATTAAACAAGATAAGTTTTTCTCTAAAAGTTATGCAACAACAAGTTTTTTAATGGATGACAAATTATCATCAACAGACCAATTCAAAGATCAATTAAGTAAATTTTTAAAAACGGATAAAAAAGAAATAATAAAATCATTATTAGATTCAAATTTAACAGGAAGAGGTGGAGCAGGTTTTCCAACAGGAATGAAATGGGATTTCTGTAGTAAAGCAAAAGGAGATAAAAAATATGTTATCTGTAATGCAGATGAAGGGGACTCAGGTGCTTTCTCAGATAGATATTTATTAGAAGACCAACCTTTAAAAGTTATTTTTGGAATGGTAATTTGTGGTTATGTAATAGGAAGTAATGAAGGAGTTTTATACATCAGAGGTGAATATCCTAAATCTATTGAAGCAATTAATGGCTGCATCAATGAACTTAAAAAATTAAATTTACTAGGTGAGAATATTTTAGGAACTGATTTTTCTTTTGATCTTGGAATTTGTATTGGACAAGGTGCTTATATTTGTGGAGAAGAAACGGCCTTGATTGCATCTATTGAAGGAAGAAGAGCTGAAGTAGATGTAAGACCTCCCTTCCCTGTTACCGAAGGGTTATATAAAAAACCAACTGTTGTTAATAATGTTGAAACATTAGCAGCTGCAACTGGAATTTTATTAAATGGATCAGAAAAATTTTCGTCAGTTGGAAATAAAAAATCTGCTGGAACAAAATTAGTTTGTTTAGATAGTTTCTTTAACAACCCAGGTGTTTATGAAATTGATATGGGTACACCAATGAAAAAAATATTTAATGAAATTGGTGGCGGATATAATGAGCCTGTTAAAGCTTTTCAAATAGGAGGTCCATTAGGTGGGGTTGTTCCTTTAAGTGAAATAGAAAATTTAAATTTAGATTTTCAAGAATTTACAGCAAAAGGTTTTATGTTAGGTCACGCAAGTGTAGTCAGTATTCCAAAAGATTTTCCAATGGCTGAATACATTCATCATTTGTTTGAATTCTCAGCTGAAGAATCATGCGGGAAATGTTTCCCAGGAAGACTTGGATCTTACAGAGGTAAGGAGATGTTTGATCAAGCTAAGAAGAAAACAGCTAAAATTCCTTTAAAATTACTAGAAGAATTGTTGGTTACCATGCAAAAAGGATGCCTATGTGCTCTTTGTGGAGCAATCCCAACTCCAATTCAGAACATCCTAAAATACTTTGGTGATGAAATGAAAAATGATATGGTGAAAGATAATTAATGAGCTCAGAAAAAAGAAAAATTGCTTATATTGATGGAAAACCATACGAAATTGGTCCTAAACACACGTCTATTTTAAAATTTGTAAAAAGCTATGTAGGTGAAAAAAAAGTACCTACTTTATGTGATGATCCAAACCTAGCTCCTTATGGTGCTTGCAGAGTTTGCTCTGTAGAAGTTGCTTTAGAAAAAGAT
>QCGW01000022.1 GCA_003279775.1 Pelagibacteraceae bacterium AG-390-A23
GATTTTAAACCCAACTCTTGGTATTCAAAAAATGTTTATAGATTGGGGTTTTGAGAACTTTACTTTTGATTGGTTGGTTAACAGGGAAATGGCAATTTACACCATAGTCATTGCAGGTGTTTGGCAATCGGCGGGATTTGTTATGGCTTTATTTCTAGCAGGATTAAGATCTGTTGAGGATGAAATCGTCAAAGCTGCAAAAATTGACGGTGCTGGTTTGTTTACAGTTTATTGGAGAATATTGTTGCCGATGATGAGGCCAGTATTTTTTACAAGTTTTGTAATTTTAGTTCATATCTCAATTAAAAGTTATGATTTGATTGTTGCCTTAACCCAAGGTGGACCAGGTATTTCTACCACGATGCCAGCTTTATTTATGACACAAGCAGCATTTCACAAAAGTCAAGTTGGATTATCTGCAGCAAGTGCGATGATGATGTTTATGGCTGTAGCTGCAGTCATCATTCCGTATTTATATTCAGAATTAAGGAGAGAAAATGCAAGATAATTTAAAATCATCTTCTTACCAACAGCTTGAGCAAAAATCGAAATACACAAATATGTTTTTAAGATGGTTTTTGTATTTTGTTTTAATTTTGTTTGCTTCTTATTTTATTTTTCCATTATATGTAATGGTTGTTACTTCATTAAAAACGATGGAAGAGATACGTCAAGGAACACTTTTATCTTGGCCTAGTGGATTAAATTTTGAGTCTTGGGCAGTTGCTTGGGGAGGAAGAGGATATGGAGCAGGAGATACTTTTTTAAGACCTTATTTTTGGAATTCAATTAAGATGGTTGTACCAGCAGTATTTTTTTCTACCTTAATTGGAGCAATGACAGGATATGTTTTAACTAAATGGAGATTTAAAGGAGACAGTTGGGTTTTCTTGTTTTTATTATTTGGATGTTTTATTCCTTTTCAAGCAATATTACTTCCAATGGCTAGAACTTTGGGTGCATTAGGAATATCAAATTCTATAGTTGGATTAGTTTTAGTTCATACCGTTTATGGAATTCCATTTACCACTTTGTTTTTTAGAAATTACTATGTGTCAGTTCCAACGGAATTAGTAAAAGCTGCAAGGATTGATGGAGCAGGTTTCTTTAAAATATTTTTCAAAATTTTACTTCCAATATCAGCACCAATAATTGTTGTAACAGTTATTTGGCAGTTTACTCAAATTTGGAATGACTTTTTGTTTGGATCAACTTTTTCATTTGGTGAGGCAGCGCCAATTCAAGTTGCTTTAAATAACATGGTTTTATCTAGTACAAGTGTTAAAGAATACAATGTTGATATGGCGTCAGCAATCATAGCAGGAGTGCCAACACTTATTGTGTATGTTTTAGCAGGCAAATATTTTATTAGAGGATTAACTTCAGGAGCAGTGAAAGGATAACAATGAAAACATTAAAAATTGAAGATCTATCAAAAAATTTTGGGTCTACAGAAGTATTAAGAAAAATTAATTTAGAGATAGATGAGGGAAATTTTTTAGTTTTATTAGGTCCTTCAGGGTGTGGGAAATCTACATTACTAAACATTATTGCAGGTTTAGAGACAATCAATGAAGGTAACGTTTTTATTGATGATTATAATGTCAGTAAAGTAGAGCCAAAAGACAGAAATATTGCAATGGTTTTCCAATCATATGCTTTATATCCTTCAATGAATGTAAGAGAGAATATGATTTTTGGCCTCAAACAAGCAAAGACTTCAAAAGAAAAAATTGAACAACAGCTAGAGAAAGTATCTAAATTTTTACAAGTTGATCAACTGTTAGAAAGAAAACCATCTCAATTGTCTGGAGGACAAAGACAAAGAGTTGCTATTGGAAGAGCATTAGTAAGAGAACCTAGAATATTTTTATTTGATGAACCTTTGTCTAACTTAGATGCAAAATTAAGAGTTGAGATGAGAAGAGAAATTAAAAAACTTCATCAACAATTAAAAACAACAGTTGTATATGTAACTCACGATCAAACTGAAGCAATGAGTTTAGGTACAAGAATTGCAATTATGAATCATGGTGTTATTCAACAAAATGATACACCTGAAAACATTTACAACAAACCAAGTAACACTTTTGTAGCTGACTTTATTGGATCACCATCTATGAATTTAATTAAAGGAAGTTTAAAAGAAAGCTCAGGTGAAATATCTTTTACAGCAAGTGGATCTAATTTTGAAATTCCAGTAAAGGGATATGAATTTAAAGATAAATCTAATTTAAACAATAAAGAAGTTTTCTTTGGTATAAGACCAGAGCATATTTATTTTAAAAAATCTAATGAAAGTGATTTTGAAGTTACTTTAAGAGCAGATTTAAGTGAGTATATCGGTCATGAGCAAATAATGACTTTTGATTATTCTAATCAAGAAATCTTAGCCAAATTTCCTTCAACAATTAAAATTGAATTAGCAAAAGAAACAAAATTATATTTTGATTTAACTCAAACATCATTATTTGACGCTCAAAGTGAGGAGAGAATATAAGATGAAGGTTAAATATTCTGATTTAAAAAATAAAAGAGTGTTTATTACTGGTGGTGGTTCAGGCATAGGTGGTTCGATCGTTGAACATTTTTGTGAACAAGGAAGTGAGGTTTATTTTATAGATATTGATCTAAAAGAAACAAAAAAACTTTTAAATAAAATTAAAAAAAATAAATTTAGAACCCCAACATTCATTGAATGTAATTTGTTAGACATCAATAAATTAGAAAAAACAATTAAAAATATTATTGTAAAAAAAGGTCCAATACATGCTTTAATTAATAATGCAGCCAATGATGATAGACACACAACAGACCAGGTAGATGAAAAATATTGGGAAAATAGAATGGCAATCAACTTAAAACATTATTTTTTTGCAGCTAAAGCTGTTGTTAAATCTATGAAAAAAATGAAAGCCGGCTCGATTGTAAATTTAAGTTCAGTTTCATGGATGCTAGGTGAAGGTGATAAAGTTGTTTATGAAACCGCAAAATCTGCAGTAGTAGGTTTAACCAGATCTTTTGCACAAGAATATGGAAAATATAATATCAGAACCAATTCAGTAGTCCCTGGATCTATTGCTACAGAGAGACAAATAAAACATTGGTTAACACCAAAGTACAAAAAGCTTATTTTAGACAGTCAGGCTTTAAAAAGACAATTAAAACCTAATGATGTTGCTCAGATGGTAATGTTTTTAGCATCAGATCAATCATCTGGATGCACAAAACAAAGCTTTATTGTTGATGGTGGTATAACTTGATCTAGGTGAAAATTGAAAGTTCTACAATTCAAAATAAATTTCTAAGAGTTCAAACTCTTAATTACGGCGCCAGTCTTTTTGAAGTTTATCACAAGAAAAAGAAAATAAATTTAATCTTAAACTTAGGATCAAAACAAAACTATCGGTATAAACATCCAAGTGTTGGATCTACTTGTGGAAGATATGCAGGTAGAATTTCCAATGCAAAATTTAAGATAGGTAATAAAAAATTTAATTTAAATGCAAATGAGGAAAAAAATATACTGCATGGTGGTAAAGTTGGTTTCTCGATTCTCCCATGGAAAAAATTAAATCAAACAAAAGATAAAATAGTATATCAACTTCATTCAGCAAATGACGATCAAGGCTTTCCAGGAGATCTTGTTGTCAATTGTACTTATCAATTAATAAATAAATATCTAATTATAAAATATGAATACAAATCCAATAAAAGCACTCATGTTAATTTAACTAATCATAGTTATTGGAACTTAGAGAAAAATAAAAAAAATATGATTTATAGTCATGAGTTAAAATTAAACTCATATAAATATCTTCAAATAAATAAAAATTTAATTCCAACTGGTAGATTTAAAAATGTAAACAAATCTATTTACGATTTTTCAAATTTTAAAAACATTAGAAAAAAACTAGATTATTTCAAAAATAAAAAGCTTAATATTAAATTTAAAGGTTTTGATAACACTTTTATTGTAAAGAAAAATATTAGAAATTATGTTGGAACTTTAAAAAATAATAATACTAATATTCAAGTTGATTTTTTTTCAAATTTACCTGGTGTTCAACTTTATTCAGCACAAAATCTAAATTACAAAAAAAAATTATTTCCCTATCAAGGTATTTGTTTAGAAACACAATATTTTCCTGATGCTCCTAATAAAAAAAATTTTCCTAGTACTTTAATTAAACCTAATAAAAGGTATACATGCTTTACAAAAATTAAAATTAATTAATTTATGAGTAAAAAAATTAATATCTCCATAGTTGGAACAGGATTAATGGGTTTACAACATATTAAAGCCATTAAAAAATCAAAAAAAGCAAATCTTCATTCAATAGTAGATATTAGCAATAACGCTAAAAATTTATCAAAAAAATATAAAATCCCATTATATTCTAATGTATCAGAGCTTTTAAATTCAAAAAAACTAGATGCTGTAATAGTTGCTACTCCTAATCAATTGCATGAAAAACATACAGTAAGTTTTTTAAAAAATAAAATACCTGTTCTGTTAGAAAAACCTATTTCAGATAACATTCAATCTGCAAAAAAAATTATAAGTAGTGCTAATAAGAATAAAACACCATTATTGATTGGATATCATCGTCGGCACAATTCTATAGTCTCTAAAGTAAAAGATATTATTAACAAAGATAAATTGGGCAACATCGTCTCCGCAAATGTTTTGTGTTGGTTGTATAAACACAAAGCTTATTACAATGAAAAATGGAGAGTTAGGAAAGGTGGGGGGGCCTTTAGGAATTAATTTAGTGCATGACATTGATATGATTTGTTATTTATTGGGTTCAATAAAATATGTGCAAGCATTTACAACAAATAAAACTAGAAAATTCCAAGTGGAGGATACAGCTACAATTAGCTTGATTTTTAATTCAGGAGCACTTTGTACGCTAAATTTGTCAGATACAATTGTTGCACCGTGGAGTTATGAATTAACTGCTGGAGAAAATCCTGCGTACCCAATTACCAACCAATCTGCTTACATGATTGGAGGTACCAAGGGTTCTTTACAGTTTCCCAATCTTAAATATTGGTTTTATAAAAAAGAAAGAAGTTGGTGGAATAAAATTTTTGTTAATGAAGATAAAAACAAAAAAGATGACAATACATTAGTAAATCAAATTGATCATTTTGCTGATGTTGTCGCAAAAAAAGCTAAACCAAAAGTAAATGGAAATGATGGTTTAATCTCTCTTAAAATTTTTGCCGCTATAACTAAAAGTGCAAAAACTGGAAAAAAAATTAAAATTTAAAGATTAGCTAAAATCGAATTAGAAGATTTGATAGTATCAGCATCACCTCCTAAATCTTTAGTTCTGTTACTTTTATCACTTAAAGATTTTTCAATTGCTTCAACTATTGAATTAGATGCTTCTTTTTCCCCTAAATAATCTAGCATCATTGCTCCAGACCAAATTTGTCCTACAGGATTAGCAATTCCTTTTCCTGCAATATCAGGGGCAGAACCGTGAACTGGTTCAAACAAAGATGGAAATTTATTTTCTGGATTAATATTTCCAGAGGGAGCAATTCCAATTGTTCCTGTGCAAGCAGGTCCTAAATCTGAAAGAATATCTCCAAATAAATTCGATGCTACTACAACATCAAACCATTCAGGATTGAGCACAAATCTAGCAACTAAAATATCAATATGAAATTGATCTGTTTCAATTTCAGGATAGTTTTTTTTCATTTCATTAAATCGTTCATCCCAAAAAGGCATAGTAATTGAAATTCCGTTTGATTTTGTTGCATTTGTTAATTTTTTTCTTTTTCGTTTTTTAGCTAATTCAAAAGCAAATTTCTGAACTCTGTCTATTCCATGTGCCGACATGATAGTTTCTTGAATTGCAATTTCTCTATCGGTATTTTTATACATTCTTCCGCCTACAGTAGAATATTCTCCCTCTGTATTCTCTCTAACAATCAACATATCGATATCACCAGGTTTTTTGTTGGCTAGAGGAGGATTGATACCAGGGAAAAGTTTTACGGGTCTAAGATTTATGTATTGATCAAATTCTCTTCTAAACTGAAGTAAGGATCCCCATAAAGAAATATGATCTGGTACTCTATCTGGCATACCGACTGCTCCAAAAAATATAGCATCATGTTTTTCTAATTTTTCTTTCCAATCATCAGGAAGCATTTTTCCATGTTTCTCGTAATAATCACAGGAAGCAAAATCATATTCTGTAAAATTTATTTTAAATTGATGTTTTAAAGCAACATCTTTTAAAACTTTTAAGCCTTCAGGTAACACCTCTTTACCAATCCCGTCACCAGCTATTGAAGCAATGTTATATTCTTTCATTAGTTGATTTTTATACTGCAAAATATCAATAAATTACATTGTTAAATTAATATTAAATTTTAAACCTTCATTGTTTTGACATATTTTTTTTGCTAACTTTGCTTATGAAAAAAATAATCCTACTTGCTTTATTTAGTTTATTATTTTTCACAAATTCAAATGCAGCATGTGACGATCCTTTAACAGAAGGTGTTGATTATTCTAATTGTAGATTCTCAGACTCACAAGATTTACAAGGAAGTTATCTTCCAAATTCAAATCTTTCTTTTGCAAGTTTTATTCAAGTGAACTTTGATAAAAGTATTATGATGACTTCAAATCTATCTTTTGGAACTTTTCCAGAGTCTACTTTTGTAAGAGCCAATCTTTATGAATCTGTTTCTATTGGCGCAAATTTTGAAAAAACTAATTTTACTGGAGCCAACTTAACTAGAGTTGATTTTATGGGAGCAACCTTGATCGAAGCAAATTTTCAAAACTCTAATTTGATGGAAGCTAACTTTACTTCTTCTAACATCACCAATGCTAATTTTGATGGAGCTAATTTAACTGGAGCAACGTGGACCAATGGTCAAACTTGTGGCCCAGAGTCTATTGGTACCTGTAAACAATAATTAATGAATACTTCAGTAAATACTGATGATGTTATCTTTAATTTTTTTAAACAAATTTGTGATGAAAAAGATGATCAAAAATGTGTTGAGCTTGGAAACGAATGGATAAAGGCAATGGAAACAAATTTGTCTGAAATGGAGAAAAACTTAAATGGAGCTGACAAATTAAAGCATAAAGATGATATTCAAAGTAACAGAAATCATCTGGATAGCCTGAAGAACAAAACATCATCTGAGTGGAGAGAGTACGCAACTCAATGCATGATTGAAATAATGAATTATAAGAGTCAAAAATAATTTAAGAAATATTTTTTAAATCACTAGCTATATCGATTAATATAATATAAAGATTATTTATAGGGGTGTCTTAACAGACTGAGATCATACCCTAAGAACCTGTCCGGTAATTCAGAAAGGGATAAAATGGATAAAACATATTTTTTAACTCAATCAACTTCATTAATATTAGTGATTGCAATTAGTTTAATATTTGCTTTTTTAGGAATTCTTCATTCTAAAAAATTTACAGGAATTAATAATTATTTAACTGCAAATAGAAACATTGGTTTATTTTCACTTACTACAAGTCTTGTAGCATCAGCTTTAGGTGCTTGGATTTTATTTGGTCCAGTTGCAGCTGCAACCTGGGGCGGGGTAGGTGCTGTTATTGGTTATGCATTAGGCACAGCTTTTCCAATGATTTTCTTAATTTATTTTGGAAAAAAAATTAGAAATGAGTTTCCAAAAGGATCTTCTTTAGTTGAGTTTATGAGAAAGAAATTTGGCAAAAGTCTTTTTAAGCTAATTTTGTTAATGACAATCTTTTATATGTTCATTTTTCTTTGCGCAGAAGTAACGGCAGTTGCTGTATTAATTAATTATATATCAGGAACAGAATTATGGATTACAGCATTAATAGTCTTGGCAGCTACCTTAAGCTATACACTTTATGGAGGATTAAGAGCCTCAATATTTACTGATAATATTCAAATGATTGTAATTGGTGTTTTATTATTTATTTTGGTTTCAATTATTAGTTCATCTTCAGGAGATAATTTTTCTTTTTCTTTAATTAATGAGAAAAACCCTCAACTAATAAGTTCAAGTTATGTTCCAGGATATACTGCTGGATTAACTTTCTTTATAGCAGTTGCAGCAACTAATTTATTTCATCAAGGAAATTGGCAAAGAGTATATGCAGCAAAAGATTATCAAACATTAAAAAGTGGTTTGATAATTTCTTTCTTTATTATTGTTCCAATAGTTTTCTTAATGGGTTTTATTGGAATGGTTTCATTTTCAATGGATCCATCTATTAGACCTGATTTAGGATTTTTTAGTTTATTGTTAAAAGATCAAAAAGAAATTTTATCCTTATTAATCATTATCCTTGGTCTTGCATTAACAATTTCTACTGTTGATACTTTGGTTAATGCTATTTCTAGTTTATTTGTAGTCGATGGCAAAGCAACTTTTAATTTAGATAAAAAAACTGATTACTTAAAAATATCTAAATATTTCATTTTAATCTTATCCGTAATTGCATTTGGTGTTGCTTCAAAAGGATTTGATATTTTATATTTATTCCTTCTTGCAGATCTCTTTTGTTGTGCGTTTGTAGTGACTGTTTTTTATAGTTTCTATAATAAAGTGGATGAAAAAACTGCTTATGTTTCAATTATAATTGGTTTAGTTGCTGGATTTTTAATGTTTCCATTTCCAGATTTTTCTAAAAGTTTGTTAGTTGGAGTATTTTTGTCAAAAGACTTATTCTCATCTTTTATAGCTCAATCTTTATTATTTTTATCTTTTTTGATTGCAACTTTCTTGCCTTCAATAATTTTAAAAATTAAATTTAGATAGAGGCTTTTAAAGCATCATAAATTAGTTCTTTAGTGGTCTCACCAATGCTTCTGTAAACTTCTTTATTATCTTTAAAAATTAAAAGTGTTGTTTGATATTGAACGTTAAAAAATTTAGCAATTTCTTTATTTGTTACATCAAAAGCAAAGTACTCCATATTCTCAAAATCATTTTTTGCTTTTTCAAGAACTTTCATTTGGCTAGCACAAGAAGTACAATATTTAATCCAAGAACTAACCACCACAACTTTTCCTTCTGATAGAGCTTTATCAAACAACTCTTTACTATAAGTGGTTTCTTTTCCAATTGCCTTGGTGCTAAATGCTAATACAAAACAGATAAATACTAAAAATTTTTTCATTAAACCAAAATTAAGGTAAATTTTAATTTATTGTAATACTATAAATTGTCTCTATATATGCCTAACCACATGTCAAACGAGCAAATAAGCATAAATAACCTGTCAAAAGTGTACGACAATGGTTTTGAGGCATTAAAAAAAATAAACCTAAATATTAAAAAGGGTGAAATTTTTGCAATGCTAGGACCAAATGGTGCAGGAAAAACTACGCTTATAAGTATTATCTGCGGGATAGTAAGACCATCTTCTGGGAAAGTTACAGTAGATGAATTTGATATTATTGATGATTATAGAGAAACAAGATCTAGAATTGGATTAGTACCTCAAGAGTTAACTTTAGAGCAATTTGAAACTGTATTTAATAACGTTTCATATTCTAGAGGTTTGTACGGGAAAAAACCTGACCCTAAACATATTGAGAAAGTTTTAAAAGATCTAAGTCTATGGGATAAAAAAGATTTAAGGCTTAGACAATTATCTGGGGGAATGAAAAGAAGAGTTTTGATTGCAAAAGCATTATCTCATGAACCAACCATTTTATTTTTAGATGAACCAACTGCTGGTGTTGATGTTGAGTTAAGACAGGATATGTGGAAAGTTGTTGAGAGTTTAAGAAAAACTGGTGTTACAATAATTTTAACCACACATTATATAGAAGAAGCAGAAGCTATTGCAGATAGAGTAGGAGTAATCAATCAGGGAGAAATTATAGTGGTTGATGAAACAAAAGAATTATTAAAGAAAATGGGTCACAAGAAACTTACTGTGGACTTACAAGAAGAGGTTAAAGAATTACCGAGTAGTTTAGAAAAATATAATCTTGAAATTGGTAAAGATAAAATGTCAATTGATTACACCTACAATGTTCAAGCTAAACAAACTGGGATTACAAATTTACTTCAAGATTTAAAAGATGCAGGATTTAAATTAAAAGATTTAAAAACAGAACAAAGCACATTAGAAAAAATATTTGTCAGCTTAGTAAAGGAAAATAATGAAATTTAATTATTATGCTTTTAAAGCAATTTATCTACATGAGATGGATAGATTTAAACGAACATTGATGCAATCATTGTTATCACCAGTTTTATCTACCTCTTTATATTTTATTGTTTTTGGTTCAGTAATTGGAGGTTATGTAGAAAATATTGATGGGATAAGCTATGGATCATACATTGTTCCAGGTTTATTGATGCTCACTCTTTTAACCCAATCAATCAGCAACACATCCTTTGGTATATTTTTTCCCAAATTTAATGGGACGATTTATGAAATCTTGGCAGCTCCTATATCAACTTTAGAAATTGTTCTTGCTTTTGTTGGCGCTGGAGCAACAAAAACTTTAATTGTAGGTTTTGTAATTTTTATAACGGCAACATTTTTTGTAGAGGTAGATGTAAAATATCCTTTATTAATGATATTTTTATTAGTTTTAGTTGCTTTTACTTTTGCCTTGTTTGGTTTTTTAATCGGATTGATGAGTTCTAACTTTGAGCAAATGTCAATTATACCAACACTAGTTATTACTCCGATGGTATTTTTAGGTGGAAGTTTATATTCTTTAGATATGCTGCCAGAGTTTTGGCAGATGGTTACATATTTTAATCCAGTAGTTTATTTAATAAATGGATTAAGATTTTCATTTTATGGAGTATCAGATTTTAATATTTGGGTTAGTATCGTCTCTATGGTTGCTTTTTTATTAGGATGCATCACGATTGTTACTATTTTACTTAAAAAAGGTTACAATATTAAATCTTAGCTACTAGCTATTTTCTTTTTAGGATCATAAAAAGGTTTTTCTACAATTGTAGCAGAATATTTTCCTTCATGAGTTTGAACATTTAATTCATTTCCTAATTCTGAATAGTTTATTTCTATCATTGCAAGTGCGATATTTTTTTTTAATCTAGGTGAATATACAGCTGAGGTTACTTTCCCAATCGTCTTACCATCTTTTTCAATTGGCCAAAAAGTTGTGTTAGGTCCTGATAAAGGATCACAATCAATTATAAGACCAACCTGTTTTCTCTTGATTCCATTTTGCTTAATCTTTTTAAGAGCTTCTTTACCTATAAAGTCTATAGCAGTTTCTAAATTTACTAATCTATCAAATCCTAATTCGTATGGATTTGTATGGATATCTGCATCTGCATGATATGAAAGCATACCACCTTCAATTCTTCTTATGGACGATGTATGACCTGGTTGAATTCCATGTTCTTTACCAGCAGCCATAATTTTTTCATATAATTCATTTCCTTTTGAGCCATCTCTTAAATAAATTTCGTAACCAAGTTCACTTGACCAACCTGTTCTTGAAACAATTAATGGAATTCCATCAAGTTGATATTCTCTTAGCCAATAATATTTAAGATCTCTGATATCTTCACCAAATAATTTGACCATTATTTCTTGTGAGGTAGGGCCTTGTAACTGTAGAGGGGATACATCTGGTTCAGATATTTTAACATCTAAACCAGAGTTAACAGCAACACCTTGTGCCCATAACAAAACATCACTATCTGCCAAGGATAACCAAAAATGATTTTCTGCTAATCTTAGTAAAACTGGATCGTTTAATATGCCTCCATCGTTATTTACGATTAATACATATTTACATTGTCCTATTGATAATTTTGAAAGATCTCTAGGAGTTAATAATTGAATAAATTTGTAGGCATCAGGACCAGTTATTTCAACCTGTCTCTCAACCGCCACATCACATAAAATTGATTTTTCAATAAGGTTCCAAAAGTTTTGCTCAGGACTTCCAAAGTCTCTTGGAATATACATATGATTATATACAGAAAAACCTGTAGCTCCCCATTTAACAGTAGAGTCAAAATATGGAGACTTTCTTATTTGAGTTCCAAAACCAAAGTTTTTATTAGACATTTGTGACCCTTAACAGTCTGAGTATGAATTACAAATAAAAAAATAGCCCTGTTAAGGGCTACTAAAAAAATGGAGAGGGAAGTTATTTTTTTAAAACTGTTCTGACTCAGTAGATCCAGCCATTGCTGTAGTTGAGCTTTGACCGCTACTAATAGTATTTGATACTGCATCAAAATAAGATGTACCAACTTCTCTTTGGTGTTTAACACTAGTATAGCCATCTTTTTCTCGAGCAAATTCCTGTTGTTGAATTCTAGAGTATGCAGCCATACCTTCTTTTCTATATTTTTCAGCAAGTTCAAAGATTGCAATATTTTGAGTATGAAAACCAGCAAGAGTAATAAATTGAAATTTATAACCCATTTTTGCAATTTCTTGTTGGAATGAAGCAATTTCATCATCGCTTAAATGTTTTTTCCAATTAAAAGAAGGTGAACAATTATAAGCTAAAAGTTTTCCAGGAAATTTTTCATGTATAGCATCAGCAAACTTTTTAGCTTCTGCTAAATTAGGCGTTGCTGTTTCACACCAAATTAAATCAGCATAAGGTGCATAAGCCAAACCTCTAGAGATAGCTTGTTCAATTCCATCTTTTACATAATGAAAACCTTCAGGAGATCTTTCACCTGTTAAAAATTGTTTATCATTTTCATCAAAATCATTCGTAATTAGTTTTGCAGCATTCGCATCAGTTCTAGCTAAAATAATTAATGGAACCTCTGCAATATCAGCAGCTAATCTTGCAGCTTTTAGATTTTTTATCATTGTTCCTGTTGGTACCAAAACTTTACCACCCATATGACCACATTTTTTTTCACTAGCTAGCTGGTCTTCAAAGTGTACACCTGCAGCACCTGCTTTTATAAATTTTTTAGTTAATTCAAACACATTTAATGGACCTCCAAATCCAGCTTCACCATCAGCAATAATGGGCAACATGTAATCTGTTCTATCCTCTTTTTTCATATCACCGTCTTGCATTTCCATATGTTGAATTTGATCAGCTCTTATTAAAGAATTATTCATAGACTCAACTAATTTTGGTGCACTGTCATAGGGATATAGAGATTG
>QCGW01000023.1 GCA_003279775.1 Pelagibacteraceae bacterium AG-390-A23
TCTGTGATGAAAGAACTAAATTAGTTGCAGCAATTCATGCGGGGTGGAAAGGTGCATACAAAGACATAATTAGCAAAGTAATCCAATTTATGATCAAAAAAGGATCTAGTCCTAAAAATATTACTGCAGCTATCGGACCTGCTATCTCAGCTAAAAATTATGAAGTCAAAAGAGATTTTAAAAGAAAATTTATAAAAAAGGATAAAAAAAATAATAAATTTTTTAAAATTAAGTACAAAAAGCTTTATTTTGATTTACCTAAATATGTAAAATCATGTCTTTTAAAGAATAAAATAAAAAATATTGAGTCTTTAAATATTGATACATTTGATATTAATAATAATTTTTTTAGTGCGAGGAGAGCGTTAAGACTAAATCATGATGATTATGGTAGAAATATTTCAATAATTATGCTTAATTAGGTTTTTTGAATGAAATTATTATCCGGAAATAGCAACAAACCATTAAGCAAGAATATTGCTAAATATCTAAAATCTAAATTAGTTAACTCAAGTATTAGAAATTTTTCTGATGGGGAAATCTATGTTGAAATAAATGAGAATATCAGAGGAAATAGTATTTTTTTAATTCAATCTATATCTTCGCCTGCAAATGATAACTTAATGGAACTGCTATTATGCGTTGATGCGCTTAAGAGATCGTCAGCAAAAAATATTACAGCTGTTATCCCTTACTTTGGTTACGCTAGACAGGATAGAAAAGTTGCACCAAGAACATCAATATCAGCCAAGCTTGTATCGAATCTAATCACAAAAGCAGGAGCAGATAGAGTTGTCACTGTTGATTTGCATGCAGGACAAATTCAAGGTTTTTTTGATATTCCAGTAGACAACTTGTTTGCAACACCTATTTTTGCAAGACATGTAAAAAAGAAGATAAAAAGTAAGAACTTAATTTGTGTAGCTCCAGACGTGGGTGGTACTGAGAGAGCTAGGGCGCTTGGAAAAATTTTAAACGTTGGATTGGCTATTGTAGATAAAAGAAGACCAAAGCCAGGTCAATCTCAAGTAATGAATATTGTTGGAGATGTTAAAGGAAAAATTTGCATTATTGTTGATGACATAATCGACTCAGGTGGAACAATTGTAAATGCAGCTAAAATTCTTAAAGATCGAGGGGCTAAAGAAGTATATGTGTATATAACACACGGTGTTCTAAGTGGAGAAGCTGTAAAAAAAATTAAAAATTCTGTAATTAAAAATTTGGTTATCACTGATACAATTGACAATATGAACAAAGTTAAAGGTGCTAAAAACATTGAGGTTCTGTCAATTTCAAGCCTTATGGGTGAAGCAATTAAAAGAATATCTAACTCAACTTCAGTATCAGATTTATTCAAATAAATACCTTGAGTTATTGAAGAACTTGAGCTAAAAACCCTTGTTTTTATGAATTCATTAGACGCTAACATCAGAAATACAAAAACCAAAGGTGAGCTTAATTCGCTTAGGGATAACGGTAATGTACCCGCGATAATTTATGGTGGTGAAGCTCAAAATGAAAAGATTTCTATATCTAAAAAGGTACTTAAATCACTAATTGAAAAAGAAAATTTTTTATCAAGCATCATAACTTTAAATGTTGATGGCAAACCTCAAAAAGCTCTCCCAAGAGAAATAAAATATGACATTATTTCAGATGAACCAATTCATGTAGACTTTTTAAGAATAGTTGCAGGAATAAAAGTTAGAATTGAAGTTCCAGTGAAATTTTTAAATCATGAAAAATCTCCTGGTTTGAAAAGAGGCGGGGTTTTAAACATTGTAAGAAGAAAAGTTGAGCTAAAATGTCCAAGCGAAAAAATTCCTGAAAATCTTGTAATAGATCTTGATGGAGTTGATATTGGAGAAAGCTTTAAGATTTCTTCTATAAATCTAGACAGTGATGTTACTCCTACAATTCAAGGAAGAGATTTCGTAATTGCAACCCTAGCAGCCCCTACTGTTATGAAAGAACCTGAAAAACCTGCGGAAGCTGAGGCGGCTGAAGGAGAAGGTGCTGAAGGAGCAGAAGCGGCAGCAGCTGATGGTGGAGATAAACCTGCAGCTGAAGGTGATAAAAAAGAAGGTGAAGATAAAAAACCTGCTGAAGAAAAAAAATAAGTTAATTAAAATTGAATTTTATCCTCTATTATTAATATTTTATGCTTCTACTTGTAGGATTAGGCAATCCAACCCCAGACAGTGAAAACAATAGGCACAATATTGGTTTCAAAATTATAGATGCAATAAATAAAAAATTTGGGCTTTCAAAACAAAAACCAAAATTCAAAGGACTTCTTACAACTGGTAATGTAGGAGACCAAAAAGTTTACGCTATTAAACCTTTAACATTTATGAATAATTCTGGAATTTGTATTAGAGAATTAATTGAATATTTCAAAATAGATGCTGAGGATATTATCGTTTTTCATGACGATCTAGACGTAGAGTTTGGTAAGATAAAAGCAAAATTTGGTGGCTCTGATGCTGGACATAACGGAATTGCATCAATAGATAAATTTATTGGTAAAGATTATTCAAGAGTGAGAATAGGAATTGGTAAACCAAAAGATAAAATGGAAGTAGGTGATTTTGTTCTTCAGAATTTTGATGAAGATGAAATGCTTGGATTGGAAAAAATTACAAATAACATTACAGAATCTATATCAATACTTATCGACAAAAAATTAGATTTATTCTCTAGCACAGTAAACAATAAATAATGAGTTTTAAATGTGGAATTGTTGGTTTGCCTAATGTGGGTAAATCTACTCTATTCAATGCACTTACAAACTCAAGCAAAGCCCAAGCTGCAAATTTTCCATTTTGTACGATAGATCCCAATGTGGGAGTAGTCCCCGTTCCAGATGAAAGATTGAACAAATTATCAGAAGTTTCAAAATCAAAAAAAACAATAAATACAACAATTTCATTTGTGGATATAGCTGGTCTTGTTAAAGGCGCATCTAAAGGTGAAGGATTAGGCAATAAATTTCTGTCCCACATAAGAGAAGTTGATGCAGTTATTCATATGATTAGATGTTTTGACTCAGACGATATTCAAAATGTAAATCCTAATGTTGACCCAATAAGAGATCTTGAGATCATTGAAACTGAAATGATGTTGGCTGACCTAGAATCTATCCAAAAAAGACTTGAAAAAAATAATAAAAAAAACGTTGACGAAGATCAGCTTAAGATTTTAGAGATTGCATTGGACTGCATTAATAATGATAAAGATATATCAATATTAAATTCTCAATTTGACACAAAACAACTTAATCAAAGTGGTCTTTTATCAACAAAACCAAAGATTTTTGTTTGCAATGTAGATGAGCAAAGCGTACAGGATGGAAATAAATATACTAAAGACTTCATCGAAAAATTTGGAAAAGATAACACTCTGATTGTTTCTGCAGATATAGAAAACCAAATAAATGAATTAGCAGAAGATGAGAAAAAAAATTACATGGATATGATTGGTTTAAAAGATACAGGTTTAAGTATGTTAATTCAAAAGGGCTATAAAATATTAGAACTTGATACATATTTTACCTCTGGACCTGAAGAAACAAGAGCGTGGACTATACAAAAAAATTGTACTGCTCCAAAAGCTGCAGGAGAAATTCATACAGATTTTGAAAAAGGTTTCATTAGAGCTGAAACTATATCTTATGAGGATTTTGTAGCCAATGATGGATGGGTAAATTCTAAGACTAACGGAAAAATGAGATTAGAGGGTAAAGATTATATTGTAAAAGATGGAGACGTACTAAACTTCAGATTCAACACGTGACCAGATTTTTTTCATACTAAAATAAACTAAAATAGTTAGAATAATTAAATAGACAATCGCTTTAAAGCCCATCTGATGTCGAGATTCTAAATGAGGTTCAGCAGACCACATTAAAAATGTTGTTACATCTTTTGACATCTGTTCTACTGTTGCATTTGTTCCGTCGCCATACTCTACCAATCCATCTGATAATGGAGCAGCCATTCTAATTTTATTGCCATACATATATTTATTGTAATAAACTCCATCATCTAAAGATACATTGCTAGGAGCTTCTTCATATCCTTGTAATAAGGAATAGATATAGTCAACACCACCCCCTCTAGCTTTAACCAAAACAGACATGTCTGGAGGGTATGCACCACCATTTGCAGCTTGGGCAGCTTTTACATTGTCATATGGCATTACAAATTTATCAGATAATTTACCTGGTCTTGTAAACATTTCACCATCAGAATTTGGACCATCAGTTACTTCAAATGAAGCTGCTATAGCTTTAGCTTGTGCTTCAGAGAATTCTGGCCCTCCTGGCTCTGCTAAATTTCTATAACTTAAATACTTCATCGAATGACATGAGGCACATACTTCAGTATAAACTTGATAACCTCTTTGAAGAGAGGCTCTATCAAATTTTCCAAATATACCCTTAAAACTCCAGTCAGTTTTTAGATATTCCACTTTTTCAGCAGCAAAAGAATATGAATTTGAAGTAATAATTAAGATTATTATAGAAAATAATTTAAATAAATTTTTCACCTTATTCTATTTTACTTTCTTTATTTCTGGCGGCAGCTAGATTTGGTGAACCACCTAGAACAGGTTCAGTAATACTTAGAGGCACTGGTAAAGTTTTTTCTTTAAAGCCTAAAACAGGAAGAATAACTAAAAAATGCAAAAAGTAATACGCTGTTGCAACTCGTGCTATCAATAAGTAAAGTCCCTCAGCTGGCATGGCACCCACATAACCAAGTATCAAAACATCAGCAACTAATATCCAGTAAAATTGTTTATATAAAGGTCTAAATACTGCGGATCTTATTTTTGACGTATCTAACCAAGGTAAAACCGCTAAGATTAATATTGCAGATAACATAGCCACAACTCCTAGCAATTTATCAGGAACTGATCTTAATATGGCATAAAAAGGTAAGAGATACCATTCAGGAACAATGTGCGCAGGTGTTACCATTGGGTTTGCCTCGATATAATTATCTGCATGACCTAAAATATTTGGTGCGTAGAATACAAAGAAAGCAAACACAATCATGAACATTAATAAAGCAAAACCATCTTTAATTACTATGTAAGGATGGAAAGGCACAGTGTCTTTAGATGGTTTTTTTACATCTATTCCAACTGGATTATTGTTACCAGGAACATGTAAAGCCCATATATGTAAAACAACTAATCCTAAAATTAAAAATGGAATTAAATAATGCAAAGTAAAAAATCTAGTTAATGTAGGATTGTCGACTGAATAACCTCCCCACAACCAAGTAACAATACCCTCTCCAACTAACGGAATAGCGCTAAATAAATTTGTGATTACAGTTGCTCCCCAGAAACTCATTTGTCCCCAAGGCAATACATAACCCATGAATGCAGCTGCCATCATTAGCAAGTAAATAATTATTCCAATTATCCAAATTATTTCTCTTGGTGCTTTATAAGAACCATAAAATAATGATCTGAAGATATGAATGTAGACTGCCAAGAAAAACATAGATGCACCATTTGCATGAATATATCTAATTAACCAACCATAGTTAACATCACGCATGATGTGCTCAACACTTTCAAAAGCCATATCTGCGTGAGCAATGTAATGCATTGCAAGAGTTAATCCGGTAACAATTTGAGTGATTAAGCAAAAGGTTAAAATTCCACCAAATGTCCACCAATAATTTAAATTTTTTGGAGTCGGATAATCTGTTAAATGATTTGCAAGAGTTAATAGTGGCAATCGATCATTAAACCATTGTCCTACCTTCGATTTTGGTCTGTAATCATGGTCACTCATTTTTCTTTATCCAATTTTAATTGTGTTTTCATCAACGAATTCATATTTAGGCACTTCCATATTCCAAGGTGCCGGCCCTTTTCTAATTCTTCCAGAAGTATCATAATGAGATCCGTGACATGGACAGAACCAGCCATTATAATCACCTTTATCATTTAGAGGTACACATCCAAGATGGGTGCATACACCTAACATAACAAGCCACTCTGGATTTTTAGCTCTATCCTCATCTTTCTCAGGATGAATTAAATCCTCCATCTTCACTTTTCTTGCTTCATCAATTTCTTCTTGAGTTCTTCTTCTTATAAAAACAGGTTTACCTCTCCACAAAACAGTTAATGTATTTCCTGGTGTTAATGCACTTACATCAACTTCTGTGCTAGCTAAAGCTTTAACAGAAGCATCTGGGTTCATTTGATCGATCATTGGCCATACTACTGCAGCGGCGCCAACAGCTCCTACAGCTGTGGTAGCTGTAAATAAAAAATCTCTTCTTTTTGTTTTTTTTTCAGACACTCTAAGTAGCTTTTATTATTATCTCTTTTTGATTTAAAATAGTTAATATACGAATTCATATAATATAAAATAATTATTTTACTACTGAAAGAATGACACAGAATTCAACAATTTTAGGACCCAAAATAGCTTTGTATGAGCCTGATATACCTCAGAATACTGCTGCAATCATAAGAACCTGTGCTTGTTTGGGTGCTAAACTAGAAATAATTGAACCATGTGGCTTTCTATTATCAGATAAAAGATTTAAAAGAGTTGTTATGGACTATATGGACTATAGTCAAATAGAGTTTTATCAAAGTTCGGAAAAATTTTTTGAGGCAAAGAAGAAACAAAGAATCGTATTGATGACAACTAAGGGTTCAATAAATTATACTAAATTTAAATTTAAGCCTGATGATACTATTTTGTTTGGAAGAGAAAGTGCTGGGGTACCCGAAGAGGTTCATAAAATTATTAAAAATCGTCTAAAAATACCAATGAATAACCAAGTAAGATCTCTTAATATTGCATCGTCAGTTGCCATTGTTTTGGCAGAAAGTTTGCGTCAAATAGAATTAATATAAAATGGATATCTCAATCAAAAAAGACTTAGCGAGTAACTGGTTTAAACTATTGCAAAATGCAATATGCGACGACATTTTAAAAATTGAAAAAAAAAAAGTAAATTTTGAATCAACTTCTTGGAAAAGAAGCAATAAAAAAGATGAGGGTGGTGGTGAATATAGAATTCTTAAAAATGGAAAAATTTTTGAAAAAGTAGGAGTAAATTTTTCAAAAGTTTATGGAAAATTTCCTAAGCAATTTCAAAAGAATATTCCAGGCGCAAGTAAAGATCCTAGATTTTGGGCATCAGGAATATCAATAGTTATGCACATGCAAAATCCCCATATTCCTGCAATGCATTTTAATACAAGATTTATTTGTACAACAAAGAATTGGTTTGGTGGAGGAATGGATGTAACCCCGGCAATAAAAGATGAAAAAGAGAGGAAAAACTTTCATAAAATATTAAAAGCAATGTGCGATAGACATAATAAGAATTATTATAAAAAATATAAAAAGTGGTGTGATGAATATTTTTATCTACCTCACAGAAAAGAGGCAAGAGGTATAGGTGGAATCTTTTTTGATTATAAAAATAATAATTTTGAAAATGACTTTAAATTTGTCAGAGATGTTGGTGTTACATTTCAAATACTATTTAATGAAATAATTAAAAAAAAAATAAAAAGAAAATGGACTTTAAAAGATAAAGAGTTTCAGTATATTAAAAGAGGTCGATACGCAGAATTTAACTTGCTCTATGATAGAGGAACAAAATTTGGACTACAAACTGGTGGTAATGTTGAGGGAATTTTAATGTCATTACCTCCGATTGCAAAATGGAAATAAAAAAATGGATAAAGAGCCAATAACATTAAACGGATTAAATAAACTAAAAGAAGAATTAGTTTTTTTAAAAGAAAAAAAAAGACCAGAAATAGTAGCTTCAATTGCTGAAGCAAGATCACATGGAGACCTTAAAGAAAATGCTGAATATCATGCAGCCAAAGAAGAACAATCTCATAATGAAGGAAGAATAACAGAAATTAACGACATTATTGCAAGAGCAAATGTTATTGACGTTACAAAACTAAACAATGAGGGAAAAGTAATTTTTGGATCTACAGTTTATTTAGAAGATTTAGATACTGGTGAAAAAATTAATTATAAAATTGTTGGAAGAGATGAAGCGGATTTAAAACAAAAACTAATTTTCTTTCAATCACCAATTGGTAAAGGTTTGATTGGAAAAAATAAAAGTGATTTAGTTGAAATAAATACACCCTCTGGTGTAAAAAATTTTGAAATTAAAGACGTTAAATATATTTAACTTTTAACTATTTGTTGTACTTGCTTATCTGAAATTTGAAATCCATTTTGAACCCAAGTTTCTTCGATTTTTTTTAATTTATTACCTAAAGTTTTACCCTCAGGAATTTGAAATTTAGACATTAGTAGATCAGCGCCTATTGGCAGAGTTGGAATTACTTTCTCTTTATAAGTATCTAATAGTTTAATTAGTTTTTTCTCTACTTTATTTGAGGTAAAAATTTTAAAATTAATTATATCTATTACAGCCTGTCGTCCATTAAAATAAAAAAATTTGTTCAAATTTTTCTCTGTAAAGTTGTTTAGAGTTACTCTTTCTCTATAAAAAAGATCTATCAATTTTAATCTTTTCTTATCTTTGTTAGATATTTTAAATTTATAAAGAAAATAATCCATATTATCAGTCCCATCAATCACTAAAAGCGCAATTAAGAATATGAAGTCAATTTTTAAAAAATTCTCTTCAGCATAAGAATTTTGTTTTTTAAAATTTTTAATATTCTTTAATTGAGGGAAAATTATTTCTATTAGCTCTAAACTTTCTTTGTCTTTAAACAGTTTTAAAAATCCATTTGAACCCGTTATTTTTTTTAGTTCATCGATTAACCTTTCAGATGATATATTTGAAATTCCATCAATATTTTTTTTTATGTTTTTTATTATTTCTGATTGGTGCTTATGATTTGAGTAATTTAAATAAAATCTTAAATACCTCAAAATACGTAGATAATCCTCTTGAATTCTTTTTTCCGCATCGCCAATAAAATTAATATAACCCTCATCCAAATCGTTTTTACCGTTAAATGGATCAAATAAATTACCATCACCATCTGCATAAATTGAATTGATTGTAAAATCCCTTCTAGAGGCATCTTCCTTCCAATCTAAAGAGAATTCTACTTCAGCATGCCGTCCATCAGTAGAGACGTCCTTCCTTAAAGAAGTAATTTCATATTTATATTCGTCAATTATTGCAGTTATAGTTCCGTGTTCAATTCCTGTTTCGTAATAACTTATTTGTTTGTTTTTAAGTGCCTCGCAAATTTCCGGAGGCGTTAAATTTGTTGCTAGGTCGATATCATCAACATTTTCTTTTTTGATCACTTTTCTTACACACCCACCCACATATCTGATTTCACTTTTCTCTGAAAAATTATTAATTGCTTCAAAAATTTTATTTGCGGGTGTTGTTAATGTAATTTGTTTTAAATTTTGACTGATATAATCAAGATTTTTTTGATCGGGAAAAAAATTTATCTAAAAAATTTTTCATAAATGGCTGGGGCGCTAGGATTCGAACCTAGGATGCAGGTACCAAAAACCCGTGCCTTACCGCTTGGCTACGCCCCAATACTAGCTTCCTATAACATAAAAATATAAAATTCATATAGTTTTTGCTGTAACACACCAATAATTTTTATATTTTCTTTTAAATTTAGCTTTTGCCAACTTACAACTCTTTAATGAATTATAATAGGCAACAATTGTTGATCCTGAACCAGTCATTCTTACAAATAATGGATTATCAATACTTTCTAAGAATAACTTTATTTTTTTAAGTTTTGGATATTTTTTAAGCGCTATTGTTTCAAGAGCATTTTGTTCATCAATCAAATATTTTGCCCCAAACATATTTTTCCCAGGTTTGTTATATTTTGGTTTTGTATACTTTCGAACAGCAGAGTATATTTTTTTAGTTGAGCAACCAAAATCAGGCTTTACTAAAATAGAATAATATTTTGGAGTATTATAAATCTTTTTAATTCTACCACCTGATAACAACACACAGCTGGATGAAATGGTGCCTAAAATAACATCAGAACCAATGAAGTCACAGATACTTCGAATTTTTTTATGATTAGGATTAATAATTTTTTTTTTTATCAGATAATTAAACACACAAGCTGCATTCATCGATCCCCCACCCAACCCAGCTTCTTGAGGGATTAATTTTTTAATTTTAACTTTAAATTTTTTATTTTTTAATAAATTTTCTTTATCTAGTATCTGAAATAATCTTTGAACAGTATTTTTTTTTCCAATATTTTTAGAAAACTTTCCATTAAAAGAAATGTGGTGTTTTTTTCCATTATGTTGATTTATCGAAATAACATCATGTAAATCAATGAAACCAATTATACTTTCAATTTTATGTAAAACCTTTTTTTTTCCAGTGATATTTAGTGCTAAATTTAACTTTGCATTAGATTTAATTTTATTAATTTTCATTTAGGAATTTTTAAGACCCTCAATTACTTTAATATTGATTTTTTCTCTCATATCGTCTTCGGTGTCATCAAAAGTTAATACGTTGTTCCAAAAATATCTTGCTTGAATTTTTCGATTTAATTTCCATAAAATGTCTCCATAATGATCATTCACGATTGGGTCATCTGGCATTAATTCTACAGCTCTTTTTAAATACTTTTCTGCTTCTACATAGTCCTTTATTAAAAAATAAGCCCATCCAATTGAATCAATAATATATGGATCATTGCTTTTTAAATCATATGCTGTTTTCAACATATCCATTGCTTCATTAATTTTATAATCACGCTCTAACCAAGAGTAAGCAAGGTAATTTAAAATATATGCATCGCTAGGATCAATTTTAAGCGCATGCAATAAATCTTCATCTGACTTTTCATAATTGCCCATTCTTTCATAACTACCGCCTCTACGATACAATACATCTGATTTGATAAGTGAATTGTCATCCAGTGTTAAAATAATTTCTGTATAACGATCTATTGCCTTTTCATAATTTTTAGAATTTTTATAAAAATTGGCTAAATCAAAAATCATTTTTATATTTGGATTTTCAATTTTATTAAATTTTGAATCTATGTATTTAATTCCATTTTCATAATCCTGCTGTTGAATTATTATTTGAGCTTCTTTTTTTAATCTAAACCAATAATAAAATTCATCTTCTTTTTTAAAGTTTTTTAAGATCCTTTGTACTTTATCAAATTCATCATTGAGATAAAAATTTTCTGAAACCAATGACAAATTAAATTCAAACTTGGGATTTAAATAGTTTGACAAATTTAAGTAAAAATTCGATTTCTCAAAATTATTCTGAGAAGAATAAAGATTAGAGATTAAAAATAAAAACTCACTTACAAGATCATTATGATCTTTGCATGAAAAAATTTTTCCAAAATCATCGAATTTTTCTTTGTCTACCCAACTTTTGCTTTGTGAAAGTAAAAGTGTTGAATTTATATAATCAATTTGTTCAACAACTAATCTTGCTTCATTTAATTTATTGTTATCAATTAAATGATTAAGATAAAAGAAAATGTATCTTGAATAATCACCTTGTTGATTATTTATTAAATTAAGAAAAAATGAAGAAGTTCTTTTATCTTCAATATAACATCTTTGGAATGTCTCG
>QCGW01000024.1 GCA_003279775.1 Pelagibacteraceae bacterium AG-390-A23
ATAATATTATTTGTACTTTAGCGAGTAGAGCACAAACAAAAAAAACACCAGCCAAAATAATAAATAATAAATTTTTTTTAAAAGAATTTTCTAGACAAATAAAAAATAAAAATAAAAAAATTATACTTAAAATTTCAGATCTGATAATGTCAAAAAGAAATATAAAAGATGGTGATAATAAAAAAATTAAACTTAAAAAAAAAGAACTTAAATCATTTTTAAGAATACTGTTTAATATTTTTTTAAATAGTAAAATTAATATTAAAGAATATAGAAGATGAACAAATTGTGAAACATTGTGTATTGATTGAAGAACACTATCTTTATTTGTATGATTAATTAATTCCTCAAAATTTTTTATTTCAATAAGATTTATCAAATATCCAATTTTATAAAATATATTTAAAATAAAGAATGTAGTGAAAGCCGGATGATCTAAATATTGTTGAGGATCGTTAGATCCAATTAATATTGAATTATAGATTAAAGTAACATCTTGATCTAAAATATCTGACCAATGTGAAAAAAGAGAATTTTTTGAGTATAGATAAAAAAAAATTATAAAAATAGATGAGAAAAAATATATTAAATTTTCGTAATTTTTTTTAGAAAACATTTAATTACCTCAGTTAATATTAAAAAACCATCCTTAAACTCATTAACATTTTTCTTACCAAATTTCCTTTTAAATTCTTTAGATTTTATTTCTGAATATTTAAATTTATTTTGTTCAACCTTGTAAGGAAATTCTATGCAAAATCTAAAATCTTGACTAATTATGTTTAACATTTTGAATTTTTTAGTATTACAGAGTACGAATGTATATAGAATATCACTAAGTTTTACATTCAACATAATTCTTCCCATTAATGAAAACACAAAATTACCAATTAAAGTTATTAAATTATCATCATCACTACCTGCGCCTTTTAGATATCTTGAAGCAAAAACAAAATCATTTTTGTTCGTTAGTTTAATCATTTTTGGAAGATCATTTGCATTAAAAGATCCATCTGCATTAAAAATACAACTAAATTTAGATTTAGAGGCTTTAAATCCTTCTGTTATTGCTGAACCATATCCAGGTTTTTTTTGAACAATTATTTTTAGTTTTTTATTTTTAATAAATTTTTTTTCATTTTTTTCGCTTAATACAAGTATAATTTTATTAATTTCTTTTCTTTTTAATAGAGAATTAATAAGCCCGAATAGATTTTCTATTTTTTCTTTTGCAGGGACAACTAAATTAACTTTTTGCATTACTTATTTATGAATTTTTCAGCAAAGAACTCAATAAATTTTTATCAATTAAAAGCTTGTTGAAAGATATAATATTTAAAGTATAAGTTCTTTTATTTTGGCGGGGTAGCTCAGTTGGTTAGAGCGCGGGACTCATAAGCCCGAGGTCAGTGGTTCGATCCCACTTCCCGCTACCAAAAATTATGAAAGATATTTATATAACTTGGGACGATTATCATAATAAAATTGAGCAATTAGCTAAAAAAGTTCATGAAGATAATTTAAAATTTAATCAAATTATCTGTATTGCAAAAGGTGGTTTAAGAGTAGGTGATGTTTTTAGTAGACTTTTTAATGTACCTTTAGCCATCTTATCTGTTGAGTCTTACCATGGTGATAGTGATGATATTAAAAACCAACAAGGACAGTTTACTTTTTCAAGAGATTTAGCAAAGACTACACCAAATTTAGGATCGCATGTTTTACTAGTTGATGATTTAGCTGACTCTGGAAAAACTTTAATAAAAAGTATTAAATGGTTAGAGCACTTTTATGGATTTTATTTAGATGAAAAAATTAAAACTGCAGTTATATGGCACAAATCAACTTCAAAATTTATACCTGATTACTCTGTAGATTATTTAAAAGATTCTCCCTGGATACATATGCCTTTTGAAAAATATGAAACTACAAATATAAAAGATTTTAAGTTTTAAAAATAAATTATTTAATCAAACTATCATTAAACTGATTGGATACTCTAACAAATGTTGTGCATTTACTTAATTGTTTAAGTGAAGGTGCACCAACATAAGTACAACTACTTCTAACGCCACCAAGAATATTTAAAATTGTATCGTTTATCTTGCCTCTATATTTTACTCTTACTTTCCTTCCTTCGCTGCTTCGATAATCTGATAGTCCACCATAATGTTTTTTATTAGCAACTTCAGAACTAGATCCATAGAACTCTATATATTTTTCTCCATTAATTTTAACTATTTTACCATTTCCTTCATCATGCCCAGCCAACATACCTCCAAGCATTACAAAGTCTGCTCCACCACCAAAACCTTTAGCAACATCGCCTGGACAAGTACATCCACCATCAGCTATCACGTGTGCACCAAGACCATGTGCTGCATCAGCACATTCGATCACTGCACTTAATTGAGGGTAGCCAACTCCAGTTTGAATTCTTGTTGTGCAAACACTTCCGGGCCCAATACCAACTTTAACAATGTCTGCTCCACTTAGAACTAATTCTTGTGTCATATCAGCTGTTACTACATTACCAGCGATTATTGTTTTAGTTGGATATTTATCTCTTACAGATTTTATAAAATTAGTGAAATGCTCTGTGTATCCATTTGCAACATCAATACAAATGAATTTAAAAAAACTAAATTCTTTTAATACTTTATCTAAATTTTGAAAATCTTCTTTTTTTATACCAACGCTAAGTGCGATATTAGGAAAAATTTTTTTAATATTTTTATTTTGCTTAAGTTTTTTAACATCATGTTGTTTTGTTAATGATGTGATCATTCCAAATTCATTTAATTTTTCAGCAATACCTAATTCTCCAACACCATCCATGTTTGCTGCCATTATTGGAATACCTGACCATTCATTCTTACTATATTTGAACCTATAAGTTCTTAGAAGATTTACGTCCTTACGACTTTTTAATGTACTTCTTTTAGGTCTAAACAGTACATCTGAATAATCTAACTTAAGCTCTTCCTCAATTCTCATTGGTAATTAAGTTATAATCATAAAAATTAATTTCAAACATTATATAGCCTGTGGATAAGTTTTTTTGCTTTCTAATGCCCTGGAAATTCAATTAAATTCTCAACTTTATAATTATTTTTTACTAAATTATCAGATCCTCCTAGATCGAATAAGTTTATTACAAATATAAATGCTGCAACTTTACCTTTTGAAATTTCAACTAATTTCGCGGCTGCTTCAGCCGTACCTCCAGTTGCAATTAAATCATCTATTATTAAAACTTCATCTTCTTCATTTATAGAGTCTTTATGAACTTCAATTGTTGCTGTTCCATATTCAAGCTCAAAATCTACTGAGTGAACATCTGCTGGTAACTTATTTTTTTTTCTTAACATTATAAATGGCTTTTTAAGCATAAATGAAACAGCAGAAGCAAACACAAAACCTCTAGATTCTATAGCTGCAATTTTTGTAAAATTGTATTTTTTTGACCTATCAATGATTTGATTAATCGTTTCTTCAAATGCATTTTCATCTTTAATTAATGTTGTTATATCTCTAAATAAAATACCTTTTTTTGGATAATCAGGAATAGATCTAATATAATTTTTTAAGTTCATAATAGTAAAATATAAAAGTATAAATAAATAATTTTTTAATTATGACAACAAATAAATTAGCAATAATTGGTGGCAGTGGTCTTTATGATATTGAGGAATTTAAAGAAAGAGAATTGCTTGATTTACAAACACCCTGGGGAAAACCTTCTGATCAGATTTTAAAAACTAAATATAATAGTAAGGAAGTTTATTTTTTACCAAGACACGGGAGGGGACATTATGTTTCTCCTTCAAATATAAATTTTAGAGCAAATATAGATGCACTTAAGCAGTTAGGTGTAACAGATGTTGTATCTATATCAGCAGTTGGTTCTCTTAAAGAAAATTTACCTCCTGGAAAATTTGTAATTGTGGATCAATTTATAGATAGAACTTTTGCAAGAAATAAAACTTTTTTTGATGATGAGATTGTTGCTCATGTATCAATGGCTCACCCAACCTCTAACGGATTAATGAATGCATGCGAAGAAGCAATTAAAAAATCAAACATAAATTATCAAAGAAATGGAACATATGTAGTTATGGAAGGGCCTCAATTTTCTACATTAGCAGAGTCTAATTTATATAGATCTTGGAAAGCAGATGTAATTGGAATGACAAATATGCCTGAGGCAAAATTAGTAAGGGAGGCTGAAATTAGATATGCATCTGTTTCAATGGTAACTGATTTTGATTGTTGGCATCCGGAACACGAAAATGTTGATGTTCAACAGGTAATCAAAGTTTTATTAGGTAATGCTGAAAAAGCAAAAGTTATGATTAAAAATTTAATTGATAATTTTGAAGATCATATTGACCCGAATGACCCAACAAACAATTGTTTAGATGTAGCAATTATTACTGCTCCAGAAAAAAGAACAAAAAAGACTATAAATAAATTAAAAACTGTTGCAGGTAGAGTTTTAAATAAATGAGAATAGAAGGAAAAGAGTATCGAACTATTTGGTTTGAAAATAATGTTGTTAAGATTATTGACCAAACAAAACTCCCTCACCAATTTGTAATTAAAGAACTTAAAACTGTAACTGATGCAATAAATGCTATTAAAGTAATGGAGGTAAGAGGCGCACCTCTAATTGGAGGAACCGCTGCATATGGTCTGGCTTTAGCAATTCAAGAAAATAATAATCAAAAGTTTATAAAAAAAAGTGCAGAAGAATTAATTCAATCAAGACCAACTGCTATTAATCTTAAGTGGGCTGTTGACCGAATGGTAAAAAAATTAGCAGGAATTAACAGCGATCAAATCTTAAGTACAGCTTTAAATGAGGCAAAAGAAATATGCGATGAAGATGAAAAGTTTTGTGAAAATATTGGTATTAATGGATTAAAAATAATTGAAGAAATTTATAATAAAAAGAAAGATACAGTAAACATATTAACACATTGTAATGCAGGTTGGTTAGCAACGATTAATTGGGGTACAGCCACATCACCAATTTATCACGCACATAAAAAAGGTATTCCAGTGCATGTATGGGTAGATGAAACAAGACCAAGAAATCAAGGTGCAAATCTAACTTCATATGAATTAAATGAGGAAGAAATTACCAATACTATTATCGCTGATAATACAGGGGGTATCTTAATGCAGAGGGGTGAAGTTGACATGTGTATTGTAGGCACTGATAGAACTTTATCCAACGGAGATGTTTGCAATAAAATTGGAACTTATCTTAAAGCATTGGCTGCCCATGATAATAATGTTCCTTTTTATGTAGCCCTTCCCAGCTCAACAATTGATTGGAATATTAAAGATGCTAAAGATATTCCTATTGAAGAAAGAAATTCAGAGGAATTATCTCATGTTGAAGGTATTGATGAGAATAATCAAATAAAGAAAGTTTTGATATACCCCAACAAAAGCAAGGCTAAGAATTTAGCTTTTGATGTTACGCCTTCAAAATATGTGACAGGATTAATTACTGAAAGAGGGATTACAGAAGCTTCTTTTGATGGTTTAAAAAAATTATTTAAATGAAAAATTTAAGATCTGAAATCATAAAATATTCAAAAATGCTGAATTCAAAAAAGTTATCAGCATTAAGATCTGGCAATATTTCATCAAGGTACAAAGATGGTTTTTTAATTACCCCCTCAGGAAAAAAATATTCAGCATTAAAGAACAATGATATAGTTTTTGTTTCCCTAAATGGATACTTTGATAAAAAAAAGGGAATTCCTTCATCTGAGTGGAAATTTCATCAAGATATTTACAGAAATAAAAAAGAAGCAAAAGCAATTGTTCATGCTCATTCAACATGTGCTACAGCAGTTTCTACTCACAAGAGAGCAATTCCCTCTTTTCATTATATGGTAGCGATGGCTGGAGGTCATGATATCAAGTGTGCAAAATACGCAACATTTGGAACTAGAGAATTGTCAAAAAATATTTTGAAAGCTTTAAAAGGTCGAAAAGCTTGTTTAATTTCAAATCACGGACAGATTGCATTTGAAGAAAGTTTATCAAAAGCATTTGAACTTGCTGAAGAGGTTGAAAATATATCCCTTCAGTATATAACGAGCCTTAAATTGGGTAAGCCAAAGATTCTTTCAGTTAAAGAAATGAAAAAAGTTTTATCCAAAGCAAAGAATTATAAAAAAGGATAGCTAATGACTAAAGTTGGAGAACACATAACTCTAGACATTATTGGTACAACAAAAGAATATGATCCTGCAGTATTTGAAAAAGTAATAAATGATATTGCAAAAGCCGCAAAAGTAACAATTCTCAATATTTCCAAATATAAATTTGAACCCCAGGGTTTTACAATTCTTGCTTTATTAGCTGAAAGTCACATTAGTTTTCATACGTTTCCAGAAAAAGGAATAATAAGTTTTGATTTTTTTACATGTGGAAAAGTAAGTCCTTCAGTTGCAATAGATATTATAAAGAAAGAATTTGAGCACAAAAGAATAGTTAAAAAAGAATTTAATAGAGATACAAAATCTCTTTATCATGACATTTACAGTTCGCCAGGCTTACAAAAATCGTATGTAGTAAATGATGTTTTAGAAGATTTTAAATCTAAAGTAGGTCAACACATAGAAATTTTAGATTTAGAGCAATTTGGTAAATCCTTGTTTATTGATGGTGAAATACAGGTAGCTTCAACTGATGAGCATTTATACAGCTCAACCTTTGTAGGGTCTGGTTTAAATTTAAATAAAGACAATGAAAGAGCGGCAATTATTGGTGGCGGAGATGGCGGAGTTGCAAGAGAATGTATTTCAAAAAATTTTAACTTTATAGATTGGTATGAACTAGATCCCGAAGTAGTAGATGTTTGTAATAAACACCTTGGAGATATTGGTAAGAAAGCAACAGAAAAAAATTCAGTTAAATGTGTTTGGGGCGATGCTTTTGAAAGTATTAAATCAGTAAGTGATGATACTTACGATCATATTTTTGTTGATCTAAATGACGATCAATTTTGTATAGACTTAGCTGCAAAAAATATGGATTCATTAGTCAGAATATTAAAACCTAAAGGAGTTATCACTGCTCAAGTAGGTAGTCAGGACAAAAAACCACATCAGGTTGAAAATTGGTTAAATGTCTTCAATCAAAATTTTGGGAATGCAAAATTATCAAGAGTTTACATACCTAGTTTTGATTGCTCTTGGAATTTTTCTTCATCAATTAATCATTAATTTTTCTTTTTTCTTATTTAAATTTGTGAAATAATTCTTCTTAATTAAAGGAGAAAATAATGAATATATTCAAAAAAACTATTTTAACAGTTCTTGCTTCTTTATTTATCATCGGAAATGTTTCTGCTGAAAAAATAAAAATTGGAACTGAAGGCGCTTACCCTCCATGGAATTCAAAAGATGCATCAGGTAATCTTATTGGTTTTGAGGTCGAGCTTGCTCAAGAACTTTGTACAATTATGAAGTATGAGTGTACGATTGTTGAACAAGATTGGGATGGAATGATTCCTGCTTTAGTAATGAGAAAATTTGATGCGATTATGGCTGGAATGTCTATTACTGCTGAAAGACAAAAAACAATTACTTTTTCACAAGGTTATGCTGACGAAGTAGCTTCTCTAGCAGTAATGAAAGGCTCAAGTTTAGAGGGTATGGATACACCAGAAGGAATTAATTTATCATTGGGTGGATCTGATGTTAAAAAAGCTCTTAAAACATTAACAGGAGTACTTGCTGGTAAAACGGTTTGTACTCAAACAGGAACAATTCACCAAAACTTTTTAGAGTCTGGTGATGTAGGAAGTGTAAATGTTAGAACTTATAAAACTCAAGATGAAGTTAACCTAGATCTAACTTCTGGAAGATGTGATGTTGCTTTAGCTGCAGCTGTTGCATTTACAGATTATGCAGACAAATCAGGTAAACCAGTTGTATTAGTTGGACCAACTTTTTCAGGTGGTGCATTTGGTAATGGTGTAGGTGTTGGTATCAGACAAGCTAACGATAGTGCGATTGGAAAAAGAGATGCCAAAATCTTAAAAGACTTCAATAAAGCAATTAACAAAGCTAGAAAACAAGGAATTATTAGCAAACTTGCTATTAAGCACTTTGGTTTCGACGCTTCTATGTAATTCATTTCAGATCTGGCGACTATAATATATAGTCGCCAATCTATATGGAACTTCTCGCATTTGGTAAAACAGGTTGGGGTGACGAGTTATTTTACGCAACCTTAATGACTGTAGCCGTATCTGTTACGGCAATGCTTGTTGGTTTTCTTTTTGCTTTAATTTTTACTCCTTTAAAACTCTCAAAATATAAAACTTTAAATTTAGTTGGTAATTTTTATACAACAGTAATCCGTGGTGTGCCTGAACTATTAGTAATATACCTTTTCTTCTTTGGGGGAAGCGGTGCAATTATGTATGTAGCTTCAATTTTTGGTTATTACGAATACATAGAGATTAACGCATTTATTACTGGTTCAATGGCCATTGGTATTATTTCTGGAGCTTATTCAACAGAAGTATTTAGGGGAGCAATTCAATCAATAGACAAAGGTCAATTTGAAGCTGCAAAGGTTCTTGGAATAAATAAATTTGGGCAGTTTTATAAAATAATTTTACCTCAAATGTTAAGGTTAGCTATTCCAAATTTAAGCAATGTTTGGCAAATAACTTTAAAAGATACCTCTCTTATCTCAGTTACGGGTTTAGTTGAAATAATGAGACAATCTTATATTGCAGCAGGATCTACTAGAGATCCGTTATTCTTCTATTCTTTTGCGGCAGTTTTATATTTGTTGCTTACCTATGTAAGCATGAAGCTAATTAACAAATTAGAAGTAAAGTATAGCAGGGGGTATTAATGGATTTTGATTTAATGATAACTAGTTTTCCTAAACTTCTAGGAGCAACAGTAGTTACTTTAAAATTATTATCTGCATCTTTATTTTTTGGACTATTCCTAGGTCTTTTCTTTGCAATTTTAAGATTAAATAAAAATATATTTATTAATAAATTTGCTTATGGCTATTCATATATATTTAGAGGAACACCATTATTAGTTCAGATTTTCATAATTTATTTTGGGTTAGGACAAATCGAATATTTAAGAACAACATTTCTATGGGTAATTTTAAAAGAACCTTATTGGTGTGCAATAATAGCATTTACTTTAAATACTGGCGCATATACCTCTGAAATTTTAAGATCTGCATTTCAGACAATAAAACCAGGTATAATTGAGGCTGGAAAAAGCTTAGGAATTTCAAATAAAATAATCTTTTATAAAATCCAAATTCCAATTGCCATTCGACAATCATTACCAGCATATGGAAATGAAATAATACTAATGATGAAAGGGACTTCTTTAGCAAGCACAGTAACTTTGATGGATTTAACTGGTGTTGCTAAATATATAATTTCAACAACTTTTAAACCCATTGAAGTTTTTATTGTTGCTGGTGGAATTTATTTGTTCATGACTTTTATCATTCATAACGTGATTAAATATTTAGAGAAAAAGTATAGTTTTCAACAATAAAAATGTTTTTATCAGAGAAACAAATTAATGATTATCAAAATGATGGTGTAATAATAATTAAAGATGTATTTAAAGATTGGATTGAGCCACTTAGAAAAGGATTTCAAAAAGTTTTAGATAGTCCTAGTAAACATGGAAGAGAGAATGTAACTAATAATAATGGAAGATTTTTTGAGGACTATTGTAATTGGGAGAGAATAAAAGAATTTAAGGATTGTTTATATAATTCACCTGGAGCTCAAATAGTTGCAGAAGCAACTAATTCTAAATCTACTCAAATTTTTCATGAACATATTTTTATAAAGGATCCAGGTACTCACAAAGAAACACCTTGGCATCAAGATATGCCGTATTACTGTGTTGATGGTAACGATACTGGAAGTTTTTGGATTCCATTAGATGAAGTTGATCATAAAAATAATCTTAAATTAATTTTAGGTTCTCACAAATGGTCAAAGTTAATTAGACCCACAAAATGGTCAAATAACCAATCTTGGTATGATGATGATAGTGCTTTTATGGATTTACCTCCTTCAAAAGAATTTGAAAAAAATATTTTAATTCCAGAACTAAGTTTGGGGGATGCTGTTTTGTTTAATTTTAAAACCGTACATGGTTCAACAGGTAATAATACCTCTAAATCTAGAAGAGCATTTTCGATGCGATTTATTGGAGATGATATTAAGTATATTGATAGAGGAGGGCCTACCTCACCTCCATTTAATGGGATAAATTTAAAAACAGGAGATTTGATGAGAGATGATTGGTTTCCTAAAGTTTTTAGTAGCTAGTATATTCTTTAATTTCTTTGATACTTGATCCAGTGTGGTTATTCATTTTTAATTTAATTTTTGCTCGATCATCATTTAAAAAATGAACATCTCTAGATAATTTTATAAATTTATCACCAAAGTCCTTATTTTTTTCACAATCTCTTTTGTCATCTTCTATGACCCAAAGTTTGGCATTAATTTCTTTTAAATCTTGAAATAATTTATTTAGTTTATCGTCAGATTTAACATTTTTTTCTAACTGATCTTTGAGAATCGAATGTTCATTCGATATAAATTTTAGTTTTTCAGGGTCTTTAATTTTTTCTTTTTTAATTTCTAAGATTGAAATTTTGTCTAAAAGCTCACCAACCGATACTTCTACTATAATTTTATTCATTAAATTTTATACTATGTTAAATTGTTAAAAATATGTCTAATATTTTAATCATTAAACATGGATCTTTGGGTGATATAGCTCAAGCCTGTGGTGCAATTCAAGATATTTCTGAGAATCATAAAGGAGATGAAATTTATTTGCTCACAACAAAACCATACTTTGATTTATTTAAAAAAAATCCACACATTTCTAATGTTATTTTAGATAAGCGATTATCAAGACTAAACCTGATTTATTTATATTCATTAATGAAAAATATAAAAAAATACAATTTTTATAAAGTTTACGATCTACAGAATTCAAGTAGAACAGCTTTTTATAAAAAAATTTTATTTCCAAAAGCAATAAAAGATACTTGGTCATCTACCGATACAACATTACCTGAAGGAACTACAAAAGAAGATTTTGATAAAGA
>QCGW01000025.1 GCA_003279775.1 Pelagibacteraceae bacterium AG-390-A23
GTATTTCAGGAAGAGGAGTTGATATTCAACTTGGTGGTAAGAAGGGCTCTATTCCAGAAGACCAACTTAAAATAAATAAAGATAAAATAAAATCCTTAGGTGGTTTATTTGTGATTGGCACAGAAAGAATGGAATCTAGAAGAGTCGATAACCAGGCAAGAGGAAGATCTGGAAGACAAGGAGATGAAGGAAGTTCTGTATTTTACGTTAGTCTAGAAGATGATTTAATGAGAATTTTTGGATCAGATTCTATGAATAGTATGCTAGAAAAACTGGGACTTAAGGACGGTGAAAGTATTGATCATCCATGGATTAATAAAGCATTAGAGAGAGCTCAGCAGAAAGTAGAAGCAAGAAATTTTGACATAAGAAAAACACTTATTAAATTTGATAATGTTCTTAATGATCAAAGGCATGTTGTATTTTTGCAAAGAAAAAATGCGATGAATAGTGAAAATATCTTTGATTATTCAGATGAATTTTTAAAAGAAATATCTGATAATTTAATAAAGTTAAAAATTTCAAATTTATCCAATCCTAAAAGTAACGAATTTAATAATAAAACCAAGCAAATAGTTGGAAAAAGCTTTGAAGATACTGAATTTAAGGATTTAATTGAAGCAAAGGATAAAGATTTTAAAGAAAAGATTTATAATAAGTTTCAAGAAACTAGAAACGAACGGATTAAACTTTTAGGCGAAGATCATGCAAAAGAAATTGAAAAAAGAATTTTTCTTCAATCAATAGATTTAAATTGGAAATCTCATATCCAATATCTAGAACAATTAAGACAAGTTATAGGTTTAAGATCTTACGGTCAAAGAGATCCATTGGTTGAATATAAAAAAGAAGCATTTGAATTATTTTCAAATCTTTTAGAAAAATTAAAATTAGATTATGTAACTATGTTAATAAATTTAAAAGTTGTTCTTGGGTCAAACCAAGAGAATGAAAAACAAAACGATATTTCTAAACAAGTTTCAAATAATAAAAAAATGGGAAGAAATGAACCATGTTTTTGTGGATCTGGAAAAAAATTCAAGCATTGTCACGGTGCTATATAAATTTATATTATTAAAAGAATCAAAGAAATTATAATTAATCCACCAACAATTGCTGAAAATATTTTTTTTGATTTTAAAATTTTATCAAAGTTACTTTTCTTAATAGTTAACGTACTGAGATCCTCAGTACTAGTCATGAAACCATCGTTTCTTCCAATTTTTAGAAATTTATTTTTTCTCTCATTCATTATTTCTTCTGAGGATAATTCATCAAAATAATTCAAATTTTTTGTTAACGTTTGTCTGACATTGTTTAATATTGTATCTCTATCTCTATGTGCACCACCTAAAGGTTCATCAATTATTTCATCAATAACTTTTAATTTAAGTAAATCTTTAGCTGAAAGCTTCATGGCTTTTGCGGCATCAAGCATTTTTTTTGGATCTCTCCATAGAATAGTAGCACATCCCTCTGGAGATATTACCGAATAGATTGCGTTTTCTAGCATAAGGACTTTGTTTGATGAAGCTAATGCTATTGCTCCACCAGAACCACCTTCGCCTATAATTATTGCAATTGTTGGAACTTTAAGCTCCATACAGCATTCGATTGATTTTGCAATTGCTTCAGCCTGTCCTCTCTCTTCTGCTCCTACACCTGGATATGCTCCCGGAGTATCAATAAAAGAGATTATGGGAATATTAAATTTGTTTGCTAAGTTCATTAATCTTATTGTTTTTCTATAACCCTCTGGTCTCATCATTCCAAAATTTCTCTCAATCCTACTATCTAAATCTTCCCCTTTTTCTTGACCTATAACTAAAACAGATTTTCCATTGAACTTTGCAAATCCAGTTAATACTGATTTATCCTCTCCATAATATCTATCACCAGATAATGAAATGAAGTCTTCAAACAAATTATCAATAAAAAATTTTGCTTTAGGCCTATCTTCATGACGTGCAACCATAGTAGTCTGCCAAGGATCTAGGTTAGAATAAATATTTTTTAATTTTTCATCTATTTCTGTTTGAGTACTTGAAATTTTTTGAGTATCGACTTCTGATAATCCCTCTTGGTTGTAAGGATCTTTCAATTTTTCTAGTTCGTTTTCTAGATCTTTAATTTCAGTTTCAAAATTTAGATAATTTTTCATGTTTTATATATAGCGGAGGGTTAAAATACAAAAAAGGCAATAAAATGATATCAAATAATGAGTAATTCTTATTAATTGACTTAAATCATTTAACAGTTACAAATTCACTATCGGGAGAGACTATTTATAGCGCCGAAGGAGCAACTACCCCGGAAACTCTCAGGCAAAAGGACCGATTAAAGCATAACACTCTGGAAAGAGATTGATTTCCGCCGAAGGAGTAAAGCTCTCAGGCAAAAATACAGATGGGGTACGAACTTAAGTGCTATGCAAGAAAAATATATTAAAATTAATAATCTTCAAGTATCTGAAAATCTATCAAGTTTTGTAAATGATCAATTATTAAAAAATACAAATGTATCTCCAGAAAATTTTTGGTTAGGTCTAGAAAAAACACTCGATGAGCTTGCACCAAAAAATAAAGAATTAATTAAATTAAGGGAAGATTTGCAGAAAAAAATAGATGATTGGCATATCAAAAATAAAAGTAAAGAATTTAATTCAGATGAGTATAAAAAATTTTTATTAGAAATTGGTTATTTAAAAAATGAAGGGCCTGATTTTAAAATAGAAACTAAAAATGTTGATGAAGAAATTTCAAGTATAGCTGGACCTCAGTTGGTTGTACCTGTCATGAATGCAAGGTATGCATTAAATGCTGCGAATGCTAGATGGATGAGTTTATATGATAGTCTTTATGGTACAGACGTAATTGAACAATCTGAAGATAGCGTATCTGAAAGGTATGACCCTTTGAGAGGTGAAATGGTTATAAAATATGGAAGAGATTTTTTAGACAAGTACTTTCCATTAGCTGGCCTAAGCTGGAGTAAAATTACAAGTTTTGCTGTAAAATATGGAAAATTAAAAGTTTTGAAAGGTGCTGATATTTTTGATTTGGAAGATGAAAATAAATTTATCGGACACAGAGGTGAAAGTGATAATCCTTCTGCAATTATTTTAAAAAATAATAATTTACACATTGAAATTCTAAAAGACTCAAGAGCTTTTGCTGCTCAACAAGATCATGCTGGTATTAGTGATATTATACTAGAATCAGCAGTGTCAACAATTTGTGATAATGAAGATAGTGTAGCAGCAGTTGACTCGGAAGATAAAATTATTTGTTATAGAAATTGGCTAGGTCTAATGAAAGGAGATCTTAAGTCAAAATTTGAAAAAGAAGGTAAATTATTTGAGAGAAAACTAAATCCACACAGAAGTTATATCTCAAAAGATGGCAAAGGCTTAAAGTTGCATGGTAGAAGCCTATTGCTTGTAAGAAACGTTGGTCATTTAATGACTAACCCTTCAATTTTATTAAGTGATGGAAGTGAAATACCTGAAGGTATTATGGATGCATTTATAACTACAGCAGCCGCGCTACATGATATTAAAAATAAAAATAATTCAAGAACTGGATCAGTTTATATTGTAAAACCTAAAATGCATGGTCCAGACGAGACGGCATTTACAGATTTAATTTTTTCTAAAGTTGAGGAAGTTCTTAATTTACCTAAGTACACATGTAAGATTGGGATTATGGATGAAGAGCGAAGAACATCAGCAAATTTAAAAGAATGTATTAGAAGTCTCAAAAATAGAGTTTTTTTTATCAATACTGGTTTCTTAGATAGAACTGGAGATGAAATGCATACATCAATGGAAGCCGGTCCTATGATTAAAAAAGGTGATATGAAATCATCTAAATGGATAACTGCATACGAAAATAACAATGTTGATATTGGTTTAAGTTGTGGGTTTTCTGGTAAAGCTCAAATTGGAAAAGGAATGTGGGCAATGCCAGATAAAATGAAAGATATGATGAAACAAAAAACAGGACACTTAAAAGCAGGTGCAAACTGTGCGTGGGTTCCATCACCAACCGCAGCTGCTTTACATGCTTTACATTATCATGAAATAAATATTTTTGATGAACAAAAAAAATTAACTAAAAGAGAACCAGCTAAGCTTGACGATCTTTTAACAATTCCAATAGCAGATAGACCTAATTGGTCTGTAGAGGATATAAATAAAGAAATTTCAAACTCTGCACAAACTTTATTGGGGTATGTTGTAAGATGGGTCGATCAAGGTGTAGGATGTTCTAAAGTACCCGATATTAATAACATAGGTTTGATGGAAGATAGAGCAACACTAAGAATTTCCTCACAACATATAGCCAATTGGATTCATCATGGAATTACAACAAAAATACAAGTAACTGAAATAATGAAAGAGATGGCCAAAATAGTAGATGATCAGAACAAAGATGATCCGCTATATGTTAAAATGAGTGATGGTTATGAAAATTCTATAGCGTTTCAAACTGCGTGTGATTTAGTATTTAAAGGTAAGGATCAACCTTCAGGTTATACTGAACCATTGCTTCATCTAAATAGGTTAAAAAAAAAATCTAATCTGAGTTCGAAATCAAATTAGATCGATTTTTAAAAGCAGAAAATAAAGTCCCATCATCTAGACTTTCAATCTCTCCTCCTACTGGTAAACCTTGCGCTAATTTAGTAATTTTAACATCTAAATTTTTTAGACTATCTTGGATATAATATGCAGTGGTTTGACCTTCAACAGTTGCGCTAGTTGCAAGAATTACCTCTTCGATTTTATCTCTATTAACTCTTTCAACTAATGAGTTAATTAATAAATCTTCTTTTCTTTGGCCAACTGAAGAGATTGTTCCGCCCAAAATATGAAAATAGCCCTGAAAGATATTTGAATTTTCAATCGACCATTGGTCTGCAATATCCTCTACTACACAAATTTTATTATATTTTTCTTTTGTATTGTCACAATTTAAACAACCATTTGAATTTGACTTTAAGGCACCACATGAATTACATCTAACTACATTTTTGTAAATCTGTGCCAATGAGTTTGCCATAGGTTTTACAAGTTCGTCACGATTATTTATTAATTTTAAAACAATTCTTTTTGCTGATTTGGGACCTAAGCCTGGAAGTTTTGAAATTAATTTAATTAATTCTTCTATCTCACTGATGTTTTGCATCTATTATAAAGGCCATTTAAACCCAGGAATTCCAAAACCTCCAGTTGCTTTTGTAATTTCCTCAGTTGTTTTTGATTTAAGTTGAGATTTAGCACTATTATGTGCTGCAACAATTAAATCTTCAATTATGGTTTTTTCCTCTTTCATAATTTCATCAGATAACTTTATTGTTTGCATCTCTCCCTCTCCATCCAAAGTTATCTTTACAGAATTAGAACCCGAAACTCCCTCAACTTTAATTTCCTTTATCTTTTGTTGGCTTTCTTTCATTTTTGCCTCAAGTTCTTTTGCCTTATCTAAAATTTTACTAAAATCAGTCATTATCAGCTCCATCTTTGTTTGAATTTACATCTATTAATTCAGCATCAGGAAATTTATTCGTCACACTTTTAAATATTTCTGAATTTTTCATTTCATCCATTAACTGTTTTTTCACATTTTTTTCTTTGTCTTTTACTGACATTTGCCCTTTTAATTTACTAAACGTAATAATCCATCTTTCACTGGTCCATTCAAAAAGCTTTGATGATAAATCTTTTACAAAATCTTTATCTAAACTTTCGTTAAAAGATATTTCAATTCTATTTTTTTCAAATTTTACAAGATTAACATTTTTTTCTAACTCGTATTTAAGTTTGATCTCTTTTTTTTTTGAACAAATTTCAATTAAATCCTTAAATACATTTATATTAATTTTATGCTCTGCTTTAATTTCTTTCTGAACTTCTGGTTTGGTTTTTTCTTCCTGTGCAACATTCTTAATTTGATTTATTGTTTTAGAAGTTAATTCAGTTTCTGTATTCTTTAAAAAATTTTCACTCTTCAAGTTAGCTTCAACATTTTCAATTTTATTTTCAGATTTTACAGAACTTAAATGCATTAGTCTTATTAAGAACATCTCAATTGAAAGATGTTGATTAGAAACTATGTCTATCTCTTCGAGAGAAGAGATGGCAAATTGCCAAAATAATATTAATATATCTGAATGTATTTTATTTGATAAATTTTTAATTTTAGAAAATTCTTCATCATTTAATGAAAAGTTTGTACTTTCTAAAGTTAAAGAATTAATATTTTTAAAGTAGTAAAGCAACTCTAATAAATCATTAATAAAAACCTTTGGTTCAACACCTTGGTCATAAATTTTTCTATAAATACTTATTACTTTTGTTTCTTCACCTTTTAAAATTAACTCAAACAAATCGATTAATTGAGACTTATCAAAATATCCAAAAATTTTCTGAGCTGAATTTAAGTCTAATTCTTTTCCTTCATCCAAACTTAATAGCGCTCTATCGAGCAACGATAAAGAATCTCTAACAGAACCCTCAGAAATTTTTACTATAAGCTTTAAAGCATCGTCGCTTATTTTTCCATTTTCCTTGTCCTTAATTTTTTTAATAAACTCCAATAATTCTGAGGATTTGATTCTAGATAGATCAAATCTTTGACATCTAGATACTACTGTAATTGGAATTTTTTTAATTTCTGTAGTTGCAAAAATAAATTTTAGATATTCTGGTGGTTCCTCTAAAGTTTTTAATAAAGCATTAAATGCTTGTTTGCTTAACATATGAACTTCATCAATAATAAAGATTTTATATTTAGCCGAGGTCGGCCCATATCTTGAAAATTCAATTAAATCTCTTACGTCATCTACACCTGTTTTGCTTGCCGCATCCATTTCAAGCACATCTATATGACTAGACTCACTTATAGATTTACAGCTTTCACAAAAGTTATCTTTACATAAATTATCAATACCATTTGAACAATTAAGTGCTTTTGCAACAATTCGTGCTGTTGTGGTTTTTCCTATTCCCCTTATTCCAGTAAACAAATATGCGTTAGGTATTTTATCAGCTTTAATCGAATTAGTAATAGTTTCTGCAACAACCTCTTGACCAATAAGATCATCAAAACATTGTGGTCTATATTTTAATGCTAATACTTTTGAGTTATTATTCATATATATAAGGAGACTAGAACCTGAATAACTGTCTCTACGACTGCTTCCGTTAAGATCTGGTCGGGTTCAAGCAGCATCCACCTCTAGCCTCCAAAACCATTATAGCAGTTAAAATTTCTAATCTACAAGAAAAGATTCTTATTTTTTTTGTCTCAAGTTATCTGCCTCAAAAACACCTAGGACGTGAAAATCCTCACAATGTAGACCTAGCTCTTCAAGAGATTTCTGAACTTTTGGATCTTCGATGTGTCCATCCAAATCACATAAGAAAAAATAAGAGTCAAAACTATTTTTTTCTGGATAACTTTGTAGCTTAGTTAAATTTACACCATTAATAGCAAAACCCCCTAATGATTGATAAAGGGCAGCTGGCTTACTTTTCAATTTAAATAAAAAAGAGGTTATGTAAGTTTTATCTTTAAATTCTGGTTGAGAAATATTTTTTCCCATAACCAAAAATCTCGTTAAATTTCCTCTCTCATTTTCTATATTTTTTTTAATTATTTCTAAGCCATAAATTTCGGCACTCAATGAGGATGCTATAGCTGATTGTTTAACATCTTTTGTTTTAGAAATCATTTCAGCAGATCCAGCAGTATCTGCTCTAATATGTTCTGCTAAATTATTTTCTTTTATAAATTTTGAACACTGGGATAACCCTTGTGCGTGTGAGTATACTTCTTTGATATCTTTTAATTTAGCACCAGGTTGTCCTAATAAATTATGTTCAATTTTTTGGAAATGCTCTTTATAAATATTTAGCCTATGTTTAAATATTAAATATTCAATTCCAATATTGCCAGTAATTCTATTTGACTCTGGAATTATAATTCTACTATCTGGCTCCTCAGATGCTTTGTTAAAACACTCATCAAAAGTTTTACAAGGTAAGATTTCTGCTTTGGGATCAATAGAAAGTGCTGCTAAATGAGAATAAGCACCAAAGGTCCCTTGAAAATAAATTTTACTCATCAATTCTTATATTCCATTATTTTTTTCAAGGCTAGATAATCTTCTTCTGTATCTACTCCTATTGGAGATGATTTAGCGAGTGAAACATTGATATCAATATTATTGTCTAATGCTCTTAGTTGCTCTAATCGATTTTCTATTTCATTTTTAGATTGACTCAATTGAACAAATTTTTCGAGTGAATCTTTTGAATAACAATAAACACCAATATGATGATAAATATTATCTATCTTCTCAGAATTTCTTAAAAAAGAAACACCCTTTGGAAAATTGTTCTCTTCCAGAGCATTTTCGGTAATTACCTTTACAATATTTTCATTTTTCAAGTTTTTATTGTCTTTTATTTTTGCAGCAAGAGTTCCTATATTAGAGGGATTTTGTAACATTTTATCATTCAATCTTACGATATCTTGTGTGTCTATTGCTGGTTCGTCACCTTGTAAATTCATAATAAAATCAACGTTCTTAATATTTGATTTTTTAAGTGCCTCATGAATTCTATCTGTACCTGTCTTATGTTTATTGCTGGTTAAAATAGCATTGAAACCATTTCCTTTAACATCGTCAATAATTTCCTGGTC
>QCGW01000026.1 GCA_003279775.1 Pelagibacteraceae bacterium AG-390-A23
AATAACCGATAAAATTAAATTTTTAAAATCCATTAATCATTTTTTAAATTTAAAGGACATTGCAATTAAAAATATTAAAAAAAGAAATAATAAATTTCATGCTAGATTTTCAGCAAAACAAAGAATTTATAAATACTTTATTTTTAATCAAATAAGCCAACCAATAATTGAAAAAAATAGAGCATGGCATGTCCGTAGGCCTTTAAATTTAGAATTAATGAAAAAGGGTGCAAAAAAGTTATTAGGAACTAATGATTATTCAACTTTTAGATCTTCAAGCTGTCACGCTAAAAGTCCAATTAAAACTATTAAATCAATTAAAATTAAATCATCAAAAAATAAAATTGAATTTCAATTTAGTTCTCAATCATTTTTACAACATCAGGTTAGATCTATGGTTGGTTGTTTAAAATACTTAGGAGAAACTAAATGGGATTTGAAAACTTTTGAAAAGAGATTTAAGTCAAAAAAAAGAACACTGTGTGCTCCTCCAGCACCACCAAGTGGTTTATTTTTATTTAGAGTTCTTTATTAATTTATTTTTATTGCTCATAGCAAACTTTTTATTTATTCGCCATCTAGACTCAGCTCTTACAATATACCCACAACAGTTTTTTGATTTACATTTACAAGGAAATTGTTTGTAGTTTTCGTCATAACCAAATCCATAATCACAGGTAAACTCCTCACCTTTTTTAATATCTTTGATTGCTTTGACCCAAATTTTCAATCCCTTTCCATCGTAATCACAATTATTATCACAAGAATGATTGATTAAACCTGCGGTGTTCCATGGAAAATCTCCATCTAGATCGTATCTTTTATTTATTGTGAATAAATATATTGGCTTACTATTATCGTACTTATCAGAATCTTGTGTTTGTTTTTTTGTTATAAGTTTTCCGACATAGTCAATTATTTTGGTTCCTTCTTTAATGTCACGAGTTGCATAAAGCCCTCTACCTTTATTATCAATTCCAGACTTTTTTATTTTATATAATTTCATGAAGATTTTTATTTAGAGTTTTATTAAGATTTATCAATTAAATTCTAAAAGAGCATCAACATGTCTTTTAGTGCTATCTCGTAGTGCGTTTAGGTCATAACCGCCTTCTAAAATTGAAACAACTTTTCCATTACAAAACTTTTTAGAAGCCTCTAATACTCTTTTAGTAATAGTAAAATAATCCTCTGTTTTTAAATTAAATTGAGCGAGGGGGTCATCTTCATGGGCGTCAAAACCAGCGCTAATTAATATAAACTCTGGTCTAAACTCCTCTAATTTTTTTAATACACGGTCAAATACGTTTAAATATTCTTCTGAACTTATGCCAGCTGGCAAAGGTATATTAAAGATATTGTTAAATTTACCTCTTTCTTGTTCAGAACCAGTTCCTGGGTAGTAGGGATATTGGTGAGTTGATATAAAAAGAACATTTTCATTTTCATAAAAAATATCCTGTGTTCCATTACCGTGATGTACATCAAAATCTATTATTGCAACTTTTTTATATTTATATTTTTTCAACAAATAATTTGCACCAATACTCACTGAATTTAAAATGCAAAAACCAGCTGCTTTATTTTGTGAACTATGATGTCCAGGAGGTCGAACACCACAAAATGCATTTCTAAATTCTTTTTTTTCTACTCCATCAATTGCAGCAATTATTGATCCAACTGCATCGAAAGTTGCATCTTTGCTTCCAGGTGAAATGATTGTATCACCATCAAGTGAAGAAAAACCTTTTTTTGGGAAAGAACTTTTTACTAAATTTAAATAATTATTTTCATGTGTGGTTAATAGAATATCATCTGAAACTTTAGATGGTTTCTTCCATATAAGATTTTTATTATTAAGTTTTTTAAAATTTTCTACTATGACTGAAACTCTAGCTATTTGTTCTGGATGACCAGGACCTGTATCATGATTTTGAGATGTATCTGATGTAATTAAACCAGTTTTCACTTAAAGTAGTTATCTAAGATTTTAGTATAAATTAAAGTTAATCTTTTTAAATCAGATAAGGACACACATTCTCCAACCTTATGCATGGTTTTACCCACTAACCCAAATTCTAAACATGGGGCTATTTTTCTTATAAATCTAGCATCTGACGTACCACCAGTTGTAGATAATTTAGGTTTAATTTTAGTAATCTTTTTAATTGTATTTTGTATCATAAATGTGGTTTTGTTAGGCTTAGTTAAAAAAGCCTCACCTGAAACACTATATTCGATTTTATATTTTGATTTATTTTTATTACAAATTTGTTTTATTATTTTGTTTATTTTATTCTTTAATTCGTAGGATGTATGTTTATTATTAAATCTAATATTAAAAGAAGCACTAGCTAAACCTGGAATTACATTGTCAGCTGAATTATCAATGTTAATTTTTGTTATTTCCAAATTTGTAGGTTGAAAATCTTTTGTACCTTTATCAAATTTAATTTCTTTTAACTCTTTTAGTATTCGAACTAAAGCTGTTGAAGGATTGTTGGCTCTATTTGGGTAAGCTACATGACCTTGAATACCAATGACAGTCAATTTTCCAGTCATACTACCTCTACGACCGATTTTAATCATTTCTCCTAATTTATTTGGATTCGTAGGTTCTCCCACTAAGCAAAAATCTATTTTTTCTTTTCTTTTTCTCAAATACTCAACAACTTTTTTTGTCCCATTAATTGCAACTCCTTCTTCGTCTCCAGTGATTAGAAGACTAATAGACCCAACGAATTTTTTATTTATTTTAGAAAAATTACTAACCGCAGTAACAAATGCAGCTATTGAGCTTTTCATATCATTTGCACCTCTACCAATTAAATATCCTTTTTTAACAGCTGGTTTAAAGGGATTAATAGTCCAATCATTTAAATTGCCAGGTGGTACGACATCTAAATGACCTGCATAACAAAAATTTGGACTTGTATTTCCAAGTCTTGCATAAAGATTTTTTACAGGATAACTATTTTTATCTTTGAACTCGAGAATTTTAGTCTTAAAGCCGATTTTTTTTAATTTTTTTTCTAAAAATTTAATTACACCGGCATCAGTTTTTGTAACAGATGGAAACCTAATTAGCTCTTTAGCTAATTGAAGTTCATTAATTTTTTGCATTTTTATTCTCTTAAAAGATCGTTAACTGATGTTTTTGATCTTGTCTTTTCATCAACTTGTTTAATTATTACTGCACAATACAATGATGGCGCTTGTGGATTGTTTTTATCTGGTAAGGATCCTGGAACTACCACTGAATAAGGTGGAATTTTTCCATAAGTTATTTCACCAGTTTTTCTATTAACAATTTTTGTTGATTGTCCAATATACATTCCCATACTTAGAACAGAGCCTTCTCCAACTATTACGCCTTCAACTACTTCGGACATTGCCCCCAAGAAAACATTATCTTCAATAATCGTTGGCAATGCTTGAGCAGGTTCTAATACACCTCCAACTCCAGTACCAGCTGAGATATGACAATTTTTTCCAATCTGACAACAACTTCCTGCACGACTAAATGTATCCATCATTGTTCCTTCATCAATATATGCGCCAATATTTACATAACATGGCATTAAAACTGCATTCTTTCCTACAAATGATCCTTTTCTTACTGGTGAATTAGGCACCATTCTAAAACCAGCTTTTTCATGATCTTCTTTTGTCCATCCTGCTGTTTTTCCTTTAAGTAAATGAGCTTTGTCATACCAGCTACTGTATGGACCATTTAAATTTTCCATTGGATACATTCTAAAACTTAACATGATAGCTTTTTTTAGATGTTGATGAGTAACCCATTCACCATTGATCTTTTCAGCTACTCTTGCTTTTCCGCTGTCTAAATCTTCAATAATTTGATTAACAGCATCCTTTAAAGATTTATCTGAATTTTGGCTTACTTGGTCTTTATTTTCCCAAGCTTCATTTATAATTTTTTCTATACTCATAACTTTATGAGTTTTTTAATAACCTTATTTCTTTTAAAAATAAAGAAAGATTTTCTATTTTGTAATCAATGTATTCTTGATCAGACTCTTTTTTGCCCCAGTATTCATCATTGATTAACCAAACTGTTTTTGCTCCTCTTTCTTTTCCAATAGATAAGTTTTTTGCAATATCTTCAATGTAAAGTGTCTCAGTTGGATCAATTTGAAATTTTTTGACCATCAAATCAAATGCTTTTGCCTCAGGTTTTGGACTGTATTCTGCATCAACAATATCAAATACTCCATCAAATTGATCTTCAATTCCTAAGTGAGTAGTAATATTTTTAACATGTTCTTTACTACCATTTGTAAAAACAAATTTGTTTAGATTAATATTTTCTAGCTCATTCCTTAAAGCAGTATCTTTTTCTAAAAAATCTAAATTAATATCATGCACGTAGTCTAAAAATTCTCCTGGGGGTATATCGTGATGTATCATTAAACCATTAAGACTAGTATTGTATTTATGAAAATAATTTGTTTGTAATTCTTTTGCCTCTTTTAAATCTACATTTAATTTATTTGAAATATATTGAGTCATTTTTTTACTTACTTGACCAAATACTCCTTCAAGATCACTGTAGAGTACCCCATCACAATCAAATAATATGTTTTTGATATTCTTTAATTCTTTCATTGTCTTATTAGGGTCCCAGAGCCCTTATCAGAGAATATTTCCCATAAACACGAATGTGGCTTTGTGCCATTAATTATACCAACTGCTGTTACACCATTATTTACGGCGTCTAAGCATGCGTTTATTTTAGGTATCATACCTTCTGTAATAGTTTCATCTTTAATCATTTCAAGAACCTCAGATGAAGAAATTTCCTCTATTAATTTCTTATTTTTATCTAAAACACCATCAACATTCGTCATTAACAATAGTCTTCTAGATTTTAAAGATTTTGCTATAGCCATCGCAGCTGTATCTCCATTAATATTATATGTTTGGTTTTCTTTACCTAATCCTAATGGAGAAATTATAGGAATTTTATTTTGATTAATTATATTTAATATTTGTTCATTATTAATCTCATTTGGTATTCCTACAAATCCTAGCTCTTCTGCTTCTGGTATAGTTTTTATAATATTATTATTTTGTGTGTGAATAGAGATTGCTTCTGTTCCTTTGTTTTTTAAAGAATTAACAATGTCATTATTAAAATCTATCAAAACAGATTCAACAATATCAATTATATTTTTGTCAGTTACCCTTAGTCCTCTTATAAATTTTGATTGAATATTTGATTTTTCTAGTTCTCTTTTAATTCTAGGTCCACCACCATGAATTACTACAGTTGCAAGACCCAATTTATTTAAAACGCTAAGATCAGTTATAAAGTTATTAAATACGTTTCTATCAATTAAAACGTTTCCACCGTATTTAATTACTATTAAATTATTTTTGTATTTTTCAATATATTTAGTTACTTCATTTATTGGTGGCCCATCTTTAGGTAATATCTTTTCAAGATCCATTTATTATTTTTTTATTAGGTTACAGTTTTAACTGTTGTACGTTTCATTATTACAACCTGCTGAGCCATTGTTAAAATGTTATTAACTGTCCAATAAATTACTAACCCACTTGGGAATGGTGCAAGAATTACTGTTAAAAATAAAGGGAAGAACATAAATATTTTTGCTTGCATTGGATCTGTTGGAGCAGGATTTAACTTTTGTTGCACCCACATTGATAGCCCCATAGCAACCGGCCATGCTCCAATTACAAGGAAAGAAGGTACGTCATAAGGAAACAATCCAAATAAATTAAATATAGAAGTAGGATCCTTGGCACTTAAATCTTGGATCCAACCATAAAAAGGCATATGACGCATTTCTATTGTAACAAATAAAACCTTATAAAGAGCAAAGAATACCGGAATCTGAATCAAAATGGGAAGACACCCACTCATAGGATTTACCTTCTCTTTTTTATAAAGAGCCATCATTGCTTGTTGCAATTTCATCTTATCATCTTTGTGCACTTCCTTAAGTCTTGCCATCTCAGGCTGTAGAGCTTTCATCTTAGCCATGCTTCTGAATGAAAAATTAGCAAGTGGAAAAAATGCTACACGAATACAAACAGTAACAGCAATAATTGCTAATCCATAATTACCAAATATTTTAAAGAAATACTCTAAAGCAGTGAACAAAGGTCGAGTTAAAAAGTACAGAAAGCCCCAATCAATTGTTAAATCAAATTTATCTATTTTTAAAGATTCTGCGTATCCATCAATAACATCAACTCTTTTTGCAGCTACAATTACTTGTAAATTTTCTTCTATAGTAGAATTACCAGTTAACTCTAATGGTTCTGTTGTAACAAAGTTTATTCTGTACTTGTTCTTATAATCCATTGTAGTTTTGAATTCTTTTTCCCTTGGTGGAATAAGTGTTGATATGTAGTACTTGTCTCCAATTCCTAACCATCCTTTTTGAGCAGTTCTTGAGAATTTTTTCTCTTCAATATCGTCATAATCTTCCTCAATTAATTCTTCATCTAATGTAGCGATAGGGCCTTCATGAAGAATGTAAAAATCAGTTATACCTTCTGGGATTTGATTTCTTATAATTTGTCCATAAGAATAGAAGTCATAGTTTTTATCAGTAGAATTTATTACTCTTTGTTTTATTGTGAATAAAAACTTATCATCTAATGCAATTTCTTTCTCAAAAGTAATACCTTGATCATTAGTCCAACTTAGTATTATAGGAGATTGATCAGTTAATTTTTTATTTCCAGAAACTGACCAAATTGAATCTGCATTTGGAATATCGATATTTTTATCAGTAGTTATAAAACCACTTTCTATTATATAGCCTTCTTTAGAGCTTCGTGGGGCAAGAAATTTTACTTTTTCATCGCTTTCTAAACTAACATTATATTCTTTGAAAGTTAGATCGTCTATTGCGGCCCCTTTTAATGAAATAGATCCAACAATACTTTGGTTTTCAAATAGAATTCTTTCACTTTGTTGTAACGCTTCTTCTCGTGAAATTTCGGTTACATTTTCTTTTTCATCAAGACTAGGTGCATCTGAATTCTGTTCAGTCTTAGTTTTTTCGGTTAAATTTTCTTTCGTTACAGGAGGTGGTGCAAAAAATAGCGAGTATAATATAATTACAGCAGCTGATAAACTTATGGCAGCAATTATATTTCTAGTTTCCATTATTTATTATCCTTCATTTCTTTTTTAACTGGATCAAACCCTTCGCCACCCCCTAAAAATTTTATTGGATGGCAGGATAAAATTCTTTTTATACTAATTAATAAACCTTTAAAAAAACCGTATTCTTTTAAAGCATCTATACTGTATTCAGAACATGTTGGTAAATATCTACAAGAATGACCCAATAATGGACTAATCAAATATTTATAAGCTTTGATAAATTTAATTAAAATTAAAGTAAATATATTCATTATTTTATTTTTGCAAAATCCTGAAAAAGAGTTTCTTTTATAATTTTGTATTCATTATTTAGCATAGAAGACTTAGCTATAACAAGAAATGAATAATCAAAGTTTATCTCTATTTTTTTAACAGCTTCATTCATGATGTTTCTTAATCTTCTTTTAATTTTATTTCTCTTTACTGCATTACCAATTTTTTTTTTAGTCACAAAACTAATATTTAGTCTTTTTTTATCTTTTTTAAGTAATTTTCCAAAAAAAATACTTACGTATTTATTTGTAATCTTTTTTTGTTTAAGTAAATTTTTAAATTCTTCGTTTTTTGAAAGAGCAAGTATTTTGCTTTTCATTATTCTATACAGAAACAGTTAGTGATTTTCTTCCTCTCGCTCTTCTTCTAGCCAAAAGTTTTTTACCACCTTTAGTTTTCATTTTTGAACGAAAGCCGTGTTTTCGAGCTCTTTTTTTATTTGAGGGTTGATAAGTTCTTTTCATAATTAGATTTGATATAGTTTTTTATAAATTTTGCCCCTTTATATTAGTAATAATTAAAATAGCAAATAGAAGATTAAGCATTAAAATAAGAAGAATCATGGAAAATACAAAAAAAATTAAATTATTTATTGGTTTGTCTTATTTATTAATTGTATGTCTATTTTTGTATTTCTTTTT
>QCGW01000027.1 GCA_003279775.1 Pelagibacteraceae bacterium AG-390-A23
TTTATTTTTTTTATTAAGTTTCTTTCCTTTTTGATTATTTTGTTTTGCTTCTTCTTTAACTTTAAAGTTTGGATCAATTAGTTTTTGAATTAATCTCCACATATTTCTGTCATTGTTAGTTAAAAAGGTTAAAGCCGAACCATCTTTTCCAGCTCTACCAGTTCTACCTATTCGATGAATATAATCTTCAGGCACTTGTGGAAGATCATAATTAATTACGTGTTTTATAACTGGTATATCTAATCCACGTGCAGCTACATCGGTTGCAACTAAAACTCGACTGTTACCATTTCTAAAACCTCTAATTACACGATCTCTTTTACTTTGTCTTAGATTTCCATGGATAGCATCAGCTTTATGCCCATCATATTTTAATCGCTTAACTATTTTATCAGCACCATGTTTAGTCTTCACAAAAACTAAAATAGAACCATCTCTTTCAACTAATTGATTAATTAGTTCATGATATTTTTTATCAGGTGTAATTTGAAAAGTTTCTTGTTTAATTTTTTCAATTGGTGTTGATAAAGATCCAACTGAAACTCTTTCTGGATTATTAAGATATTTTTGTGAAATTTTTAAAATATTTTCAGGTAAAGTAGCTGAAAATAATAGTGTTTGATGTTTCTTTGGCACAAATTTTAAAATTAATTCTATTTGTGGGGTAAAACCCATGTCTAACATTCGATCAGTTTCATCTAGAACTAGGTAATTTACTTTTGATAGGTTTAAACTTTTACGCTTAATGTGATCATTAATTCTTCCTGGCGTTCCAACTATAATTCTTGCTCTTTTATTTAATTGTCTTAGTTGTTTTTGCATGCTCTCTCCACCAATCAAAAGAGCATTTCCAATTCCTATTTCTCTAACATTCAGCTTTAAAACTGTTTCCATTACTTGTGTTGCAAGTTCTCTTGTTGGACAAATAATTAGAGCCATCGCTTGTTTGTCTTTAAGAAGTTTATTAATCATTGGAATAGTAAAGGCTAAGGTTTTACCAGTACCTGTTTGTGCGGTACCTAGAACATCTTTACCTTCTAAACTAATTGGTATCGACTGACTTTGAATAGGTGTTGGAATTTTAAAATCAGCTAATTCAATTGATCTTTTTAGTTTGTTTTCGATATTGAGATCAGAGAAATTCATTATGTAGGGAAAGATATATATTTAAGTAATTAAGTGTCTGCTTATATCTTTTTGTACCAAATACAACAAATAGTTTGAAAGCATTAATCTCTAAAATTTACAAAGTCTATTGGGAGACCAATATCAATTCCTTTGATTACTGTTATAGCTTCTTGAAGATCATCTTTCTTTTTACCATCTACTCTTAATTCATCACCTTGGATTTTAATTTGAATTTTAAGTTTTAGTTTTTTAATGTCAGCAAGTGCACCATTTAACATCATAACGATATCAGTTTTTCCACCAAGTAATCTTGTAACCACAGCGGCAGCAACTGTACCAGCGGCACCTGCTAAATGAGTATTAACTGCAATTTTACTAATTGCATTTACATCATCAAAAGTACCCATAGCTAATTGGCTAAAGCCGTTAAAACCAAACCAACCAAACCATAATAAAAATGTTCCAAGTGTCACAAGTGGAATAGAAGATGCAGCAAATGGTACTAAAGATTTAGTTTCACCTGATTTTGAAAATCTTCCTTCTCTTGCACCTAATACTATAACTCCTGCTAAGGCAGCAGCACCACCACATGCATGAACTAGAGTTGAGCCAGCAAAGTCAGAAAAGCCTGAAGTTGCTAACCAACCTCCACCCCACTGCCAACCCATTGAAATTGGATAAATTACTCCAGCCATAATTGCAGCAAAAATAAAAAATGGCCAGATTTTAATTCTTTCAGCTACAGCTCCAGAAACAATAGAAGCAGTTGCGCAAACAAACATTGTTTGAAAGAACCAATCGGAATAATCTGAGTAACCAGTAGCTAGTTCAGAAGAATCGCTCCACATAGAGAAAGATCCAATAAAACCACCTTCAGGAATACCGTAGGCTAAATTATAGCCACACAAAAAAAATATTAATGAACAAATTGCAAATTTACCAATATTTTTGGCTGCAATTGTTGATACACTTTTTGTAGTTACTAATCCACTTTCAAGCATACAGAAACCTGCGGCCATAAAAGCAACTAATACTCCACCTAGATAAAATCCAAGTGAATTAAAAATATATTGTCCTTCAGCTGACATTGTTGTTTCTGCTGAAGCAAAGTTAGATAAGCTTAATAAAGTTATTAAACTTACAATAAAAGTTTTTAGAATATGAGTCATTATCTCTCCTTGTTAAGGGATGTCTTTTATAAAAATATTTGAAATAAAGAATTGCTCATAGGTCAAAAGAGTTATGCTATTTAAGCATGTGTAAAATAAAAAAGGCCCCATTTCTGGGGCCTTTGCTTAACTAACTAGAGAGAGAGATTTTAGTTAATTTTTTTTTACAGAGGCTCTTCAATGAGATAACGACATGGAGATCGAAGAGCCTCTATATTGCATTGCATGCAATTAGTCACGTATTGCGTATGCTATTACTCCTGTTTCTGTAACGTCAGTACCTTTGGTTTCAGCTTCTTTACTTAATCTAATTCCAAACGTAGCCTTCATTATTGACCAAATTATATAGGACACAGCAAACACAAAAATGTTAATTGAAAGTACACCAATTAATTGAGCACTAAACGATGCATCAGCGTTTGTTAATGGCACTGCTAATGTTCCCCAAATACCAGCAAACATGTGAGCTGGAATTGCACCTACAACATCGTCAAGTTTGAAACTGAATAATAACTTAGTTCCGAACACTACGATCAATCCACCTACAGCCCCAATGAAAATTGCTGCTAAAGGTGATGGTGCTAATGGTTCAGCTGTAACAGCTACAAGACCACCAATTGCTCCGTTTAACATTTGAATTACATCTGTTTTACCAAACATTAATCTTGTGATTATTGCAGCAGCCATAACACCACCACAAGCAGCAAGATTAGTATTAATAAATATACTTGATACAGCAACTGCATCATCAAATGTTCCAATAGCTAGTTGAGATCCACCGTTGAATCCAAACCAACCTAACCATAAAATAAATACTCCAACAGTTACTAATGGAATTGAAGAAGCAGCAAAAGGTTTAATTGCTTTCGCTTCACCTTTGCTATCAAATCTTCCATATCTAGCACCTAACAACATGATACCTGCTAAAGCAGCTGCACCACCTGTTGAGTGTACTAATGTTGAACCAGCAAAATCAGAGAAGCCTAGTTCTGCTAACCAGCCTCCACCCCATTGCCAACCCATAACGATTGGATAAATTACTCCAGCTAAAATAGCTGCAAATAAGAAAAACGGCCATAGCTTAATTCTTTCAGCCATAGCACCTGAACAAATTGAAACTGTTGTTGCACAGAATACCATTTGGAAGAACCAGTCTGATCCATCAGCATAACCTGTGTCAACTGCACTTGCATCTGACCAAGGTGTAAATGTTCCAATGTATCCTCCTTCAGGAATTCCATAAGCTAAATTATAACCAAAAAGCCAAAACATAATTCCGGCAATTGAATATAGACCTATATTTTTAGCACAAATTACTGATACACTTTTTGAAGTTACCATACCAGATTCTAGCATCGCAAAACCTGCTGCCATGAACATGACAAGGAAACCACAAATTAAAAATAGAAGCGAGTTAAATATCGCTTGAACTTCTCCAGAGACAGTTGTCTCTGCCATACCGGCACTACTCATGTTTAATAAAAATATTAAACTAAGAAGCGGTGCTGATATTTTTTTTATTATTTTAGTCATTAGACCTCCACTTGTTTAAGTGGTGTCTTATAGTTTTATTAATTTTTAAAACTAACGCTGATTAGGAAAATTGGATATGCAGTTTTTGCATATAGTAACAGCCCTAAACGTCTTTTTAAAACGTTAGGGCTGTTAAAAAAAAATATTATCTGTTGAATACTTCTTTTAAAGCTTTAGCTGGTAAGAATTTTACCTTTTGAGAAGCAGCGATTTGGATCTGCTCACCCGTTCTTGGGTTTCTTCCAACTCTTGCTTTTCTTTTAGCTACTTTGTACGTACCAAACCCAGCAATTTTTACTGAGTCATCACCTTTTAGAGCATCTAAAATAGTGTTGGTAATTGTATCAAAAGTTCGCTCAGCATCTGCTTTGCTCAAATTTAATGAGCCAGAAAGCTTAGCAATTAGTTGTTTTTTGTTCATTTTAGCTCCGGTTTTGTTGGTTAATATTTATACTTCTCATAAACGTTGATAAATCAAGCTTTTTTTTAGTGTTTAATTTTTTAAAACACACAATATCTTGTAAAAACATAAATAAACGTTGGTTTTATTGACTTTTTTTAACTTTTAAATATGTGAATTATCTAAATAAACCTAGGTCTTTTAGATCATTAAATGTGGTGAAAAACATCAATGATAGCAACAAAAACAATCCGATTCGAAAAAAACCTTCTTGAGTTTTTTGAGACAAAGGTCGGCCTAAAACTTTCTCAAATGCATAAAACATTAAATGTCCTCCATCTAACATCGGTATTGGAAATAGATTAATAAGACCCAAACTTATTGAAATATAAGCCATCATACTAATGAAAGCCAACACTCCAAACGTTGCAACTTGTCCAGAAATTTTAGCAATTCTAATTGGTCCTCCTAATTGAGAAGTATCTGCTTTACCTAAAATCATTCCTCCGATGTATTTTAATGAGGAAACGCTTACAAAATAAACTTCATAACCCGCATGATATAAAGCCTGAGCAGGTCCTAATTTAACATGGTTAACTTTATTATTGTAGGCACCAAGCTTAATACCTACCATTCTTTTGTTTATTTTATTACCTAATCCATCATCACCTTCAACAATATTAGGTTTTACTTTTAGTATTAATTCATCATAAGAACGTTTAACTTTAAAATCTATAAAATCACCAGTAGACATGGTGATAAATTTGGAAACCTCCATAATGCTTTTAACTTCATTACCATCTATTTCTAAAATTATATCCTCGGCTTTTAGCCCTCCTACCATTGCTGGACTATCTTTTTGAACTTCATTTATGACTGCAGGAGTAAAATCTTTACCTACAAAAGTATAAATTGAAAAAAATATTACTAAAGCTAGTAAAAAATTAGCTAAAGGACCGCCAAATACAATTAAAACTCTTTGGTATAAGGGTTTTAAAATAAATAATTTTTTCCGTTCCTCTTCATTATATTTTTCTAATATTTCTTGATGATCAGCTTGTGAATAAACATTCCTATCTCCAAAAAATTTTACATATCCACCTAGAGGAATTGCACATATTTTCCATCTTGTGCCTGATTTATCATTCCAACCAAATAACTCTTTACCAAAACCGATTGAAAAATCTGTAACACCTACTCCATATTTTCTTGCAAAATAGTAGTGCCCATATTCATGTATAAAAACGACTACTAAGATAAGTATTAAAAATGGAATGATATAACTAAGCATGACTTAAATATATTATTATTTACAATTAACTCAATAAGCTAAAATGCCTTATTATTACTAAATTTTATAATTTAGTTTAAATTTTCATCATTAATACTGTATAATATATTCGTGCCTTCATTTGATGTGATAAGTAAAATTAATTATCAAGAATTTGATAATGCTTTAGCTAATTGTATAAGAGAAATCAGTAATCGTTATGATTTTAAAGGACTTCATATTTCAATTGAAAGAAAAGATAAATCAGTCATCACTAATGCACCTGATGAATTAAAATTAAAGCAAGTAAATGAATTATTACAAACACATTTGGTTAGAAGAAAAGTAGATCCAAGGGTTTTAGAGGTTAAAAGTTCTGAAGGAGCGTCAGGAGGATCTATTAGACAAGTAAGTGAACTTAAAGAAGGAATTAGCCAAGAAAATGCTAAAAAAGTTATTGCTGACATTAAAAAACTAAAACTTAAAATTCAAATTAAAATCCAAGGTGATGAATTAAGAGTAGATGGTAAAAAGAAAGATGATCTTCAAGAAGCTATAACAGTAATCAAAGGAATTGATATTGGTCTCCCAATAGACTTTGTAAATTTTAGAGATTAATGCTTTCAAACTATTTGTTGTATTTGGTACAAAAAGATATAAGCAGACACTTAATTACTTAAATATATATCTTTCCCTACATAATGAATTTCTCTGATCTCAATATCGAAAACAAACTAAAAAGATCAATTGAATTAGCTGATTTTAAAATTCCAACACCTATTCAAAGTCAGTCGATACCAATTAGTTTAGAAGGTAAAGATGTTCTAGGTACCGCACAAACAGGTACTGGTAAAACCTTAGCCTTTACTATTCCAATGATTAATAAACTTCTTAAAGACAAACAAGCGATGGCTCTAATTATTTGTCCAACAAGAGAACTTGCAACACAAGTAATGGAAACAGTTTTAAAGCTGAATGTTAGAGAAATAGGAATTGGAAATGCTCTTTTGATTGGTGGAGAGAGCATGCAAAAACAACTAAGACAATTAAATAAAAGAGCAAGAATTATAGTTGGAACGCCAGGAAGAATTAATGATCACATTAAGCGTAAAAGTTTAAACCTATCAAAAGTAAATTACCTAGTTCTAGATGAAACTGATCGAATGTTAGACATGGGTTTTACCCCACAAATAGAATTAATTTTAAAATTTGTGCCAAAGAAACATCAAACACTATTATTTTCAGCTACTTTACCTGAAAATATTTTAAAAATTTCACAAAAATATCTTAATAATCCAGAAAGAGTTTCAGTTGGATCTTTATCAACACCAATTGAAAAAATTAAACAAGAAACTTTTCAAATTACACCTGATAAAAAATATCATGAACTAATTAATCAATTAGTTGAAAGAGATGGTTCTATTTTAGTTTTTGTGAAGACTAAACATGGTGCTGATAAAATAGTTAAGCGATTAAAATATGATGGGCATAAAGCTGATGCTATCCATGGAAATCTAAGACAAAGTAAAAGAGATCGTGTAATTAGAGGTTTTAGAAATGGTAACAGTCGAGTTTTAGTTGCAACCGATGTAGCTGCACGTGGATTAGATATACCAGTTATAAAACACGTAATTAATTATGATCTTCCACAAGTGCCTGAAGATTATATTCATCGAATAGGTAGAACTGGTAGAGCTGGAAAAGATGGTTCGGCTTTAACCTTTTTAACTAACAATGACAGAAATATGTGGAGATTAATTCAAAAACTAATTGATCCAAACTTTAAAGTTAAAGAAGAAGCAAAACAAAATAATCAAAAAGGAAAGAAACTTAATAAAAAAAATAAA
>QCGW01000028.1 GCA_003279775.1 Pelagibacteraceae bacterium AG-390-A23
CCTTAAATTAACTCTTACAACTGTTGAACCACTTTCAGCAACTATAGCTCTGCCAGGCTCACAAATAATTTCAGGAAGTTTTTCAAGCTTTAAGTTTTCTAAACTCTTATTTATTTCATTAAAATAACTACCTAAAGATTGTGGAATTAAGTCAGGATAGATTGTAGGGAAACCTCCACCTACATTAATGTAATCTGGAATAATTTTTGTCTTTTTAATTATATTTCCAATTTCACTAATTCCTTTTGAATAAGAAATTGGATGCATACATTGTGAACCAACATGAAAACTTAAACCAATTTTTTTAGCATGTTGTTTTACAAGTCTTAATAAACCAATTGCTTCTGATGTTAAAGCACCAAATTTTTTTGATAAATCAATTTCTGCATGTTCATTTGAAACAGCTACTCTTACAAATAACTCTAAATCTTTAGCATTATTTGTACTTTCAATTATTTTAATCAGTTCATCTTTAGTATCTAATGAAAAAGTTTTTATACCATAATTAAAATATGCTTCTTTTATACTTTCTCTGCTTTTAACAGTATGCATAAAAGAGCATTTGGCTGTATTGCTAAAAGTTCTAATATTTTTAATTTCCTCAATTGAAGCAACATCAAATTGTTCAACTCCACTTTCTATGATTGTTTTGATTACCTCGGGGTGCGGATTAGTTTTAACTGCATATAAAATTTTACCTGGAAATTTGTTTAGGAAAAATTTAACAGCAGATTTAATGGAATTCTTTCTAATACAGTAAACTGGTTTTTCAGGTTTCAGTTGATTAACTAATTCTTCAACTGATTTAAATTTTTGCATTTTAAATGCCTCCAAAAAAAATTTAATAAAAAAAAGTCTTTTTAAAAAAAACTTTAATATTTTTTGGCATATAAAGTAAACAGCACTAAAGTAAAGCAAATAATTCAAGCCTGAAATGCGTAAAATTCATATATTGTAATATCTCTTAGAGACCCTATATAAAGTTCATGAAAGAAGAAGCAAAACTACAGAATCTTAGCGATTTTGAGAATAAATCATTATTAATCGTGGATGATGATAATCCTTTTCGTGAGCGTTTAGCAAGAGCGATGGAGAAAAAAGGATTTGAGGTTTTTCAAGCTGAGAGTGTACAAAAAGGAGTTGAATCTGTAAAAACTAAGAAACCAGGTTTTGCAGTGGTAGACTTAAGGCTTGCAGATGGTAATGGACTTGAGGTTGTAAAAGAAATTCAGTCTTCAAATAGTGACAGTAGAATTATAATGTTAACTGGTTATGGAAATATTCCAACGGCGGTAGCTGCAATCAAAGAAGGTGCTATAGATTATTTAGCCAAACCTGCAGATGCAGAAGATGTAGAGAAAGCATTATTGGCAGATCCATCAAAAAAAGCTGCCCCACCTGAAAATCCCATGTCGGCAGACAGAGTTAAGTGGGAACATATCCACAGAGTTTTCGAACTATGTAATAGGAATGTTTCAGAAACAGCTAGAAGACTTAAAATGCATAGAAGAACTCTTCAAAGAATTCTTTCTAAAAGATCACCTAGATAAATTTTTTGATTTTAATTATTTGCTTAGTCAAAAGAGCTAAGAGCATAATTTTAAATATCTCAGCTAATAAGAATGGTTTTGCACCTAAAGCAAAAATTGGTTTATCCCATCCAATCAATGTTCCAAGCCAAATTAGACCCAAAATATAGATTGTTGAGGTTGCAATAATTAATTTAAACAAAACAATGAAAAAATTATCTTCAATCTTTATTTTAGAAGCTAAGTAACCAGCTGTTAAAAAACCAATTAAGTAACCCATAGTCGGTCCCGTAAAGTAAACTAATCCAATACCTTTTTCAGGGGAATTTGAAAATACAGGAAGCCCTGCAATTCCCTCAATTAAATACAGACCAATTGTAGCAAGTGCAATTTTATACCCTAAACTTATTCCTAAAAACAATACAACAAATGTTTGCATAGTCATTGGAACTGGATAGAAAGGAATTTTAATCTTTGCTGATATAGTTAGTGCTATTGAGCCAAGAACAATAACAACCAGAGATTTAAATAGTTTAGCTTGTGTGAGATTTTTTGTTAATTCCATTGTTAAATAATACTCAAAATATAAAAAATAATCTACTTATAATTGTTATAATAACTGAAAGTAAATTTTTTTATATACAGAATATATTATCATTATAATATTTAATATTACTTCATGAATAAAATTCAAAAAACAGATCATTTTTATTTGATTGATGGCTCTGGTTATATTTTTAGAGCTTATTATGCTTTGCCTCCATTGACTAGAAAAAGTGATGGACTCCCAACAGGTGCTGTAAGTGGTTTTTGCAGTATGTTATTTAAATTATTAGAGGACTCAAAATCTGATCAAAACTTGCAAAAACCAACACATTTTGCAGTAATATTTGACTCGGCAAGAAAAACTTTCAGAAATGAAATTTATAGTGATTACAAAGCTAACAGGTCAGAGGCGCCTGATGATTTGGCTCCTCAATTTGAGTATATAAGAAAATCAGTACTAGCATTCAATTTACCATCTGTAGATCTTCCTAATTATGAAGCAGATGATTTAATAGCCACATATGTTGATCAAATTCTTAAAAAAGGTGCAAAAGTTACAATTGTCTCATCAGATAAAGATTTAATGCAGCTTTACAAAAAAGGGGTTCGAATTTTTGACCCCATGAAAAACAAATTTATAACTGACGATGATGTCTTAAAAAAATTTGGAGTAGATGCTTCAAAAGTTATTGATGTACAATCTTTAGCAGGAGATAGTAGTGATAATGTTCCTGGTGTTCCAGGGATAGGTGTTAAGACAGCTGCAGAGCTAATTAACAAATATGGCACTTTAGAAAATTTACTAAAATCTGCTAATGAGATTAAGCAAAATAAAAGAAGAGAAACATTAATAGAGAACAAGGAAAAAGCATTAATAAGTAAAAAACTTGTAACACTAGATCATAACTCTCCTATTAATAGAGAGTTAAGTGAATTTAAATTGCAAAATATAGATAAAAATAAATTATATAAATTTTTAAGAGAAATGGAATTTAACAGGCTGTTAAGTTCTGCAATATCTGCTTATGGAGAACCTGAACTAGAAAGTAACAAGATTGAAACTCAAAATATAGAAAAACAACAAACAATAAATAATAAGAATTATTTTTTGATTAACAGTTTAGATGAAATAGATAAATGGATAGAGGAGGCGGAAGAAGTTGGTGAAGTTGCTGTAGATACGGAAACGACATCATTAGATCCTCATCAAGCAGATTTAGTGGGTATTTCTCTTTGTTCTAAAATTGGAAAAGCTTGTTACATACCAGTTGGTCACAAGTCACCCAAGTGTCTTAAAAAAGATGCAGTAATTAAAAAATTAAAAAAAATATTAGAGGATCCAAGTATAAAAAAAATTGGTCAAAATATAAAATTTGATTTTATCGTATTTTATAAGTGTGGAATAACGCTTTCATCAATGGAAGATACGATGCTGATGTCTTATGTCTTAGATGCAGGAAAAAATAGACATAATATGGATACTTTATCAGAAATTCATTTAGGGCATAAAACTATTTCTTTTAAAGAGATGGTGGGCACAGGGAAGAAAGAAATTAATTTTAGTGAGGTAGAATTAGATAAAGCAAAAGATTACGCTGCAGAAGATGCTGATGTTACTTTTAGATTATACAAGAAATTTATCAAAAATTTAAAATCAGAAAAAATGATAAATATTTATGAAATTTTTGAAAAGCCATTAATTAAAATTCTTGCATTCATGGAAATAGAGGGAGTTGAAATTGATAGTAAGTTTTTAAAATCTCTTTCATCTAAATTTGAAAAAAAAATTAAAAAACTCGAAAAAGAAGTATTTAAAATTTCTAAAAAAGAGTTCAATATCGCATCCCCAAAGCAATTAGGTGAAATCATTTATAATGACTTGAAAATTGCAGGATTAAAGAAAACTAAAAAAGGAAGTTTTGCAACAAGTGCAAGTGTTTTAGAGGATTTAGCTTTCAAAGGCCATGAGTTTCCAAAACTAATTTTAGACTGGAGACAAGTTTCAAAATTAAAAAATACTTATTCAGATGCTTTACCCGAACATTTAAACCCAAATACAAAAAGAGTTCATACTTCGTTTTTGCTAGCCGCTACAACGACTGGAAGACTAGCATCTAGTGATCCCAATTTACAAAATATACCAATTAAATCAGAAGATGGAAAAGATATAAGAAAAGCTTTCACTGCAAAAAAAGGACACCTATTAATTTCTGCGGATTATAATCAAATTGAGATGAGAATTTTAGCAGATCTGGCAGATGTAAAAGAATTAAAAAAAGCTTTTAAAAATAAAGAAGATATTCACTCTTTAACAGCTAGCCAAATATTTAATATTGATATTAAAAAAGTTAATCAAGATCATAGACGAAAAGCTAAGGCTATTAATTTTGGAATTATTTATGGAATTTCGCAATATGGATTAGCTAAGCAAATAAACGTTTCTAATTATGAAGCAGAAGAATTTTTGAATTCATATTTTGCTAAATTTCCAGAAATTAAAGTTTATATGGATAATACAATTAAATTTTGTAGGAAAAGTGGATATGTTAATAATATTTTTGGAAGAAGATCCCATTTTAATGGAATAAATGACAAAAACTTTAATGTCAGAAATTTTCAAGAACGTGCCGCAATTAATGCTCCAATTCAAGGTTCTGCTTCTGAAGTAATGAGATTAGCTATGATAAGATTAGATAAGAAATTATCAGAGGAAAAAAATTCAAGTTCAAAGATGCTCTTGCAAATTCATGATGAATTAATTTTTGAAATTCCAAAAAAAGATGAAAAAGTAATGACTAAACTAATTGAGAAAGAGATGACTAGTGTAGCTGAAAGTGATTATCATTCTTTTTCTACCCCTTTAACAGTTGATATTAATGTTGGAGATAATTGGGGAATGCTTCATTAAATTTATAACATTGCCCAATTTAGAACAATTTAGTATTTTTAAATTACTTTATGCAAAAACACACAATAGCTTTAATTGATGACGATAGAAATATTTTAACAAGTTTGAGTATCGCATTAGAAAAAGAGGGTTTTAAAGTTCAAACATATATTGATGGTGAAAGCGCATTAATCGGTTTAACCAGAATGCCACCTGACTTAGCAGTTATAGATATAAAGATGCCTAAGATGGATGGAGAAGAATTACTAAAAAAACTTCGAAAAAAAACTTCCTTACCAGTAATTTTTTTAACATCTAAAGATGATGAAATTGATGAGTTGTTAGGTCTAAAGTTGGGCGCAGATGATTTTGTTAAAAAATCAGGAGGTTTTTCTATAAAAGTTTTGATTGAAAGAATTAGAGTGCAGTTAAGAAAAAAAGATTCAAATAATATTCTAGAGGAAAATAAAAGCTTGATATCTCATGGAAGATTAAAATTAGATCCATCACAACTCGAGTGTGAATGGAATGGAAAACAGCTACCCGATAAATTGACAACAACTGAGTTTTTAATTGTTAAAGAATTAGCAAAGAGGCCCGGTATAATAAAAGAAAGAGCTCAACTGATGGATATAGCCTACCGAGAGGATACAGATATTGAAGATAGAACTATTGATAGTCACGTAAAACGAATTAGAAAAAAATTTAAAAAAGTAGATCCTGATTTTTCAGCTATTGAAACTAGGTATGGTAGTGGATATAGATGGAATGTTAGCTAATGTTTAGTAAATACTTAAAAACTCTTTCTATATTAAAGAAATTTTTATTTATAAATTTTGTAATTTTTACGATTATTGGACTATTTACATTCATATATTTAAATAATATTCAGCCAAGTTTAATAAAAAAAAAATCTCAAAATCACACAAATATTATTAACAACACTATTGATAATATCTTAAGACTAGATGTAAAATTCCAATCTGATGATATCAGAAGGTTTTTATTTTCTACAAGGTTTATTTTTCAAAATTTAGATAGAGTAATATTTTTTGATGATCAACTTAACCTTGTTGGAGACACTGATACTTTAGATCTTGATCCAAGATCATTCTCTACAAGACTTGATAAAATTGAATTTGAAAATTTAGATAATGAGGAAATAGAAAAAACTATTGAGGAAAAAAATATAAAAATTGATGAAAAAAAACCTGTTTCATTCAAAGATATATTAAAAAATTATTCTATTTCTGAAAATTTAGGAGCTCCTTACACGTTTACGCAAGAAGATTTTAATCAATTTAATGTAACAACAATCAAGAATGTAACAAAGAATGAAATTAATCTTGGTTATGTAGCTATTACAGAAAATGCAAATGAAATAAAAACAGCGATAGATGAGAGAAAAGCATTTGTAATAAGAACAGCTATATCTGTAGGATTTGTAATATTAATATTTTCTTTTGTGTTAAGTAGGTACTTTATTAAACCAATACAAAATCTTGTTGGATATACAATTCGTATTAAAGAAAAGAGTCAAATTAAACCGGGTATTGAAAATCTAAAAAAAAGAAATGATGAATTGGGACTTTTATCAAATTCTTTAGAGGATATGACAAATGAGCTTCAAAATAGAGTTACGCATGCAGAAAACTTTTCGACAGATTTAGTTCATGAAATTAGAAATCCATTAGCATCTTTAAAAAGTGCATCGGAAATTTTACAAGACACAAATGATAGTGAACAAAGAAATAGATTATTGAATATACTTAGTCATGACGTTCAAAGAATAGAAAGATTAATTACTGATTATTCGCAAATGTTAAAGGATGAAGTTGCTCTAAGTAAAGAACAAATGAAAAGAATTAACATCGAACCTATTATTCAATCTGTTGTTGATGATTATAATAATATTCATCAAGTGAAAAAAGGAATAAAAATTGAATATAAAAATGATGGAAAAGATAAATATTTAATAAATGGTATAGAAAATAGAATTGAACAAATTATTGCAAACTTATTAGATAATTCAATATCTTTTAGCAAAGATGGTGGTAATGTTTTTGTTGATGTTTCTGTTAATGACAAAAATCAAATATCAATCAAAATTATTGATGAAGGCCAAGGATTTAAAGAAAAAGACACATCAAGAATATTCAATAGATTTTATAGTAATAGGCCTGAAAAATTTGGAGAACATTCAGGTCTAGGTTTAAATATAGTTAAAAATTTAGTTGAACTT
>QCGW01000029.1 GCA_003279775.1 Pelagibacteraceae bacterium AG-390-A23
TGGATCAAATTTTTCTAAAAATGAGATAAATTGTAATTTAAATGGAGTTTATGCATCAGCTTTTGTAAATGGTGTTTTTTCATTGAATAATGATAAACATCACGAAATCAGATCAATTATAAATCATCTAACAGAAAATACAAAAAGTTATCAACTAATTAAAAGTGTTTTAGATGAAAGTTCTAAAGCAGTTTATCAAGGAAAAATATTTGTAAATTCGGATGCCCAGAAAACTGATGGATATCAATTGAGTAAAGCAATATTGCTGAATAAAGAGTCAGAGTTTAATGCCAAGCCTGAATTAGAAATTTATGCTGATGACGTTAAATGTTCGCATGGTTCAGCTTCAGGAAGTTTAAATGAAGATTCTATATTTTATTTAATGTCTAGAGGTTTGAGTTATCAGCAATCAAGAGAGCTATTAATCAATGGTTTTCTGCTTGATGTTGTTGAAAAAATTACTGACTCGGAAATAAAAAACTTAATAAAAAATATGATTGGAATTAAAGAATGAATATTGATCAGATAAAAAAAGAATTTCCAATTTTTGATGAAAAAATTCAAAATAATGATTTAGTTTATTTAGATAGTGCGAATTCATCTCAAAAACCTAAGATAGTTGTGGATAGAATTAATGAATTTTATACTAAACAATTTTCAAATGTTGGTAGAAGTGTTCATTATCTTGCAGTTGCTGCTACTAATTTGTATGAAAATACAAGAACATCTGTTCAAAAATATATTAACGCTAAAGATAAAAATGAAATTGTCTTTACAAAAGGTGCTACTGAAGCATTAAATTTAGTTGCTAATACATTGGGTCAAAGCTACTTACAGGAAGGTGATGAAGTATTAATTACAGAACTTGAGCATCATTCAAATTATGTTCCATGGCATTTCTTAAGGAAATCAAAAAATATAAAAATTAATTTTGCTGAAATAAATGAAGAGGGTGAAATCACCCTTGAGGAAATAGAAAAAAAAATAACTCCAAAAACAAAATTAATTTCTATTACTCATCTGTCAAATGTAACAGGTGCAATTTTACCCGTAAAAGAAATTACCCAGCTTGCACATTCAAAAGGAATAATTGTTGTAGTCGATGGATGTCAGGGAGCGCCACATCTAAAATTAGATATGCAAGATTTAGATTGTGATTTCTATGCAATTTCATGTCACAAAATGTATGGACCTACAGGTTTGGGAGTTCTTTACGGTAAGAAAAAATGGTTAGAAGAATTACCTCCATATCAAGGTGGCGGAGGAATGATAAATGAAGTTAAAAAAGACAGGATTTCCTACGGTGAATTGCCAAACAAATACGAGGCAGGAACTATGGCCACAGCACAAGTAATTGCTTTCGACCAATCAATAAAATTTTTAGAAAGTATTGGTATAGAAAATGTTATGAAACACGAAGCAGACCTAGTTGAATATGGACAAGAGCTATTACAAAAAAATAACTCAGTTAAACTTATTGGAAATCCAAAAAATAAAGGAGGGGTTTTATCATTCACTATTGAAGGAGTTCACCCTCATGATATTGCAACTATTTTGGATGAAGACGGGGTTGCAATAAGAGCAGGACATCATTGTTGTCAAATTCTACATGACAAATTAAATATACCAGCTAGTGCTAGAGCATCAGTTGGTATTTATAATACAAAAGAAGATTTAGATCAGCTAAACCAGTCAATAAACAACTGTAAAAAAATATTTAATTTATAATGAATTTAAAAGAGCTATATCAAGAAATTATATTAGAACACGGTAAGAATCCTAGAAATCTTAGAAAGACAGAAGGTTTTAATAAAGACGCCAAAGGTAATAATCCTCTTTGTGGTGATAATGTTCATGTTTACTTAAAACTAAATGGACAAAAAATTGTAGAAGATGCATCCTTCGAAGGGAGTGGTTGTGCGATTTCAATGGCTTCAGCCTCTATAATGACAGATTTAATTAAAGGAAAAAATGAGCATGAGGCTAAAGAGATAGTTGAGGATTTTTTAGGCATGATTAAGGAAAATCCTGAATTAAAATCTGAGTATTTAAGCGAAGATGAAAAAACTAAACTAATGTGTTTATCTGGTGTTAAGCAATATCCAATGAGAGTTAAATGTGCAACTTTATCTTGGCACACAATGGTTTCCGCTTTTGATGAAAAAACAGAAGAAGTAAAAACAGAGAATTAAATTATGACAAAAAAAGATGAAATAATTGAGGAAATAAGAAAAATTTATGACCCTGAGTTACCTGTAAATATCTACGAATTAGGTTTGATTTATGATATTAAAGTAAAAGATGAAAAGTTTGCTATTATCAAAATGACACTAACAACTCCAAACTGTCCAGTTGCAGAAAGTTTACCAAAAGAAGTTAAAGAGGGCGCAATGCAAGTTGAAGGTATTGAGGATGTTGATCTTGAGTTAGTTTGGGATCCACCATGGAATAAAGATATGATGTCAGAAGCAGCAAAATTGGAATTGAATTTGTAATGAACCCGATAATTAAATTAAGTGATAACGCAGCTTTAAGAATAAAAGAGATAATGTCTAATGCTGAAAAAGATTCTATTGGTGTTAGAGTATCAGTTAAATCAGGTGGTTGTGCAGGGATGTCTTATGTAATGGAGTATACAAAAGAGTTAAATCCTAACGATGAAGTTATTGAGGATAAGGGTGTGAAAGTATTCGTTGACTCAGCTGCTATTATGTATCTGCTTGGCACTGAAATGGATTATAAAAAGGAGGAATTGTCCTCGTCATTTGTGTTTAATAATCCCAATGAAACTGAGCGTTGTGGCTGTGGAGAGTCCTTTAAAATATCATAAGTTGTATTATCCCATTAATTGCATATCTGTATTGCATTATATGCATATCTAGGATATAGATTCTTTATGAACAAATTTGAGTTTAAAAATCTTGTTAAAAACTTGAAAGACTCTTTAAAGGAAAAAAGATTCTTTAAAGAACTACGTAAAGAAGTTGAAACCGGTGCGAACGGCACACAAGATTACGTAGTTAAAAAAGGTGTTAACAAAGATACAATTGCAACAACCAGACAGTAATTAAATTTATTAGCTACTGTAATACATCTCAAACTCTACAGGATGAGGTGCATGTTCAAATTTGTGAATTTCTTCAAACTTAAGAGCAATGTAAGCATCAATCTGATCGTCAGTAAAGACACCGCCTTGAGTTAGAAACTCTCTGTCTTTATCTAAACTTTCCATTGCTTCTCTTAAAGAACCACAAACTGTTGGGATAGCTTTAACTTCTTCAGGTGGCAATTCATATAAATCTTTATCAAAAGACTCACCAGGATGAATTTTATTTTTAATTCCATCAATTCCAGCCATCAACATAGCTGCAAAAGTTAAATATGGGTTTCCAGCAGCATCTGGGAATCTAATTTCACATCTTGCACCTTTTTTACTTAAAGTAATAGGTATTCTACAAGAAGCAGATCTGTTTCTTGCTGAATATGCAAGAAGAACTGGTGCCTCAAAACCTGGTATTAATCTTTTGTAACTATTTGTTGTAGAGTTAGCAAAGGCATTAATTGCTTTAGCATGTTTTAAAATTCCACCAATATAATGTAGTGCTGTTTCACTTAAGCCTGCGTATGCGTCTCCTGAAAAAACTGGCGTATCACCTTTCCAAATAGATTGGTGAATGTGCATACCTGAACCATTATCACCAGCAACTGGTTTTGGCATGAATGTTGCAGTTTTTCCAAATGAATGTGTAACCATTTGCACAACATACTTGTATAACTGAACATTATCTGCTTGATCAACTAAAGTTCCAAAATACATTCCAAGTTCGTGCTGACTAGGAGCTACTTCATGGTGATGTTTCTCAACTTTAATACCAACTTCTTTTAAATTTTTTAGATATTCACCACGCATGTCTTGTTCACTATCAACAGGTGGTACTGGGAAATATCCTCCTTTAATTTGAGGTCTGTGTCCCATGTTACCATTTTCATATTCTTTTCCAGAGTTGTAAGGACCTTCTTTACTATCTAATTTAAATCCGCACTCATTCATATCATTTTTGATTCTTACATCGTCAAAAACAAAAAATTCTGGCTCAGGTCCAAAAAAAGCTTTATCGCCTATACCTGAAGCTTTTAAATATTCTTCAGCTTTTTTAGCAACACCTCTTGGATCTCTTTCATAAGGATCTTTTTTAATTGCATCTAGAATGTCACAAAACAAAACCACAGTATTATGAGACGTAAAAGGATCCATGAACATTCTTGCAGTATCAGGTTTTAAAATCATGTCAGACTCATTAATTGCTTTCCAACCAGCAATAGACGAACCGTCAAAAAAGACACCTTCATTCAACATACCTTCATCAACTATTGAAGCATCCATTGTTAAGTGTTGAAGTTTTCCCCTTGGATCAGTGAATCTTAGATCCACAAATTCTGCTTCTTTTTCTTTGATAAATTTTAATACGTTTGCTGCACTCATTTTGTCTCCTATGTAATTTTGTTTGGCCTAATTAGCAAAAAAATACTTAAAAATATTGCTTATTTAATAAATAACACCTATGCAATTTTCACATAAGTAGTGTAATTAGTCACTAAAATAATAAATATATTTAACTTGTGAATTCAATATTAAATAAAGAGCCAGTTTTAAGAGCAGAAAAATCGCTAAAACAATTTAACCCAGATCTTAAAGTGATTGTTTTAGAGCAAACTGCCAGAACAGCTAACGATGCAGCTACAGCTTTAGGTTGCAAAGTAGGAGCCATTGTCAAAAGCTTACTTTTTAAAGCAGGGGATGGTTATGTTTTATGTTTAGTTTCTGGAGATAAAAGGTGTTCATTAAATAAATTAAAAAAAATTTTAGATGAAAAAGATGTTTCAATGGCGAACCCAGAAGATGTTAAAAAAATTACTGGGTATACAATTGGTGGAGTATCTCCAACAGGACATTTAACAAAAATAAAAATTTTTATTGATGAAACTTTAAATAGATTTTCTTCAATTTTTGCAGCCGCAGGTCATCCTAATGCAGTGTTCGAAATAAATTTTGAAAATTTAATTGCCTTAACCTCTGGTGAGATAAACGAAATAACAGAATGAGAAAACCACAATTAGTTGATTATTTGTTGTTGACATTGTTGTCATTAATATGGGCGTCTGCTTTTTTTAATATAAAGATTGCGACATACTCATTCGGACCTATTACAATAGGTTTTTTAAGATCTTTTTTGGGAGCTATACCAGTTTTAATCTTATGTTTTTATAAAAATATAAAAATTGAAGCATTCTCAAAAGACTGGAAGTGGTTTGCAATCATTGGATTGGTAAATTTAGTTATTCCATTCATATTAATATCTTATGGAGTGAATTTTGTTCAAAGTAACTTAGCAGCTATCTTGATGTCCACAACACCATTAAGCTCAACAGTTCTAGCTCACTTTTTTTTAAAAGGAGAAAAATTTAACCTATTAAAAACAATTGGATTATTAATAGGATTTTCAGGAATAGTATTTTTGTTTTCAGATAACTTTTTAATTAATGAAAATAACTTTATTGCTGCACTTTTGATTCTTCTTGGATCTACCTGTTATGTAATCGGAGGAGTTATAACATTAAAAATAAGCAATAAAGAAAATGAAAATGTTACGGGTTCAATTTTAATTTGGTCTACAATTATACTTCTTCCATTCACTTTAATTTTTGAAAAACCTTGGATGTTAAATCCTTCATCAGACTCTATTATATCTGTAATATATTTAGGAATTTTTCCTACTGGGATAGCATGGTTATTGAGATTCAGAATTTTAAAAACAAATGGTCTCATATTTCATTCACAGGTTTCATATATCATTCCAATATTTGGAATTATTTTAGGATACATATTTCTTAATGAAATAATTACCTCAAAAATTATTGTTGCATTAATTGCTGTATTTATCGGAATAAATTTAGCAAGAAAAGCAGATTATAAAAACGTTACTTAAGCTTTGCCATTGCTTTTATGTGAGCAGGACCAGTTTCACAACAACCTCCAATAATTGTTGCTCCATTTTCTTTAAATTTTTTTGCAATTTCATGAAACTTATCTGGCGTAAGATCATGTCTTTTTCCTAAAAACTCGTTTGGATTTCCCTTAGTTTTTAAATAATTAGCTGTGTATCCATTTTTTGGTTTAGTGGTCAAAAATCCATTTAATTTAAATCCAAATGGTACGTTTAATTTTTTGATTTCTTCAAGATTGTGCTCATAATTTTCAGGTGAAACACAAGACAACATGACGCCTAAAAGATTTCCATCAATAATACTTTTAATATCTGAAATTTTTTCACCACTAGGTAACTTTGTACCTTCTGAAATATGAATTCCTATTAAATAAGGTTTTTTGAATTCTTTAATTGCCTCAATACCACATTTAAACTCTTTAATGCTGCTCCAAACATCAAAGTAATAAAAATCCACATATTCATTTAATAATCTAGCCTGTTCATTAAAGTCTTTAGTGATTTCAACCTCACTTCTTATATCCTCTTCATAAGTTAAACGTTGAGGTGGCAAACCTCCAGCAATCATTATATTTGGATATTCATTTTTCACTTTTAAAGCAATTTCTCCTGCTTTTTTATTAAGATATTCGAATTTATCTTCAATGTTGTTTTCACTTAGTCTTTTTCTTCTTGTGGTAAAAGTTGTTGTAACAATTACTTCTGCCCCAGCTTTTACAAAATCTTTGTGAGTACTCTCTACCAATTCATGATATTCAGAATTTAGTATCGCATTAGCACTCCATAAAGTTCCATTTGATTTCATGCCTCGAGCCAAAAGCTCTTGACCCATTCCACCATCCAATATTCTCGTCTCTTTAAAAAAATTAATATCCATTGTGTCC
>QCGW01000030.1 GCA_003279775.1 Pelagibacteraceae bacterium AG-390-A23
TCACAGATACAACAGTCCTAAACAGCACAAAGGTATACCAAGAGATACTTCTCACGATTACATGAGAATGAATCTAGACAATTGTATTAATTGTGGAAGATGTGTCAGAGCTTGTGATGAAATTCAAGGTTCATTTGTACTAACAATGAGCGGACGAGGTTTTGAATCTAGAATAACAACTGACAATGATATGATGTTTGGAGATAGTTCATGTGTATCTTGTGGAGCATGTGCGCATACATGTCCAACGGATGCAATTTCAGATGTTTTCCAATCTAAATCTTCAGCTGTAGATAAAAAAGTTAGAACAACTTGTTCATACTGTGGTGTTGGATGTAATTTAGAAGCATCAATAAAAGATGATAAAGTTGTTGCAATAGACACTCCAAAACAAACAGAGGTAAATGCTGGTCATACATGTATTAAAGGAAGATATGCTTTTAGTTTTTATGATCATCCAGACAGATTAAAAACACCTTTAATTAAAAGAAATGGAAAGTTTGAGGAAGCTTCGTGGGATGAAGCTTATGATTTTATTAAAAAAGAAATGAACAGAATTACAAAAGATAATGGTCCAGATGCCTTTGCTGGAATTTCTTCTGCAAGATGTACGAATGAAGAAAATTATGTTTTTCAAAAAATGATTAGAGCTGCTGTGGGAACTAACAGTGTAGATTGTTGTGCAAGAATTTGTCATTCACCAACAGCTTGGGGAATGCAACAAACTTTTGGGACTGGGGCTGCAACTAACTCTACAGAAGATATTTATCATGCAGATTTATTTTTAGTAATTGGAGCTAATCCAACTAATGCTCATCCTGTAACAGGTGCAAAAATAAAACAGCAAGTCATGAAAGGTAAAAAATTAATTGTGCTTGATCCAGTTACAACTGAACTAGCTAAACTTGCTGATTATCATATTAAACTAAGGCCAGGAACTAACGTTGCAGTTCTAAATATGATGTTGCACTTTATTATCAAATCAAAACTTTATAATGTAGATTTTGTTAGAGATAGAACTGAAGGTTTTGATATTTTCTTAAAAGAAATTGAAAGACAAGATGTTGATCATTTAGCAAAAGTAGCTGGTGTAGATAAGCAATTAGTTAAAGAAGCAGCAATTGCATATGCTACTGCAAGAAATTCAATGGAGTTCCATGGTTTAGGTGTTACTGAACACGAACAAGGATCTAAAACTGTAATGTTAATTGCAGATCTAGCAATGATTACTGGAAATATTGGACGAAAAGGTGTCGGGGTTAATCCTTTAAGAGGTCAAAACAATGTTCAAGGTGCAGCAGATATGGGATGTCAACCACACCAAGGTGCTGGATATTTTCCTGTAGCTGATGAAAAGCATCAAGAATTCTATACTGAAAAATATGGAGTAACTCACCCAACTAAGCCAGGATTAAAAATTCCTCAAATGTTTGAAGCTGCAATAAACAAGGAATTAAAAGGTTTATGGATTATAGGTGAGGATATTGTTCAAACAGATCCTAACAGCGCACATGTTATTGAAGCTATGAACTCTTTAGAACTTTTAGTCGTTCAAGAGATATTTATGAGTGAAACAGCAAAATTAGCAACTGTTGTTCTGCCAGGTACTACTTTCTTAGAAAAAGACGGAACTTTTACAAACACTGAGAGAAGAATTCAAAGAGTGAACAGAGCTGTGCCTCCTCTACCAGGCACTAAACCTGATGGATTAATTGTAACTGAGATGATGCAGAAATTAGGGTTTGATCAGCCAACTTATGATGCAGATCAAGTTCTTGGAGAAATTGCTGATATCGTTCCCTTCTTTAAGGGTGTTACTAGAGAGAGACTTGGAAAATTTGGATTACAATGGCCAGTTCAAGAAGATGGAACTGATACAAAAATTTTACATACAGAAACATTTAAATTAGGTAAAGGCAGACTAAAAAACTTTGATTGGAAAGAGTCATCTGAAATAGAAGCTAATCAAAAAGACTACCCTTTGATTTTAACAACTAGTAGAGTTTTACAACATTACAACGCAGCAACAATGACAAGAAGAACAAAAAATATAAATATTGTTGATGAAGATGTTTTGTTAATTCATCCTAAAGATGCAGCTCATAGAGATCTAAATACTGGTGATATTGGAAGACTTTATTCAGGCAGAGGTGAGGTTGCACTTAAAGTTGAGGTTACAGATAAAGTTAAAGAAGGAATTGTGTTTACTACGTTCCATTTCCCGGAACATATGGTTAATATGGTTACAGGTCATGGTAAAGATGAAGAAACAATGTGTGCTGAATACAAAGTATCTTCTGTTGAAGTACAAAAAATCTCCAATCAATTTAAAACAGAAGTTAAACCAAAAGAAAATCAAGCTGAAGTTAGTTAATTAAAATGACCATTGGTTGGCATTTTGATAATACATATTCAAAGTTATCAAATACTTTTAAAGAAAATATTAAACCAACTCCTGTTCATGATCCTGAATTAGTAATTTTAAATGATGAACTAGCATCTACTTTAAATTTAGATTTTTCAAAAATAGACAAAAAAAAATTAGCAGAAATATTTTCTGGAAACTCTATACCAGAAGAAACTAATACTATTGCGCAAGCATATGCAGGTCATCAATTTGGACACTTTACGATGTTAGGAGATGGTAGGGCAGTTTTATTGGGTGAGCATTTAGTTAACAATGATAATCGTTTTGACATTCAGTTTAAAGGTTCAGGAAGAACTTCTTTTTCTAGGGGTGGTGATGGAAGAGCAGCACTAGGACCTATGCTTAGAGAATATATTATCAGTGAAGCAATACACTCATTAAATATTCCAACTACTAGAAGCCTTGCTGTAGTCAAAACAGGAGAAAAAGTTGTAAGAGAAAATCTTTTACAGGGCGCTATATTAACAAGAGTTGCATCAAGTCATCTTCGGGTTGGAACATTTCAATACATAGCTGCAACTCAAAACATTGAAAATTTAAATACTTTAGTCGACTACACAGTAAATAGACATTATCCAGAAATCAAAACATCAAATTCAAAAGCATTAGACTTGTTAAATCTTGTAATGGAAAAGCAATGCCAGCTAGTAATCAATTGGATGAGAGTTGGATTTATTCATGGGGTTATGAATACTGATAACATGGCAATTTCAGGTGAAACAATAGATTATGGTCCTTGCGCATTTATGGATCATTATGATCCAAAAACCGTATTTAGCTCAATCGATAAATTTGGAAGATATGCCTTTTCTAATCAACCACCAATTACAAAGTGGAATTTAGCAAGATTTGCAGAATGTTTAATTCCTCTAATTGACAAAAATGAAGATACTGCAATTAAATTAGCAACAGATTTAATAGATAATTTCCAAAATATTTATGAAGATAAATGGTTAAATATGATGAGAGATAAACTAGGTCTATTTGGTGAGGATAAAAATGATAAAAAATTAATTCATGATTTGTTTAATTGGATGGAAAAAAATAAAGCAGATTACACAAATACTTTTTGTAATTTAATGGATATCAATTCTGATGAAATTTATAAAAATAATGACTTTATCGATTGGAAAAATCAATGGAAAAAGAGATCTGAGTTGAATAATTCAACTGAGGAAAAACAAAACAAACTTATGAAATTAAATAATCCAATTGTAATTCCTAGAAATCATAAAGTAGAGGAAGCTTTAGCTGAAGCAGACAAAGGAAGTTTAGATAAAATGAAAAAGTTATTAGCTATTTTAAAAAATCCTTATGACAATCAAAATAATATTGAAGAATATCAAGCACCTGCTCCATCGAGCAACGAAAAATATCAAACTTTTTGTGGAACTTAATTTATAGAACGTAGGGCTCTGGCCTAGCGGTTTTGCCCAAAACTCTCTCAACTGCAAAATCACTTATATCAATTGTTTGGTATGATCCTGTTGTGATTAATTCGGTTAAGGCTCTACCGATACCTGGCGCCTGCATTAATCCTCGGCCTGTAAATCCAGAAGCCATGTAAACATTGTCATATTTTGGATGCTTACCAACAACTGCATTATTATCTAATCTATTACAATCATAGTAACCTGCCCATCCACCAGTAAGCTTTAATTCTTCAAAGGCAGGTATTCTCTTTGCAAGAGCCGGCCAAACTAATTCCTCAAAATCATTCCAGGCTGGTTCCAAATCATCCGCATCAAATACAGAAATAGGTGATCCTGCTAAATATTCCCCTCCCTCTGGTCTCCAATAAACACCGGTTGTTAAGTCTCCACTTAGTGGCATCTCTTTTATATATGTTGGGCATTTTACTCTAAAGACGGTATGCTTTTGAGGAACAACAGGAATATCTTCTAACAATTCTTTTGTCCAACAACCAGCCGCAGAAACAATTGTTTTAGCATTTATTTCTGAAATACTTTTTACATCACCTTTAATAAATTCTGCTCCAAGCTCTATTGCTTTACTTTTAAGAGCGCTATGAAACATAAATGGATCAATCCATCCTTCACTTTGATTATCTGTATAAGTTGCTGTCTCTATTCCTTCACTATTCACATAAGGGAAAACTTTTGATAATTCTGACCCTTTAATATTTTTTGTTCCTGCATCACATTTTTTATGATTTTCTAATGCTCTATATTGTTCTTCAGCATGTTCAGAACCAAACATTAAAAGATATCCATTGGTTACCATACTAGCTGTTGGATTAGGATTTTTTTCTGTTTTTAATAATTCTGGTATTTGGAAAATAAATTCTCTTGCAAATTTTCCTAATAAAATATTTTCTTTTTGGAAAAATTGTCTTCTAAAACCACCTAAAGATAATGGGAATGAAGCTGTTTTATAAGTAGGATCTCTTTCAATAACTTTTACTTTTCTACCTTCTTTGGATAAAAAATAAGCAGTTGCTGCCCCTATTATTCCACCACCAATTACTACAACATCATCCATATCTAATTTAACATAATCAAGCTTGTATTCAGAATTAGTGCAAAGCTACACCAAAGTAAATATGGAATCATTAGGCAGGCACTCAACATCTTGACGCGTTTAAACCTTAAAATAAGATTGATTATCAATGCTATTAGTATGATTAACACCAAAAGTGCTAGAACCATATTATGAAAAACAAAAAAAACTACACTCCAAGTTGTATTGAATACTAAATGGATAAAATAAATATAAACAGTATTAATATCTCTATTTTTTGTATGCCAGTAAAGCCATATTGCAACTGTCATCAATATATACAAGGTGGTCCAAACAGGTCCGAATATCCAATCAGGTGGATTAAATGATGGTTTATTTAGTAATGAGTACCATGGCTCTTTAAAAGTAACAGTAGCTAAACCGCCAATCAATGAAGCAGAGAATGTAATAGCAAGAAACAATATAAATGTTAAAAATTTATTTTTAAACATGTTAAATATATACATAACAAAAAATGAGTAAAAAAACTATTTGGATTACAGGCGGTAGTACAGGGATTGGTAAAGCTTTAGCAATTAAGTTTGCAAGTAAGGGGTGGAATGTTGCTATATCTGCAAGAAGAGTTGAATTACTAAATGAGCTTTCAAATTCTTATGAAAATATTTCAAGTTTTCCTTTAGATGTAACAGATAAAGAAAAGTGCGAAGAAGTGTTTAATGAAATTAAAAACAAATACGAAAATATAGATATTTGTTTTTTTTCAACCGGAACATGGGACCCTAAAAAAGAAAAAGATATTGATGTAGAACAAATGGAAGATGTCTTTAAAGTAAATTTTTTTGGAACTGTGAATAGTATCAAAGCAGTTGAACGATACTTTAGAGATAAAAAAAATGGAATAATTACTATTGTTTCGTCAATTGCAGGATATAGGGGTTTACCTAATTCAACTGGATATGGACCATCTAAATCTGCATTAAATAACCTAGCTGAAAGTTTATACTTTGATTTTAAAAGGTACAATGTTCGTGTTTGTTTAGTATCTCCTGGATTTATTAAAACACCAATGACAGATAAAAATGATTTTAAAATGCCATTTTTAAAAACACCAGAATATGCTGCAGATCAAATATATGAAGGTTTAGTTAACAAAAACATATTTGAAATTCATTTTCCAAAATCACTTACAATTACATTAAAACTATTGAGTTTTTTACCAAGTAAAATTTATTTTGGTTTAGTTGGTAAACTAACGAAATATCAAAAAAAATAGTTAATCTTTAACAAATACGACTGTTAACTCAGCTACTTTAAAACCAAATTTAGTCATTGTTGCTCTATTAATCGCAACTCTATCATCTTGTTTAAAAATCCAATCATCGAAAGTTATTTTTAATTCTTTACCTTTAACCGGAACTAGTAAAACATATTCAAATTTAAACGCTGGTCCATAAGAATATCCTATTGCTTTACCCACAACATCCCCTGCTGTTCCTTCGTAATTATGCTCATCAATTTTATTTATTGTCCATTCTCGATCTTGAAGCTCACCATCGTCCCAATTAAATTTTTCTTTAAGAATTAATTGTTTTCCATCCCAAGTTCCATTTAAGTCTGCAGAAAATTGTCTTGTAACTTTTCCTGATCTGTTTTGTAGAACACCCCAAGCCTTAACATTTCCAGATAAATATTCCTCAATAATTAGTCTTGGTTCTTTGTTTTTGAAGTCTTCTGGTTTCATAGCACTATTGTTTGAGCAACTTGTAATTAA
>QCGW01000031.1 GCA_003279775.1 Pelagibacteraceae bacterium AG-390-A23
TTGTAATATTATCTATATTTAGTTATTTTATATCTGTATCATACAAAATATCTCTTTCGAAATCTTACATAATCATTTCATTTTTATTAGTTTTTTTTTATTTATTATTTGGAAAATTTGGTTTTTTAGATTTTGTAAATCAATTCTACAAAATATCAGCAGTTTGTTTTGTTATATTTCTAATAATAAAAAAAAAAATTATACCTGAAAATTTTAAACAAATATTTTTTTTATTTATAATTTATTTAATATTAATTTTTATTTGCAAAGATTTATATATTTACAAATACGATGACTTTTCTGAGTATGGTATTACTTCAAAATTAATATTTTATGAAAATAATCTACCATCTAACATTGAGTATCTTCAAAAAGGATCTCATCATAAAATAAATTTTGTTTCTTACTTTCATTATTTTTTTTTAAAAAATTCAAATCAAGAATTTGATGAAAGTACAATTTTTTTAGCACATTCTTTTTTAGTAATTTTACTCATAAATGTAATATTAAGTTTTTTAAAAATATCTACTTTTAAAAAAATTATAATAGGTATTATCATTTATTTTATAATTTATATACTTGGTCCTGGTTTTGACAGATTGTATGCTGATAGCATTCTTGGGTTATGTATCTCATTATCTTTTTTGTTATACTTTAAAAAAACACAGAACAAATCAGATGCAATATTATTATTTTTATTAATCTGTTCAATGCCCATGATTAAACCCAATGGTTTAATTATAGTCCTTGGGTTATTAGTTATTTTTACTTTTTTCTCTTTTATAGAAAAAAAAATTTTTTTGACATGTATAGTTATACTTGCCGTGACAAGTAATTTCTATATTTCAAAATTTTATATGTATAAATTTCAAAATTTAAATAAAGATAAAAATCATAACTACAAGTTACATCATACAAATGCATTCACAGTAAGTTCAATTCAAAATAGCGGTGTTTTTTTTGATTTTAAAAATTTACCAGATAATAAATATAAGTTTTTTAAAAAACAGTTTTCTGAATTATTTAATAATGGAATCTATCATTCAAAAACATTTCTAATTTTAAATAAAGTTTTAAAAAATTTAAATATGAATCTGAACCTAATTCAAATTCAAATAAATTTAATTTGTTGGTTTTTAATTATTTTTATAATTATATATTTTATTTCAAAAAAAGATGAGCAAAAAAATTTATATTTACTTACGTCTCTTTATTTATCTTTTCTGTTAACATATTATATTTTTCTAATCTTCTGGGGAGCATATAATAATTTGATAAATGAGGACTATACAATTGAGATTTCCTGGGAACGTCATTTGGGAACTATTATTTTAGGATTTATAATTTTTCTTCTAATAAAATTATTTAAAAAATTTTGCAAGTTTCTCAATTATTTTTTTAATACTAATCTTATCAATTAATATTGTACCAGCTAATTCAATAAGAATATTTCTACCAAACGAAATTGTAAATAAAGACAGTTTTTGGAGTAAAAACTATAATAATAGAATTAAAATAAAAAATTTTTCAAAAAAAATAGAAAAAGAATTTGAGGATTATTCAAATATTTTATTCATCTTTAACGATAATACTGACCCTTACTTTTTTCCAATTTTAAAATATGAACTAATAAAAATTAATACTGTCTTATTTGATATGGATAATTCTCAGATTTTTTTAGATAATTTCAATTTCAAAGAATCAAAATTATATGTATTTACTAATAAAAATAATAGTTATGAAATAATTAATATGATTTTTAATAAAAAAAATTTAAATAACGATGTAAAAATTAATCTTACTAATAAAAAATCTATAGATAGTTTTGATTTTTATGAAATTTCTTATGAAAACAAAAAAATCAATCAATAAAAAAATAGTTTTTAAAATTTTAATTTCATTATTTATTATTACGATTTGCTTAGAAGTTTTTTTGAGATTTGTTGGTTTTGGAAACCCTATATTATATATAAATGAAACAAATTATTATCCTAAATCAAATCAAAAAATTAAACGGTTTATGGGCTCTAAATTCCTAACTAACAATTATGGTATGCGGACAAATTATGATTGGAATAATATAGAACAAAATTATAAAATTTTATTTTTTGGAGATAGTGTTACTTTTGGTGGATCCTATATCGATAATAAAGATTTATTTTCAGAAAAGTTCTGTCAAAAAATAGAAAATTCTGTTTGTGGAAACTATGGTGTCAATGGATATAAAATAAATAATATAAATTTAAGAATAAAAAATATTTCGAAGAAAATAAACTTTGATCATTTAATTATTGTAGTTAGTAGTTCAATACAGTTAGGACATAGCAATTTTTATGAATTTCCTTTTTATGAAAAATTTGATTACAAAATATTTAAATCTTCTTTTGAAATTTTAAACCATATATTATTTAAATATAATATAAAAAATAATTATCATACAAGCAAAAATAGTTCTAATAAAGTTTCAAAATATAATTTAAATGAATTTATAAAAAGTTTAAATAAATTAAATAAAAAAATAAATATATTTATTCTTCCTACTTTAGAAGATTTAAATGGGAACTTAAATAAAAAGCATTTTCTAGAAGATGTAAAAAATATAAATTTTAATATTTATAATACATATAATGAAATTAAAAATTTAAATTATTTTGATCTATATTTTAATAATGCTCATTTAAATAAAAAAGGTCATGAATATTTTTCAAAAATGATATACGATAAAATTAATGAATTCTAAAAAAAATTTAATTCGTATTGTTGTATTAATATTATTAATCTTATTATCTTTACTGATTTCAAAATATATAAGTTCAGATATATTTAATTATAATTTTCTTTAAAACCTGTGAACTCAGAGAGATATTCGAGCATAGATCAACTTAGATTCATTGCAGCTATTACTGTAGCCATTTCTCACCTTATAATAACTTCAACTGGCAATAATTTAAAATTAGAAATTATTTCATCGATTGCAGTTGAAGTTTTTTTTATAATAAGTGGTTTTGTTCTTGCGCCTCAAATTTTAAAAATTACACGTAGTTCTAAAATAAATGATTACAAAATTTTTTTAGTTAGAAGGTGGTATAGAACAATTCCATTATATGTCCTTAGTCTTGTGCTCACGTCTATAATCCTAAATAAAATATTTACTTTTGATTTTCTTAAATATTTATTTTTTATACAAAACTTTTTAGTAATTTTTGTAAATATTGATTATTTTTCTATTTCTTGGAGCCTATCTGTAGAAGAATGGTTTTATATTATTTTTCCATTATTTTTAATTCTAACTTTGAAAACAACCGATCAAATAAATACAAAATATATAATTTATTCAACAATTTCATTTATCCTTATAATTTTTTCTTTAAGAATGTTTTTAGCATTTGATGAAAATTGGGGATCTGGTGTAAGAAGAATAGTTTTGTTCAGATTAGATTCTATTGCATTTGGTTTTTTATTATTTTTTTTGAAAGATAAGATCAAACCTTTTTGGTTTAATCAATTAATTTTATTATTGGTATTTATGATTTTATCTATATTCCTTTTTAAAATTTTAAAAATTAATGTCTCACAAAATATCCTATTTTCTAAAATAATTTTTCACTTTGTTGTAGCAGTGTGGGGATCAATTATGGTTTTGATATTTTATTTATTGGATAAAAAAATTACAAATATATTGATCTTTAATACAAATCTTTTTTTGGGTAGAATGTCTTATTCCATATATCTTTTTCATTTGATGACAATTTATCTAATATCTCCTTTAAACTTTTCTTTAGGACTCGCTATTTTAACTTTTTTAATTTTACAATTAATAATTTCTTTAACATTATACTATTACTTTGAAAAACCTATTCTAAATTTGAGACCTAATTATAAATAAATAAATCTATTTTTTTAAAGAATATACAAAACCCAAACTAAACCATATTAATGTCATGTGAAATGAGGAAAAAAAACTTCCCGTAGGAATAAAAGGAAAAAAAAACAAAATAGTATAACTTGTCATAAGTGACTTAGATAAATTGTTTTTAACAAAAGAAATATTTTTTAATAAAAATAATCCGAGAGAAAAAATTAAAAAAATTGGTGACAATATTCCAGAATCGCTTAATAATTCAAATATATAGTGATGTGGGTGTGAACTACAACTGTCGCTTATTTTTGGACACACATATCTGTAAGTTTGTGGCCCTGTCCCAATTAAAATATTTTGACTAAAAATTTCATGAGAATTTTTATAAAATTCTAAATAAATATTGTTTTTACTTTGTATAAAAGTGTAGAAAATTCTCTCTTTTATAACACTATTTTTTAAATTAAATAAAATTGAAAAGACTATAAAAAAAATTGAAAAGTAAATTAATAATTTAGTTTTATTTATTTTTTTAAAATTAAAAGCTATTAAAAATATAATTAATAATGTAGCTAAAATCGATGCCGCTCTTTCACCTGTGATTAAAATTGAAAAATATACAAATAATAAAATTAAATATTTAAAATTATATATTTTACTTTTATTATTTTGTGTAAATAAATAATATAATACAAATGGAGATAACTTAAAAACCATACTTCCCGGTATTTGTTCATCTTTAAAAAAAGACGTCAACCTTCCAGCTTGCTGAATAGAAAAACCTGTTAAATTTGTTCCAAAAATTCTTTGTATCCATAAATCAATACAAATTAAAATTACAATTATAAATACTATTTTTGATAATAAGAATTTTTTTTTTTCATCTATTAATATTATTAAAGGCAAAGAAACAAATAATAGTATGTTTGATAAATAAGAAAAAGAATTTAAATATGCACTCACTCTATATTCTGAAAAAGAAGAACTTATAATAAACAAAAAAAACAGTGGAAAAAAATAAATATAATGATTCTTTAAAATCAAGTTAAATTTTCTATATAGTATTATCCACACAAGAGTATATAACGATATTAAAATCGCTATTAAATTTACAAAAAAACTACCGATTAGAAAAAAAAATGGAAGACTTAATAAAAGGTAAAAAATAATTAAATTTGAAGTTTTGTTATGAGCCATTTATATATTAATTGAAATATAAAATTAAAATAAATGAAAATTTTAAAATCGCAAATAGTTAAAATAAAAAAAGGTAAAAATCTTAAAGTTGTTAGCCCAACTAATATTTATGGGGCACAGTTTGGAAACAATTGTTTTGTAGGTCCTTTTACTGAAATACAAAAAAATGTTAAAATTGGAGACAATACAAAAATACAATCTCATTCATTTATATGTGAATTAGTAAATATTGGAAAAAATTGCTTTATTGGTCATGGAGTAGTTTTTATAAATGACGCATTTAAAGACTCAAAACCAGCAAATGGGAAAAAAAGCAAATGGTTAAAAACCAAAATAAACTCTAATGTTTATATTGGTAGCAATTCTACTATACTTCCAATATCCATATGTTCTAACGTTGTAATAGGAGCTGGATCAGTAGTTACTAAAAATATTACTAAGCCTGGAAAATATGCTGGAAACCCAGCAAAAAAAATTAAATGAGCTTATATCTTGGATATTTATTTAATATAATTTTCTTAATATTTTTTTTTTATAAATCATTAAAAATATCTATTTCTCTTGGTTTATTTAAAAAAACTAATGACCAAACACCACTACTAGGGGGTCTAGGCATATACTTATTCATTATTTTTGGAATAATAAATTTATACTTTTTTGATAATCAAGTATTTAAGAATAATTTAAATATTTTATTATTAGTTACAGCTATTTTTTTAATTGGACTGCTTGATGATATTTTTAATATTAGCTATAAATTTAGACTAATTTCAATTTTTTTAATATTATTTGTATTTTTTAAATTTAATGAAAGATATTTAATAGATCAGCTTTATTTTGACTCTTTAAATAAAACTTTTGTTTTAGAGGATTTAAAGTACTTTATTACTCCACTCTTTATAATGCTACTGTTAAATAGTATGAACATGGCTGATGGCATAAATGGAAATTCTGGCTTAATATTTTTATCTTACATTTATATTCTTTTTGAAAAAAATAATATTTTAAATGTATTTTTATTATTAATTATTGTCTCGTTAATTATTTTTTTATTTTTTAATTTTAGAAATATTACTTATATTGGTGATTCAGGAATTTATTTGGTTTCAATATTCCTTTCTCTTTACGTAATCAATAATTACAACTATGGAAATTTTGCTTTATCTTGTGAAAAAATTTTTTTAACATTTATGATACCTGGAATTGATATGTTTAGACTATTCTGTATAAGAATTTATAACAAAAAAAATCCTTTCAAAGGAGATCTAAACCACCTACATCATTTGCTGATAGATAATTTTAACTTAAAAATTTCTTTATTTATATATATTTTATTA
>QCGW01000032.1 GCA_003279775.1 Pelagibacteraceae bacterium AG-390-A23
CCAATTACTAACAAGGAAATTCCAGCTAAATAAATTATCCAAAAGTTCATTCCTAAAGGTTTTGCGAAAAAAAATGGAAGAAAAAATAAATAACTAATTGGAACTGCAATTAGAATACTTTTGGTAAAAGTGACTGTTTTTTCAACATCTTGATGTTCATAATAAGAAAATATAATTGCAATTAATGATGCAATTGGAAGAGCAATGATAAATCCAGATAGTTTGGGATATTGACCGGATAACCAGCTAGCAAAAGAAATTATAACTCCTGCAATTAAAACTTTTACAAAGAAAAACATGTTTTTATTATTAAACTTTTTGAATTAATGATGCAGTATTATTTGTGGGTTTATTAACGTCTTTTGACACTTCATGAAAAATTAAATTAGGAATTTTACGTTCTTTTAAAAATGCAGAGCCTTGTAATTCTAAATTTAAATAACGATTAATATCAGCTTGATTTAAAATAACTGGTTGTCTGTAATGAATTTCATTTATATTTTCTTTTGCTTCCTCTGTAATTAAACAAAACTGATCGTTTTCAAAGATACCAGCAAAATAAATAGGGTTTGTATCTTCACGGGTAAAATAATGAGGAGTTTTTTCTTTCTCTTCCCTTTTCCATTCATAAAAACCATCTGCAACTGCAACACATCGGTTGTTTTTTATTAATTTTTTAAATGAAACTTTTTCATCAATAGTCTCAAGTCTTGCATTTATTAAAGCTTTAAAATCTTTATCTTTAGCCCAACTAGGTACTAAGCCCCATTGTAGATTTTCTAAAGTATTTCCGTTTTTATATTTTTTTATTACAGGCAGTTTTTGATATGGATGAGCATTATAGTTTTCAGTATCTTCAACCTGAATTGCAGATTTTACTAATTTATTTGTTTTTGTTACGGGGTTTTTTACTACGTATCTTCCACACATTATATTGTTTGCTGTTTCATTAATTCTTCTATTTGCTTGATCATTATTTTTGGTGATCTCATAGCAGGATAAATTTCTTGTGCTTGTTCATAACTTCTGATTGCTTTTTCATAATTTTTAAGCTGAATATTTACTAAACCCTGCCCTGCTAAAGCTCCAAAATGTCTTTGTTCTAAGGCTAATACTTGATCTATATCATCTTGAGACTTTTGAAATTCCCCTAACATATAAAGTACAGTTGCTCTTTTATTCCAAGCTTCAGCCCAACTTTGATCTAGATTAATAACTTCAGTAAAAATATCTTTTGCTTTTAAATAGTTTTGATCTCTAACAAATTGAGAACCCTCCTCTAATCTTGCAGTAAGTTTTTCATCCGTTGGATGGGTGCTCCATAAAGCCCAAATTTCTTGTTCTATTATAAAAGCTACTTTCGATTTATTTGCTTTTAACTCATTAAACAACTGGTTCAGTCTAGTATCCCTTTCGTTTGCTAATGAGCTAACTTGTGAAAATAAATAAAACAAAACTATTAAGAGTAACTTCTTCATAATTAAATATTATCAAATATTAGAATTAGAGTCTTCGGTCTTAAGTGTCTTTATTGTTATTTTTACAACTATAAAAAGAAATGTCTTTTTCTTTTTCCTCTTGTTTTATATTGGTTGTAATTTCATGAATAAGTTCGCCTGTTTTTTTTGTAAAAACTGCAGATTCTGAGTAATTTCTCTCCTCATCAAATGCTTGGATTAAAACAATATCTTTATTAGAAATTTTAACTTCTAAGTCAATTTTATCAATAAATTTAGATAAATTTTTTACGTTTAAAGTATTAGGAGTTTTAGACTCTATTATTAACTTATTAATATCTGCTCTATTCACTTGTTCATTAGAAAATGTTTCAAAATTGTGATTTGGGTTTTTTAAAATTACTTTTTCAAACTTACACTTAAGATTTAAATCTAAGTTAATGGTTACGTTTGTATTTTGAGCGTTTGCAAAATTAAAGCAAAAAAAGCTTAAAACTAAAATTAGTTTTTTCATAAATTGGTCTTATAGTTTTTTCTGATTGATTACTACATCCACTAATATCGCAATTAGTAAATTAAGCATTGTTATTCCACATATTATTATAAAGCTGAAAAAATAAATCCAAGCCCACCAGTAAATATCTTGCAATGGTAGCATTACCTGTTCCCAACTTGAGAGCGTCAAAACTTGAAATAATGTGATCATTGCAACACCAACATCATTCCATCTTTCTGGAATATCAGTGCTGAATAAAATGGACCCTATAGTTGCATAAATATAAAGTATGATAAATAACAATAATCCAACATAAAACACTCTTTTGACTGATGTAAGCAGTGCTTCAATAATTTTTTTTAATTCTGGCACAACTGAAATAATTCTCAACACTCTAAATACTCTGAGCAATCTTAGAAGTAAGAAGCTTGAATTATTAGGAATTGGGATTAAAGAAATTAAAACAATTAAAGTATCAAATACATTCCATCCACTTTTAAAAAACTCTAACTTTTTAGGCTCTCCTACAAACCGAATAATAATTTCAATAACAAAAAATATAGTAATAGAATAATCTAAGTAATTGATTGCTTGTTTGGTAAATTCACTTAAATCGTATGTATTAACTCCAATAGTTATTGCATTTAAAATAATAATTGAAATTACAATAAACTGAAAAATTCTACTTTCTTTGAGATTATATAAAAATTTATTCATTTAATTTAAAATATTAATAATACTTTTTTTAATAGTTTCACTTAATTTAATTGTTCCTTCTTTATTTGGATGAATTCCATCTTGCTGATTTAAGCTTGGGTTTAATGCTACACCTTCAAGAAGAAATGGGATTAATGTTAAATTATACTTTTTTGATAACTCTGGATAAATAGCATCAAACTCTTTTTTATATTTTTCCCCATGAGTATCTGGCGCAACCATTCCAGCTAGAATAATTTTAATTTTCTTATTCTTAGCAACATTTATTATTTGTTCTAAATTTCTTTCTGTTTCTTCTGGTTGAATTCCTCTAAGCATATCATTTGCTCCTAATCCTAAAATAATTAAATCAATACCTGGTTCTGATAAACTCCAATCTGCTCTATTCAATCCACCTGACGATGTGCTTCCTGAGACACTTCCATTAATGACTTTAATATTTAACCCAGCTTGCTTAAGATTGTTTTCTAAAACTATTGATAAATGATGTTCTTTAGGTAATCCATAACCAGCCATCAAACTATCACCGAATAAAACTACCTTTTCTATTGCACTTGCGTTTATGTGCACTAGAAAGAATATCAAAATTTTAATAAATATTGTTTTATTCATGAGTGCTCTTCTTAAATTAAAAAAAATAAATCTCAAATACCAATCTGGTAAAGATAGTATCAGTGTTTTAAAGAATATTAATTTAAATATTAAGAAAAAAGAAACTGTTTCAGTAGTTGGAGAAAGTGGCTCAGGTAAAACAAGTTTGATAATGTTAATTGGAGGCTTAGAAAAACCAACCTCTGGTAAAATAATTTTTAATGATCAAGAAATAACAGGCCTTAGTGAAGACGAAGTATCTGAAGTAAGAAAGAAAAATATTGGAATAATATTTCAATCGTTTTATTTAATTCCTAATTACACAGCCGTTGAGAATGTAGCTTTAACGCTTGAACTTAATAATTTTAAAAATCCAGAAAAAGAAGCAAAAATTTTATTAGATCGTTTTGGTTTGAAACATCGTTTTAATAATTTACCAAGTCAATTGTCAGGTGGTGAACAGCAAAGAGTTGCTATAGCTAGAGCAATTGCGATGAAACCAGAACTAATCTTAGCAGATGAACCAACCGGAAACTTAGATACTGAAAATTCTGTCATGATTGCAAATATTTTATTTAAATATGTTAAAGAAGAAGGTTCGTCTTTAATGATGGTAACTCATGACCCTAAGCTTGCAGACAAAGCTAAAAGAAAAATAAAAATTAAAGATGGAAAAATTAAATAATCCTTCAGAATTTAGTTTGATATTTAAATACGCTTTAAAAGACTTAAGCAGAAATTATCATAAAATTTCTAGTATCATTGTGACGCTATTTATAAGTCTTTTTATCTTAAGTGCTATTTTCACAATTGAAGATAGTCTTAAAAAAGAACTTAATGATAATGCCAAAGCACTTTTAGGTGGAGATTTAGAGATTGATTACAATCGTAATCAGGGAAATTTAGATTTAATTAATCAAGTAAAAGAGTTTGCAACTATTTCTCAAATGATTGAGTTCAGTACTATGCTTTCAACTACTGGCAGAGAAAAAAATAAATCATTATTTACTAGAATCAAAACTGTAGATGAAAAATATCCTTTATATGGAAATATTGTTTATGAGCCAATTGGTGCTTATGAAAGAATGCAAAAAGAGCCTAACACTATACTGATCAATGAAAGTTTATCAAAAACCCTAAATATTAAAATTAATGAAATCGTAAAAGTTCAAGATCAAAATTTTACAGTCATTGGAATTATTAAATCAGTACCAGATGTAAGTGGATTTGTTGCATTTGGCGATTGGGCTTTAGCAGGAAAACAAACTTTAGAAACTTTAAAACTGAACGGAATTGGAAGCTTTTTAAACTATGAATATAAAGTAAAGTTTAATGACAATGATAAGCCTGAAGAAATTGAAAAACGAATTGAAGAAATCTTTAAAGACGATCAAAAAGTTAAACTTAGATATCCTGAAAATTCTGCAAGTGGAATAAAAAGAATTATAAATAATTTTTCTCAATTTTTATCCCTTGTATCTATCAGTGCAATGTTGATAGCGGGTATTGGAATAGCAAACACTCTGCTTTCTTTTATTAATCAAAACAACATGTCGATAGCTGTAAGAAAAGCAGTTGGCTTTTACTCGGGGAATATTAAAACACTTTATTATCTGCAGTTATTTATACTTTTATTTATTATCACTGTTGTTGCTTATGGATCGAGTTTTTTAATTGTACCAATAGCAGATAAATATTTATCTGATGGATTGGGATTGAATGTTTATCCAGTTTTTTCGTTAATTAATTTTTTAAAAATATTTTTGGTGGGATTGTTGGTTCTGGTAATTTTTTCTATCCCAACAATTAGTTCTATTGACCAAGTAAAAGCCTCTAATTTATTTAGAAACGTATTCCAAAACCTTCAATTTTATTATTCTAAGAGATCAGTTGTTCTAAGCTTTGTTTTACTATCTATATTAATTTTATTATTCACAGTTGGATCTGAACAACCCTCTTATAGCTTAGGCTACTTTGCAGCTTTTTTTGTTTGTTTAATTGTATTTTTCTTACTTTCAAAATTAATAATTTTTTTTCTAAAAAAATTCAAATCTAGTTCAATAATTTCTTTAAAAGTTTCAATAAAAAATATTACCCAAACAAAAAGTATAACTCCTATTACAGTTATGTCTCTTGGCTTAGGGGTAACTTTATTATTAACATTGGCTTTAGTTGGTACAAATTTTCAAAGAGAAATTGCTAAATCTATTCCTGATATTGCCCCTGATTATTTCTTCGTCGGTATTCAAAAGGGAGAAAGAGAGAAATTTGAACAAGGAATTTTAAATATGGATCCAAATGCATCTATTGAAATTGTTCCAATGGTATCCTCTGGAATTGTAAAAATTAATGGTGTGGATCCAAACACTTATATTAAACCAGATAATGATAGTTACTGGGTAATTGGTAGCGAACGAAGATCTTCATGGGTGGAAAATATACCTGAAGATAATCCAATTTTAGAAGGTAAATGGTGGGATTTATCAAATCCTAATCAACTTCAAATATCTCTTGATGCAAAAGTTGCTAGAGATTTTAATATTCAGTTAGGTGATATTTTTACTTTAAATGTTTATGGACGAGAAATTGAAGGAAAAATAATTAATTTCAGGGAGGTAGATTATCGAGATTTAAGCATCAATTTTGCAATGTTATTTAATCCTCAATTTGCAAAAAACATACCTCATGAATATTTAGCTACTGCAAAATTTAATTCAAATAAATTTGATGAAACTGAAATGCTTGAAATCATGCCGAGTTTATCAATGATAAAAATTGCAGATTATTTGTCTAAAGTTACAGCTGTTTTAAATAAAGTATTTATTGCAGTTACTTTAATTTCAGCAGTTACTATTGTTATTGGTTTAATAGTAATTTCGAGTGCAATTATGGTTCAAGGAAAAGTAAAAGAATATCAAAA
>QCGW01000033.1 GCA_003279775.1 Pelagibacteraceae bacterium AG-390-A23
TCAAAATAAAATATATGGATTTCAATTTCATCCAGAATCTTTTTTAACAGAAAATGGCAACACTATTATTAAAAAAATCTTATCAGCTTAGGAATCTTAAAGAAGTTACTTTCAAGGACCTTTGGGGATCTAGAGGTGTATTCACCACAATGCGAATGGTTGGAAAACCTCCTAAGCTAATACTTTTAAAACCGCATTTAGAGAACTTAATAAAATCTACAAAAAAATATGGAATAAGAAAAAAAAATTTAAAAAACATAATTAAAGATTTAATTAACAAAAACACTATATACAAAGGTCCTGATAATTTATTTCGTATAGCGTTAAATAAAAAACTGATATCAGTCTCAATTAGAAAAAGACCAAAACCAAAAAGTAATTTTAATCTTTTATTGTTTAAATATAAACGAGTAGAACCAAATTACAAAAATCTCTATTATAAAAAAATATTGGCAAAATTAAGCAAAGTTGATTCAACCAAATTTGATATTGCTCTAGTCGCAAATGATAAAATTTTAGAAACTGGTACTTCAAATTTAGTTTTTGTAAAAAATGGAAAGATTTTTTCACCTAAAAAAAATTGTTATTTTGGAAATACACTTAAATTTATAAGCAAGAAAATTAAAATTAATTTTAAAGATATTTCTATTAAATCAATTAATGATTATGATGAAATAATACTTATCGGATCCGGCAAAGGAGTAGCATCAGTTACAAAAATAAATGACCTTAAATGGACGAGAAGAAAGAGTAATTGCTTCAATAAATTAAATAAAATATATAATTCTCTTTTTTAAATATGAAAGATCCAAACAACCCTTGTATATTTTGCAAAATCAAAAAAGAAGAGCTCCAGTTTGAAAACCAATTAGCTTATTCATCTAAGGATAGCTATCCTGTCTCAGAACTTCATAGTCTTATAGTTCCTAAAAGACATGTAGAGACATATTTTGATCTTACCAAAGAGGAAATTCAGGCATGCAATGAGTTAATTTTAAAAACTAAAGAAAGAATTTTAAAACAAGATTCTAGTGTTAAAGGTTTTAATCTAGGCACAAATGCAGGAAAATCTGCAGGCCAATCAATTATGCATTGCCATATTCATTTAATTCCAAGAAGAGAAGGGGATGTAGACAATCCTCAGGGTGGTGTTAGGTCAGTGATTCCTAATAAACAACACTACAAACGTAAACCCTGAGTTGTTATTAAAGACAAATTGACCAATACTTTTGGTTGAACTCTATAAATATCTAGAATAGAAAACCTTAAATTAATTCAATTTTATTTTACAAGGGTATTCAAAATGTTTGCAACAAATCCTTTTTCAATTTTAGCCGAGACAGTTCCATCTGTAGTTATGCAAGGTTTTGTGGTGTTAATGATTTTATTGATTGTTGCAGGTACTCTTTTAGACATAATTCATAAGAAGAATGTTAAGTATTTTTTTGAAAATGCTAAAAAAGCAAAAAAAAATGCAACTAAAGAATTAACAACTGGTGAAAGAATAGCTGTTGTTTCAAAAACAATTGCATACGACATTGGTACAACATCAGAACTAGGTGCTGGTAAAAGAAGAGTAGCACACCTTCTAGGAATGTATGGAACTATATTGTTTTGGATTGGGTCTGTTGTAATGATATTTTGTTATTCATCAGCAAATGCGGAAACACCAACTATTTGGCCAATGATCTGGCATGTAGGTGCTTTAATGACTATCTTAGGTGGTTCGTGGTTTTGGTTCTTCTTAAGGGTTGATGTTTATTCTGAAGCTCAACCGTGGTACAGAATTATTAAAGCGGATTTATTTGTATTAGCTCTGATTGCAACTTCCTTAACTGGATTTATTTGGTCATATCTTCAAAGTTTAAATTTAGAGGGAAGATGGGATGCAAATTTATTTTTAGTATTATTTATAGTTTCAAACCTAGTTTTATTCGGAGGAGTTTATTGGTCTAAGTTTGCACATATGTTTTACAAACCTGGTGCAGCAATACAAAAAAATTTAGCAGAAGCAGATGGTTCTAGAGATAATTTACCTCCACCTGCAGATGCACCTGAACAATTTGGTTTAGGTATTAAAAGAGAACAACCTAAACATTATTAATTATGATAAAATTAAAAAAGGAGAGAGAATAATATGTCAACATTTGTTTATATGACAAGATGTGATGGCTGTGGTCATTGCGTAGATATTTGCCCATCAGATATAATGCACATTGATGAAAATATTAGACGTGCAAAAAATATTGAACCTAACTTTTGTTGGGAATGTTATTCTTGCGTCAAAGCTTGTCCTAACCACGCTATTGATGTTAGAGGATATGCAGATTTTGCTCCAATGGGACATAGCGTTAGAGTAAGAAGGGAAGAAGAAAAAGGAACAATCTCTTGGAAAATTAAATTTAGAAATGGAACTGAAAAAAACTTTGTATCTCCAATCACAACTAAGCCTTGGGGAAAATTTATTCCTAAATTAGCTGATGGGGACAAACCTAATCAAGGTGAGATAAATTCACAAAGATTATACACTGAACCAGAAGGGTTAAATATAGATGGAGAGCTTCCAACTGTACCCAAAGAGTCGTTCAAAAAAGGAGTTTACTATTAATGGCTAGTCATAAAACACATTACGAAGATTGCGATATATTAGTTGTAGGTGGAGGTATGGCTGGAACTGGTGCTACCTTTGAAGCAAGACACTGGGGTAGAGACATGAAAATTGTTTGTGTTGAAAAAGCTAACATTGATAGAAGTGGAGCTGTTGCTCAAGGACTTTATGCAATTAACTGCTACATGGGAATGCAATGGGGTGAAAACCAACCAGAGGATCACGTTAGATATGCAAGAAATGATTTGATGGGAATGGTAAGAGAGGATTTAGGTTATGACATGGCTCGTCATGTAGACTCTACAGTTCATATGTTTGATGAATGGGGTCTGCCTATGATGAAGAATGAAGAAACTGGAAGATACTTAAGAGAAGGTAAATGGCAGATTATGATCCATGGTGAAAGTTACAAACCTATTGTTGCTGAGGCAGCAAAAAAATCTGCAGATAAAATTTATAACAGAATAATGATTACTCATCTTTTAATGGACGAGTCTCAAGATAACAGAATTGGTGGAGCAGTTGGCTTTAATATGAGAACTGGTGATTTCCATGTATTTAGAGCAAAAGCAGTAATTGTTGCTGCTGGTGGAGCTTCACACATCTTTAAACCAAGAGCAGTTGGAGAAGGAATGGGTAGAACTTGGTATGCTCCATGGAGTAACGGATCTGCATATGCATTACCTATTGCAGCTGGTGCAAAGATGACTCAAATGGAAAACAGAATTGTATTATGTAGATTTAAAGATGGATATGGACCAGTTGGAGCATATTTCCTTCATTTAAAAACATACACACAAAATGCAAATGGTGAAAACTATGAAAAAAAATGGTACGACCAAACTAAAGAATTAGTTGGTGAATACATTGATCATCATCCAACACCAACTTGTTTGAGAAATCATGCGTTTATTCAAGAAGTAGCCGCAGGCGGTGGACCAATTCACATGGTAACTACTGAGGCTTTCCAAGACCCACATTTAGAAACAGTAGGTTGGGAAAATTTCTTGGGAATGACTGTTGGTCAAGCTGTTGTTTGGGCATCTCAAAACATTGATCCAAAATATACAAATCCAGAGTTAACTACATCTGAACCGTATGTAATGGGTTCACATGCTACTTGTTCTGGTGCATGGGTTAGCGGCCCTGAGGATTTGTCGCCACCAGAATATTTCTGGGGTTACAATAGAATGTTAACTATTGATGGTTTATTTGGTGCTGGAGATACAGTTGGTGGAAGTGCCCACAAGTTTTCATCTGGATCTTTTACAGAAGGTAGATTAGCTGCAAAAGCTGCTGTTAAATACATTGAAGACAAAAAAGCAGAAGGTGTTAAAGTTTCAGACAAACAGTGTGAGGATTTCAAAACTGCAGTTTATAAACCACTAGAAAACTACACAGTTGCTAGAAATGAGATTACTGGTGGAACAGTTTCTCCTAGCTATATATCTCCAATCCAAGGTCTTCAAAGGTTGCAGAAAATCATGGATGAATATGTGGGTGGAATTACCTCAAATTACATGACTAATGGTAATATGCTTAAGAGAGGACTTGAGTTGCTAGATTGGCTACAAGAGGACCTGGAGCATGTTGGCGCTGAAGATTATCACCAGCTTATGAGAGCTTGGGAGTTAAAACATAGAGCTTTGACTTCTCAATGTGTAACAGAACATACTTTATTTAGAGAAGAAACTAGATGGCCAGGCTACTATTATAGAGGTGATCATATGAAACTTGATGATGAAAATTGGCATTGTTTAACAGTTTCTAGACGTGACCCTAAAACTGGTAAGTTTAGTATGGAGAAAGTTCCTGTCTACCATATAGTGGATGAGAACGAGAAGAAAAAAGCTTCTTAGTAGATAATTTAATTAAATCAAATGGATATTTTATCTAAATCAGATGATGAAATATATGAATTAGCCAAACCTATTTGGGATAATTTGGTTAAATCATCTAATCTCAAAGATTATGGTGGATTTACAAGAGATTTTTCTACTCAAATGCTCTTTGGTGCTAACGAAGTAGAGCTTGGTAAACAGTGGGCCAATAACAAGCTAATCACTAATCTTAAAGAGACTTTTGAACCTTTCGGTTGCCTTAGAAGAGGAGATCACATAACTGTTCTGATCAAACAAACAAATAAAGAGATCCCAGGAGAGTTTCTTGGAAGGTTGGTCTTAGGTGTAGAAGACGATGCGGTTAAGGTTTTTGGGGCTACCATCTATTAGACAAAAAAAATTGCTTAACAATAAATAATTGTTTGACAAATTTCGTTGTGGGTGTATTGACGAATTTAATGTTACTTTCTAACGTAAAAATTATAAACAAACTCTCAAATTTTAAAACTACATTTATTAAAGCAGGAATTATAGCAAGCTTAACAGCTTATTGGGGAGTGATTTTAGTTGGAACTTTTATCACTTTTAACTAAGTTGTTTTTTAACAACTTTTAAATTTTTTATGGAAGTATTTTTACCGATAGCTCAAGTTTTTGTTAACCCTATCGAGATACTTTTATTAAGTGCAATAGTAGGTGTGCTTTCAGGTTTATTTGGTGTTGGTGGCGGGTTTTTGATGACACCTTTTCTAATTTTTTTAGGAATACCTCCCGCATATGCTGTTGCTAATGAAGCAAATAATATTTTAGCTACTTCAGTTTCTGGTTCTACCACGCATTATTTAAAAAATACTTTAGATTATAAAATGGGTTCAATGATTGTAATTGGAGGTGTAATTGGAACTTCTTTGGGAATTTACACTTTTACTTATTTCAAAGGTATTGGAAAAATTGATACAGTTATCTCTCTGGCCTACATGTATATATTAGCAATAATCGGAACTTTAATGTTGGTT
>QCGW01000034.1 GCA_003279775.1 Pelagibacteraceae bacterium AG-390-A23
TATTTTTGAATTTAGATAAAAACTCAGCAACTTTTTTAGCATTTTCTCTATGTCTATCTAATCGAACATCTAAAGTTCTTAAACCTCTTGTAATTAAATAAGCATCATCAGGTCCTAATCTTAAACCTGTAATCCTCTCAGCAGCTTTAACTTTTGGGAATACTTTTTTATTAACAGCTAATGAACCACCCATTACATCCGAATGACCTGAATAATATTTTGTTGCAGACACAATTGACATATCAAAGCCTAATTTAATAGGTTTTAAGAAGTAAGGGGTTCCCCAAGTGTTGTCTATCGCTGTTAAAACTTTATGTTTTTTTGCAATTGATAGAATTTTTCCAATATCTTGAAAGTCAAAAGAGTTACTGCCTGGATTCTCTACAAATATTAACTTTGTTTTTTTTGTAATACTTTTTTCTAATGTTTTTAAATCATGTGGATTATAAAAAGACGTTTTAATATTAAATTCTTTTAAAAAATTTTCAGTTAATAATCTTGTTGGACTATAAACAGGGTCAGCAGCAATTATTTCGTCACCTGGTCTAGTCACACTGAATATAGCTAAAAAAACTGCACCAAAACCTGTTGGTGTAGTAAAAACATGATAACTTTCTTCAAGTTTAGTTAAAATTTTTTGTAATATATAAGTCGTTGATGTACCTTGTCTTCCGTAATCATAGTGTCCTCCTGTTGGATTTTTAATTGCCTTAGCTTGAGTTTTTCTAATATCTTTCATTGACTTAAAGATAATTGTAGAAGCTCTAACCACCGGAGGGTTTACAGACTGATTGTGAAAATCTTTAGCTGTATGTTTAAGGAATGTTTTGAAAGAATTACCCATAAAAAATTTGATATGTTACTAAGACAATGCTATATCCCAAGAAAAACGTCAATATAATTAAAATAGGATTAAATGAGTTACCCAAAAAAACATAGAGGCCGAAGAAAACAAGGGTCTAAAAAAAGAAGAGCTAAAAGAAAAAACAAGAAAAAATAATTTTTCTATTATTCTTTAATCCAACCACCGCCAAGAACTTTATGGCCAAACTGGTCTTTACGATAAAAGACACATGCCTGACCAGGCGAAATTCCATCTTCTGGAAGTACTAAATTAACTTTAGCATTATTGTTATCTATAAGATCAACTTTTGCCTCTAAAAGACTTCCGGTAGACCTAACTTTAACAAATAAATTTTGATCTAAATCCTCTTTGTTAGTTAATAAATTTATTTCCTTTAAAGAAATTGTTTTTTTCCCAAGTTTTTCTTTAGGTCCAACAATTATTTCATTTTTATCAGAATTAATCTTTAATACATATAAAGCCTCTTTGTCAGAAACTTTAATTCCTTTTCTTTGTCCAATTGTAAAATTTATAATTCCATCATGAACACCAATTACATCACCGTCTAAATTTTTTATATTTCCTTTCTGAAAAGAATCTGGTCTAAACTTTTGTATTACTGAAGCATAATCACCATTCGGAACAAAACAGATGTCTTGACTATCAGGTTTATCAGCAACATTTAAATCTAAATTTTTTGCAATCTCTCTAGTTTTGTCTTTTAACATTCCACCTAATGGAAATCTTAAATAATCTAGTTGTTCTCTTGTTGTATTAAATAAAAAATAACTTTGATCTCTATTTTCATCTATGGCTCTATACATGTTGGTAGTTTTATTTTCGGTAATACTTTTAACATAATGACCAGTAACTAATGCATCAGCTTTTAGTTCTTTTGAAACTTCAAATAAATCTTTAAATTTAACAGTTTGATTACACTGAACACATGGAATTGGAGTTTCACCCTTTAAATAACTCTCAACAAAATTATCTATAACCCCTTGTTTAAACTTATCTTGGTAATATAAAATTTTATGCTTTATACCTAGCTTATGAGCAACACGTTTGGCGTCCATTATATCTTGACCTGAACAACATTGTTTTGATGCTGCTACTTCTTTACCATCGTCATAAAGTTTTAAAGTTATTCCAATTACATTATAACCTTCTTTTTTCATGATACCTGCTACTGTGGAAGAATCTACTCCACCCGACATAGCAACAACTACAGTAGTATCTGAAGGTTTTTTGTCTAAACCGATAGAATTTAAATCTTTATTCATAAGGTGGTATTTATACTTATTTACAATATAAATTAAATTAAATGATTTTAGATTATGAACCAGGTGACAAAGTCACAAATCCTCAAAAAAAAGAATGGGGAATTGGGCAAGTGCAATCTATAATTAATGATAAAGTGACAGTTAATTTTGAAAATGCTGGAAAAAAAGTAATTAACGCAAAAAACGTTGAACTAATAAAACTAGGAAAATAAAGGTGAACTTAAAAGAAGTTGTTGAAAATTTAATTGATAATTTTTTAGAGGCTGGAGATTTGGCAATTCAATTAAGAGAAAAGGGTTTGATAAAAAAAATAAAATCAGACAATACGCCAGTAAGTAATGGTGATTTGGAAGTAAATAAATTTATATCAAACAAAATTTCTGAGGTTACTCCTAATTTACCTATCATCTCAGAGGAAACCTCTGAAAATAAAGATAACCTAAATTTAAAAGATTTCTGGCTTGTTGATCCAATTGATGGAACTTATGATTATATTAATAATTTAGAAGAATTTACTATTAATGCTGGTTTGATAATTAATAATAGACCTGTTGCAGGATTAATTAATGCTCCTGCAAAAAAAAGAATGTTTTATTCATATGAAAAAGGTAGTGCTTTTGAGCAAAGCAATGGTAAAAAAATAAACTTAAGCAATATACCTGCTAAGAAATCAGAAAATTTAAAATTTATTTCATACTCAACTAAAATAAAACCTGAAATTCAAAAAATTTATGACGATTTGGGAGTAAAAGAAAATATTAGAATGAAAAGTTCTTTGAAATTCTGTGTCGTTGCTGCTGGTGAATATGATGGTTATGTTGCTGAACCTAGAGCATATGAATGGGATATAGCAGCTGGTCATGCAATTTTAGAACATGCAGGTGGATCTGTAACTGATTTTGAAGGTAATGAAATTTTGTATGGGAAAAAAGATTTAAAAAATCCAAGTATAATTTTGAAAAATAAAAATATTTTATAATGGATGAACAATTAAGAATAATCTTAATAATTATTGTATCTGTTTCAATTTTTGGATTATTGGTGTTCGTTTTCGTAAAAAATTACATAAGAAATAAAATAAATCAGCTTGTAAAAGAAGAAAAAGATAAAAAGTTAAAGTAGATTTATTATTTTTAGATATTCATCTTTTTCTATATCCATTACTTTTTTTGATGTTTCAAAATCAAATCCATTTCTTGCAAGTAACGATATATCTTTTTTATAAAATAAAGTTCTATTATCCTCTGCTCTAGCTGGGCCGATTCTTTTCTTTTTACATAATTTTATTGCTGAAAAAAAATCTTGATCAGAATTGTTTTCTTTTATTTTATCCACTGTATCTTTGATATATGTTTCGTTAATTCCTTTTCCAATTAAATAATTTCTAATCTTATTAATTGAGTTTCCTCTTTGGATCATGCTTTTGGCTTTACTTTCAGAATAAAATTGATCATTTATAAATCTATTTTTTTCTAGATCGGACAAAACAATATCAATCAGTTTATTTACATCTTTTTTTCTTACATCGGACGCTGATAATTTCATGTATTTTTTTAATAAATAAGTTTTAAGTTGCTGTTTTGAAGGGGCGTACTTTTCAACATAAGCAAAGGCAAAATTACGCATCTCATCAACAGTTACTTGAAGCGTTTTTTTTCTATTTCTTATAGGAATCATTGTTAGATTTAATATAATATATCTAAATGATTGAACAAATTTACACTTATTTTACAATTGAGACACTTTACATGTGGATCAACCTTGGAGTTCTACCTTTTTGGTTTATCTTGATTGTGTTTCCACAATCACATTTAAGTAGAATTTTTGTAACATCGATTTTTCCTTTTTTAATATTAAGTGGTGTGTATATCTTCATTTTATATAAATCTTATTTAATTGGTTACGATTTTGATGGAAATTTCACTCTTTACCTGGGTCTAAGTGAGCTATCTAGATTGTTTGAGGACCATTTATACATAATGATATTTTGGACTCATTTTATAGCAATAAACTTATTTATTGGTGGCTGGATTGTTAAAGATTCTCAAAAGTTTTATATAAACAAAGTTTTGATGGCTGTGCCATTGATTGTGACTTATTTAATTGGTCCAATAGGTTTATTTCTATATTGGATAATTAGAATTTTTTACGCAAAAAGAATTAGTTTATATGAGTAATCATATAGATTTTTATTTCGACATAATTAGTCCATATGCATACATTGCTCACAAAAAAATTCTTAAATATAAAAATATCATATTTAATTACAAACCAATTTATTTAGGAGGTCTTCATAAGCTAGCTGGAATTGAGTCTCCTGCATTTAATAAATATAAATTGAGAAATAATATAAATGATTGCAATTTAGTTTCTGAAAAAAATAACATTGAATTCAAATGGAATTCTAATTTTCCAATAAATTCTTTAAATATAATGAGGGGATATATTAGTGTTAGTAAAGATAAGCAAAAGGATTACTTGAATTGTTTTTTTGATGCTTATTGGAAAGATAATCATGACTTATCAAATGTTGAGAATATGTTTAAATTAATAAAAGATTTAAATATTGATAGTGAAGAATTTTTTCAATCTATAAAAGAGCAATCAGTTAAAGATAAATTGATTAAATTAACTACTGATGCTTTTCAAAAAGAAGTTTTTGGAACCCCAACCTTTATAGTAAATGATAAAATTTTTTGGGGGCAAGATAGACTTGAATATGCCTTAGAAGAAATAAAAAAAATTAAATAATTTTAAAACCACTGCTACTCATCACTGCAAATCCACCTTCAATATGAGAGATTTTTTCATATCCCATCTCTTTTAATGATTTTACAGCCAAAGCTGACCTAACACCTCCGGCACAAAATAAAATAAGTTCTTTGTTTTTATCAATCTGTCCATTTTGTATGATTGGACTATTTGGATCTAAATAGACTTCAAGCATACCTCTTGGAATATGGCTCGCACCTTCAACCCTACCTGTATTCTCTAATTCGTTAATTTCCCTAATATCAATTAAATTACAATTATTGTTTTCAAATTTTTGATAAGCCTCATCTGCATTTATTGTT
>QCGW01000035.1 GCA_003279775.1 Pelagibacteraceae bacterium AG-390-A23
AAAAAATCTTTTTAGTCATGTTTTAGGTCAGATAGATGATGATAATAATGGTGTTTCCGGATTAGAAAAATCGTTAAATGATGAACTTAGAAAATCTAAAGAGTCAATTAAACTTACATTAGATAAAGATATTCAATTTTTAATTAGAAAAGAATTAATTAAATATCAGGAAATTTTTAAAAGCAAAGGTAGTGCAGCTATTTTAATGGATGTTAATAATGGCAATATTTTATCATTAGTTTCTTTGCCAGATTTCAATCCAAATGAAAGACAAAATATTACAGATGTAAATTATATTAATAGGGTAACTAAAGGAACATATGAACTCGGCTCTGTATTTAAAGCATTTACTTTTGCTAGCGCCTTGAATGAAAAGGTAATTAAACCAGATACTGAATTTTTAGATTTACCCAAATCAATTAAATGTGACAAATACAGAATAGGTGAGTACGACAATGAAATACCATCAGATTTAACTGCAGAGCAAATTTTAGTTAGATCTGGAAATATAGGATCTGTCAGGATTGCTCAAAAAATTGGCGCAGAAAAATTTAAATTATTTTTAGAAAAAGTTGGCGTGTTAAGTGATATTGATTTTGATATTGAAGAAGTTGCTCCTCAAAAAAATTATGATTTTGGAAAATGCAGATTGGCCACAGCTTCCTTTGGACACGGAATAGCAACTACAATTCTTCAATTAGCAAAAGGTTATTCTATTCTATCAAACGGTGGTTATGAAATTAACCCAACATTAATTTATAAAGAAAATAATTTTAATAAAAAAAATGAAAGAATATTAAACAGAGGTATTTCAGAACAAGTTGTTGGCGCGTTAAGAAAAATTGTAAATACTAAGGAAGGGACAGCTAAATTTGCAGACGTTCAAAATTATGAAATTGGTGGAAAAACAGGAACCGCTGATCAACCTGAGGGAGGAGCATATTCAGAGGCAAAAATAAATACTTTTGCCTCTATTTTTCCAACATCAAATCCACAATTTGTTTTTGTTGTAATGCTCGATAAAGCTGATTTTTAGATGCAGGAAGATTATTTATTTTTTCTAATTTACTCTTTCGTGTACCTAAGTGAACTAGGTGTATTGTGTAAATTAAATATATAATAAAAAAAACAAAGAAAATAAAAGCTACTCGATTAAATTGAATATTTAATCCATTCTCCTTTTTCTTAAATGTGAAATCACTTTTATAATCTTCTATAATTAATTTTGATTTATTATCAGCCATTACTCTTTAATAATTTTAAAATTTTGAATTTTATTTATATCTTTTGAAATATTATAGATTTTTATGTCGTTTATATTTTTTTGAATTAACTCATCCTCAAAATACTGTGATTGATATTCAAGTAATCTTTCTGCAGAACTTAAATAATCATACTCCAAAGATACATTTTCAAATTCAGATTTTAAAACTCTAATATTCTCTTTTGCTGTAAATATTTCATCTTCAATCTGTTTGGTTGTATTTTTTATTATTGCAGTTGATAGGACTAAAAAAAATATAATTACCGCTAAAACAAACTTTTTCACAGTTTGTCTCCATAATTTTCAATTTCAATATAATTTCTGAATTGCTTTTCTATATCAGTATCAAAATTATAAAAATCAGTTTTTTTTATTACATATCTAAATTTAGCAGATCTGGATGGTGGATTTTCACTTATTTCTTCATTTGAAGGTGTTATTGGTTTTTTTTGAGTTAAATTAAATAAAGTATCTGCTTGTTTTATAACAGGGCTATATCTTGAAATACTCTTGTTTTCAGAGAGACTTTTAAAAAAAATATTTTACTATTTTGTCCTCTAAAGAGTGAAATGTAACTACACCTAGAACACCACCTTTTTTTAAAACCTTAGTTGCATTGATTAGTCCAAAAATTAATTCGCTTATTTCTTTATTTACAAATATTCTAAGAGCCTGAAAAACCTTAGTTGCATTATGAACTTTAAAATTTTTTCTTTTTTTTGATTTATCAATAATCTCAACCAAAACTTTAGTGTCTATTATTTTTTTAGATCTTTCTTTTATGATATTGCGTGCAATGTATTTTGCTTCTTTTTCATCTCCAAAAAATTTAAAAATCCTTTCTAATTCTTTTTCATCGAGTTTATTGATTGCATCTTCTGCCGAATAACTATTTAATCCCAGCTGCATATTTAATTTACCACTATCGGAGAATGACAATCCTTTTAGTGGGTCTTTTATTTGAGTATAAGAATAACCAAGATCAAAAATTATTCCTCTTATGTTTTCGTTTTTGAGTTTTAAATTACTTAATTGACTAAATTTAATATTTTTAAAAATAAATCTATCTTCAAAATTTTCTTTTAATTGATTAGCAATTTTTGCACTCTCTATATCTCTATCTAGAGCTATTACGTTTGTATTTTTAAAATCTAAAATTTTTTTGGAATAACCACCTTGACCGAAAGTACAATCGATAAATGTGCCACCATGTTGAGGGGAAATAACGCTAATAATTTCTTTTAGCAGCACCGGATAATGCTTTTGCATTTTCGGTACTATGGTGGCGTCCATTTATTTCTTGGAAGACCATTAATTTTTTTGTCTTCTTAAGAATGCTGGTATCTCAAGATCATCTTCTTCTTCTTGGTCGGAAGATAAAAGTTCATCTGAACTTGAGCTTTCGGTTTCTGAACTGAATAAATCTGGCGAATTAGAATCCACTCCAAATTCTTTAAGATCATTAGAAACCTCTTCATCAATATTGTTCTCCTGACTTTCTTCATGAGTAGTTTCCATGGCCTCTTGTGCAAAAGATTTTTCCATTTCATTAACTGATTTATCTTCAACTACACTTTCGCTTTCCATGACAGTATTTTGGACAACTTCTTCATTCATCATTTGATTATGAGAGCTTTCAGTTTGTTGTTCTTGAATAATCTCATTTTCAAGCTTTAAAGCATTAGCACCATGTGTCATGGGGTTGGATGTTGTTGTGTTTGAGAAATTGAAAGATTGAGATGACCCCATATTTGAAAAATCAGAGTAACCAGGGTTACGATTTTGAATTCGATGAACCATGTTTACAACAGATTTTGACTCAGGTTGCTGACCATCTAATGAGGTTGCAACAATTGAAACTCTCATTTTTCCATCTAGCTCTGTATCAGTGATTGCACCAATAATTAACTCTGCTTCAGGATCAACTTCAGCTCTTACTTTGTTAACAGCTTCATCAACTTCAAAAAGCTTAAGATCTTTACCACCAGTAATATTTACTAATAAACCTTTTGCACCTTTTAAAGTATAGTCATCTATTAATGGATTGCTGATTGCCATCTCTGCAGCTTTTAGAGCTCTACCTTCTCCTTCAGCTTCTCCAGTTCCCATCATAGCTTTACCCATTGCTGCCATAACAGTTTCAACATCAGCAAAATCTAAGTTGATTAAACCAGGTCTGACCATCAAATCAGTTATACTTTGAACACCATGCATCAAAACATTATTTGAAAGGTTAAATGACTCTTCAAATGTTGTTTGTTCATTTGCTATTTTAAACAAGTTTTGATTTGGAATAACAATTATTGTATCAACATGTTTTCTTAACTCTTCCAAACCTTGTTGTGCTCTTCTCATTCTAGAGGGGCCTTCATATAAAAATGGAAGAGTCACAACACCTACAGTTAAGATATTTAATTCTTTAGCAGCTCTTGCAATGACATGAGCAGCACCAGTGCCCGTTCCACCACCCATACCAGCTGCAATAAAAACCATGTTTGCACCTTGAAGTGTATTTACAATTTCATTTAAAGATTCATCTGCAGCTGCTTGACCGATATCAAGTTTTGCACCTGCTCCTAAACCTTTTGTTAAATTTAAACCGATTTGAATTCTTGTTTTTGCTTTACTAAGCTTCAAATCTTGAGCATCAGTATTTACTGCGATAAATTCTACACCTTGTAGATTATTTTCTATCATTTCGTTAATTGCATTTCCGCCAGCTCCACCAACTCCTAAAACTAGTAGTCGTGGCTGTAGCTCTTTTATCTCTGGTGCTTTAAAGTTAATTGTCATCTTTTATCCCCTATTGTTTGTTATGTTGAAGCTCCCATTTAAGATTACCACGATTAATATTTGCTTTTTTCCTCGCTGTTATCTTAAATTTTTCAAATGCCGTTGGTTCCCATATTTGAAATGTTTGGCCTTGACCAACAAACAACATGCTATTTTTTATTTTTGCATGTTTTAATAATTTTGATGAAAGTGAAATTCTGCCTTCACTGTCGAATTGTAAATTTATACTTTCTGCTAATATTGATGTTGCAAAGTAATCTCTTTTTTCCTCAAAGGGGTTTAAGGAGTCAATTGCTGAAGAAATTTTTTCAATTCTATCTTGAGAACACGCTTCTATTGAGGAGTTATTAAATGAAGGATAACAAATAACACCATTGTAACCTAGATTGGATAAATGTGACCTAAAACTAGCAGGCACAGATACTCTCCCTTTTTTGTCTAATTTGTTTTCGTATGTTGATAAAAACATAAAACATAAATTCCTTTATTCCCATGTAAATGGGAATTTATGGGATATTATGGGTTTTGTAACTAGACGTCAATACCTATTATTTAGGCACTATTATTGTTTTAGTGATAAAAAAAATAGACACTGGAACTTAAAAAAATGAGAACAAACGAAGAAACCTATGGTGATATTTTTATTTGGAGTGCCAGACAAACTATAAGCCGGGTTCTGTCATTTAAACTTATCATTTGTCTAGGCTTAAGATCACTCTTAAGCTCAAGCAACTAACCCTGATGACTAGCCAAGGACGGCTTTTAGTTTTTCAACAATGTCATCTCTACTTAGTCTTGCTCCCAGTGGGGTTTTCCAGCGTTCATTGTTACCAATAGAACCGGTGTGCTCTTACCACACCTTTTCACCCTTGCCATGTTATGGCGGTTTATTTTCTGTGGCACTGTCCCTAGGGTTTCCCCCGCCAGGTATTACCTGGCACTGTGTCCTTGTAGAGCCCGGACTTTC
>QCGW01000036.1 GCA_003279775.1 Pelagibacteraceae bacterium AG-390-A23
GCATTTATATTTATTGGAGTGACTGTAATTGGGTTTATTAAACATGGATTTGGGTATTTAAAATTATTTGTTCCAAGTGGAGTGCCTGCAGTATTACTCCCTTTAATTGTTGTTATAGAAATTATTTCTTATTTAAGTAGACCTATAAGTTTATCAGTTAGATTATTTGCCAATATGATGGCTGGTCATACAATGATGAAAGTTTTCGGAGGCTTTGTAATTAGCCTTGGAATAGTTGGTGGGTGGCTTCCACTAAGTTTTTCGGTTGCGTTAACTGGTTTGGAGATCTTAGTTGCTTTTCTTCAAGCTTATGTTTTTGCAATCTTAACCTGCATCTATTTAAATGATGCATTAAATTTACACCATTAATAACAGAGGAGGATATAATGGAATTAGAAGCAGCAAAAATGATCGGAGCAGGTTTAGCAGCAATTGCTTTAGCTGGAGCCGGTGTTGGTATCGGAATAATTTTTGGAAATTATTTGTCTGGTGCAATGAGAAATCCATCTGCAGCACAAAAACAATTTCCTAACTTGCTTTTAGGTTTTGCACTTGCAGAAGCTACAGGATTATTCGGATTAGTAGTTGCGTTAATCATTCTCTTTGCCTTTTAAATTGATGGTTAAAAAAATATATTTTCAGTCAATATTTTTTAGCTTCTTTTTTATTAAAGAAGCTTTTGCAGCTGAAAGCGGAGGTATGCCTCAATTAAATCCAGAGTTTTGGGTTTCTCAAATTTTTTGGCTAATACTTACTTTTGGTATTATGTATTTAATTTTATCTAAACTAATACTACCAAAAATTAGTAACAACTTAGAATCGAGAAAATCTCAAATATTAGAAAATATTGAGGCTGCTGAGAAACAAAGAGAAGATAGTGATGCAAAACTAAAAGAATACGATGAAATTATATCTAAAAGTAAACTTGAGGCTAATAGTATTTTCAATCAAGCAAGAGAAAAAGCACTAAAAGATATTGGTGTAAAAAGAGAAGTACTTGATAAGCAAATTGATAATGAAATTGCTGAGGCTGAAAAAGAAATAGACGCATTAAGAAAAAATGCGCCAGATAAAATAAATAAAATTGCTATTGAGACTTCATCTGAGTTATTGCAAAAACTAATTGGAGCTGAAGTAAATAATAGTAGTATATCTGCAATTGTTGACGATCTATCTAAAAGAAATGGAGATAAATACTATGGCAATTGATGCAACATTTTGGGTAGCCGTATCATTTATTATTTTTTTTGGAGCGTTAATTTACCTTAAAATTCCTCAAAAAATTTCTGAAATGTTAGATAAAATGATATCTGATATTAAAAATGAAATTGATGAAAGTGAAAAATTAAGAACTGAGGCAAAAACATTATTAGATAACTCACAAAAAAAATTAGATACAGCTCAGTCTGTTAGCAACGAAATTCTTGAGAACGCCAAAAAAGATGCGGATAGATTAATAATTGAGATGAATGATAAGTTTCATAAATCATCAGAAATTAAAAAAAATTTAGCTGAAAATAAAATAAGTCAGATGAAAGAAGCAGCTTTAAAAGAAATTAAGGACGCATCAATAAAGATTGCCGTGGACTCAGTTAAAAAAATAATAACTACATCTGTAGACAAGTCAAAATTAGATGCTGTGTTTCAAAAAAATTTAGATGAAACTAAAGCAGAGTTAAAAAAAATTAACTCATAATACACTTACAATTTTTCAAAAAAGCTATAAATTATTAAAATGAACTCTATAGTCATTGGATCGGGATTTGGTGGGATCGCAGCAGCACTAAGACTTAAGTCAAAAGGACATAACGTAAAATTAATAGAAAAACATCCAGACCTAGGTGGAAGAGCTAGAGTTTTTAAGAAAAACGGATTTATATATGATGCTGGACCAACAGTAATTACTGCACCCTACTTAATTAATGAATTGTTTGAGTTGTTCAATAAAGATCCAAAAAATTATATAGAACTAACTCCACTTAAAATTTGGTACCAGTTTATTTTTGAAGATAAAACTAAATTTAACTATTCAGGCAACGAAATAGAGATGAAAGACCAAATTGAGAAACTTAGCAAAGAAGATGTACATGGATATGAAAAATTAGTTAATTTTACAAAAAAAATATTTGATAAAGGTTTTTTAGAACTTGCAGATGTACCATTTGATAAGCCTTTTGTAATGATGCAACAATTACCTGCTCTATTAAAACTTAAAAGTTATAAATCAGTTTACTCGCTTGTATCATCTTATATAAAAAATGAAAAATTAAGGAGAATGCTTAGCATGCATCCTTTACTAGTTGGGGGAAATCCTTTTACCACCACATCTATTTATGGATTAATTCTTTATTTAGAAAAAAAATGGGGAATACATTATTCCGTTGGAGGAACAGGAAATATAATTAAAGGTTTTGAAAAGTTAATGAATGAAGTTGGTATTGAAATAATAAAAAACAGTGAAGTAACTGAAATTGTAACAAAAAATAATAAAATAAGTGGTGTAAAATTAAATAATGAAAATGAAATTAGTGCAGACAATGTTGTTTGTAATGCAGATCCACCTGCATTTTATGAGAAAATGTTAAGCAAAAGCAACGAAAGTTCTATGTTGTTTAATTGGAAAAAAAATCGAATGGAATATTCTATGGGTTTATTTGTTTACTATTTTGGTACAAAAAAAATATATGAGAATGTTGAACATCATACAATTAAGTTTGGAAACAAATATAAAGAACATCTTGATGATATATTTGATAAGAAAAAATTAAATAATGATATTAGCTATTATCTTCACAGACCTACGGCGACCGATAAAACTATGGCCCCAGAAGGAAATGATTGTTTTTATGTGTTAGTGCCTGTTCCTAACAATCAGTCAAAAATAAACTGGGAAACCGAAGGTGAGAAAATGAAAAATCTTGTAATAGAAAAAATGGAAAAAGACTTAATGCCAGATCTTAAGAACAATATAGTTGAAGATTTTTATCTAACGCCTGATTACTTTGAAAAAGAATTAAATACAAAATTTGGATCAGGGTTTTCAATTCAACCTAAATTTACACAATCCGCATACTTTAGATTTCATAATAAATCAGAAATATATGATGGTTTGTACTTTGTTGGAGCGGGCACACATCCTGGGGCTGGCGTTCCAGGTGTTCTCTCTTCAGCAAAGGTTTTAGACAAATTATTTTAATGTTAACAAAGAATTATTTAGCTATTTACGCAAAATCTTTTAATTGGGCAGGTTTTTTTTTACCAAAAAAAACCTATGAAAAATGCTCCGCGCTTTATGATTTTTGTAGAGAGGTAGATAATATTGCTGATGATGAAAACAAGATTGAAATAAAAAAAGATAATTTTATTAAATTTAAAAAAAATTTTGAAAACAAAAATTACGATGATCCAGTCATTAAAAACATGTGGGATCTTATTAATGAATTTAGTATATCAACTAAAATTATTGACGATTTATTTGAGGGTATTAATTCTGATATTAAAGAAAATGTTAAACTTAACTCAAAAAAAGAATTATTAATATATTCATACAGAGTGGCTGGAACAGTTGGATTAATGATGGCTAAAATATTGAATGTTCAAAAAAAGCAATCTTTAAAATCAGCTATTGATCTTGGGATTGCTATGCAATTAACAAATATTTCTAGAGATGTTATGGAAGATAAAAAAAATAACAGATTTTATATCAATGAAAGTTTTGAGGAAATAAAGAATACAATCAAGCTTTCAGACCAGTTTTATAAAAACTCATTTTACTCAATTAAAGAAATACCATTAAGTTTCAGATTTTCTATTTTAGTTGCAAGAAGGGTTTATAGAAAAATAGGACATAAAATTTTAAATAAACAAAACATAGAAAATTATAAAAGGTCAGGAAAAATCTATGTTTCAAATATTGAAAAAATTATTGAAACCTTTTTATCTGTTTTTGACTTAATTAAGTTATCACTTATAAGTAAAAACGATGATAATATTTATCATGATCATAATTTAATTAATGAAGAAATAAATATAAATGAAAGAATTTGATTACATAATTATAGGTGGTGGTTGTGCAGGTCTTTCATTAGCATATGAGCTGGAAATTTATGAAAAATTAAAAGACAAAACCTTAGCAATCATTGAACCAAGAGAAGATTATAAAAGAGATAAAACCTGGTCATTTTGGAAAGTTTTTTCACACAATTTTGATGACTGTGTCATAAAAAGTTGGAATAATTTTACAATTAATACAGCCAATAATACGAAGTATGTAGATTGCGAACCTACACCATATCAAACAATTGATAGTGGTAAGTTCTATGAAAAAATACTTTCAAAACTTAAATTAAATAAAAATATTCAGTTTTTTAAAAGTATTGATGAAATAAATAAATCAAATTCAGTTGTATTTAATAGTGTACCTAATTTTGAGAATAAACAGAGCGAGTTATGGCAACACTTTTGTGGAGTTGAAATAGAAACAGATAAAGACTTTTTTGATGACGAAATATTCAATTTGATGGACTTTGCTTGTGATCAAAGGAACAAAGTTCATTTTTTTTATACACTGCCATTTACTAAAAGAAATGCATTAGTTGAAACCACTTGGATATCTGAACTAAATAATGAGAAACTGAAAGATTATGATGAACAAATTGATGATTATTTGAGTAAACATCTAAATATCAGAAACTGTAAAATTAATTTCAAAGAAACTGGAGCAATCCCACTTTTTAGACAAAAAAATGTAACTAAATTAAATGAAATTTACATAGGCTCAGCAGGAGGCATGACTAGATTAAGTACGGGTTATACTTTCCTAAATATTCAAGAACAAAGCAGATATATAAGAGAAAACTTAGAAAATATTAAAAATGTAAATTTATTTAAAATTAATTCAAAATATGATTTTTTAGATAAAATTTTATTGAGAGTTCTTAAAAATAATTCCAATGAAATGGGAAATATATTTTTCAAAGTTTTTAATTCAAAACCTAAAACAGCTATCAATTTTTTGTCA
>QCGW01000037.1 GCA_003279775.1 Pelagibacteraceae bacterium AG-390-A23
AAACTCTTTCAATATTACCATCTAGAGGGATTATTGGTTCATTGAATGCAATCGCAGAAATTGCACTTGCTGTATAATCTCCAATACCCGGAAGAGACTTTAAATCTGTAAAATTTCTAGGTATTTTTTTATTAAAATTTTTAACAACTATTTGAGCTGTTTTTTTTAAATTTCTTACTCTTGAATAGTATCCAAGACCCTCCCAAAGTTTTATTAATTTTCCATCATCATATTTGGATAATTTTTCAATTGTAGGAATGTTTTTAATAAATCTGTTAAAGTAAGGTATAACCGTTGCAACCTGGGTTTGCTGCAACATAAATTCACTTACTAAAGTATAATATTGCTTTTTTGTTTGAGAAACATTCTTTCTCCAAGGTAAAGATCTTTTATTTAAATCGTACCAATTAAGAATATTATTTGTTATTATTGGATCTTTCATATGCAATCTAAAAATAATACTAAGCAGAGAAACGCTAGCATTCAAGGATTAAGATCTTTCAAAGACACTTTGCCAAAAAATGTCAAAAAAATAATAAATAAAAAAGGTCATGTATATTCAGAAACACTGAGCAATTGGAAATATTTAGTTGGAAGCGAATTATTTAAAATTTGCTATCCAAAAACATTTAAAAATTCAAATAAATTTGGTGTTAGCACCTTAGTGGTTATGGTCAAGCGAGGACATGAAGTTGACGTAGAATATTCGAAAAAAGATATTTTGGATAAAATGAATAATTTTTTTGCATATTCTGTTGTTGAAAAGCTTAAATTTATAAGCTTTGATGATGAACATGAAATGACAGGCTTGAGTGAAACAAAAGTTAAAAATGTGGCAATTAGTAAATATCAAGATAAAATTAAAGGTGTTAAAAACGAAAAAATTAAAAAATCATTAACAGAGTTAACCAGGGTTTTTAGAGAGAAATGAAAAAAATTATATTCTTAATATTAATATTTTTAACTACAGTCTTAAATGTACAAGCTGAAGAAATTAAAAGGATAACTGTTGGTAACAAAGATGCAAAAATAACTATTATAGCTTTTGAATCATTAACTTGTAGTCATTGTGCTAATTTTCATAAAAATGTTTTTCCTCAATTAAAGGAAGAGTATCTTGATACTGGACTCGCTAAAATAGAATTTAGACATTTTCCATTAGACATAGCGGCCTTTAATGCATCTAAAGTTTCTCAGTGTAAGAATGATGGAAATTCAGATATCCTTGAAAGTTTATATGCCAATCAACAAAAATGGGTAAAGGGAAGTTCAATCCAGGAGGCAAATAAAAATCTACAAAAATTTTTAAAAAGTGAGGGATTTAGTATTGATTTTGATACTTGTATAAACGATAAGGAAATTGAAGATTTTGTATTAAACGATCGAATCGATGGAGCAAAGAACTTCAAAGTAAACGCAACTCCTACGATAATTATTAACAACGAAAAATTCGAAAAAACTCTAAATTATAAAAATTTAAAAAAAGCGCTAGAAAAACTGATATAAGTTAGTGCATGGAGTTTAAAAAAATCCAATTAAACGGATTTAAATCTTTTGCTGAAAAAACCAACTTCTTAATTGAGGATGGTCTTACGGGTATAGTGGGTCCTAACGGCTGTGGAAAATCAAACATTGTAGAATCTTTAAGATGGGTAATGGGAGAGACCTCCGCTAAAAGTATGCGTGGATCTGGCATGGAAGATGTTATATTTTCAGGGACATCTAACAAAGCATCAAAAAATATTGCAGAAGTATCAATCGAAGTTGAAAACAAAGATAAAGAAGGCCCTATCCAATACCGTGAGTTGGAACAAATACAAGTTAGAAGAAAAATAGAAAAAGATAAAGGATCTAAATTTTACATTAACGATAAAGAAGTAAGAGCAAGAGATGCACAAATGTTTTTTGCAGATCTTTCGACTGGTGCACACTCTCCATCTATGATTAGCCAAGGAAGAATAGGTGCATTGGTAACTGCGAAACCAACAGATAGAAGAGCTATTTTAGAAGAAGCTGCTGGAATATCTGGTTTGCACGTTAGAAGACATGAGGCTGAATTAAGATTAGGTGCGGCTGAGAATAATTTGAAAAGAGCAGATGAATTAAGAAGACAGCAAGAAAAACAATTGGCAAATCTTCAAAAACAAGCTGAAGAGGCAACAAAATACAAACTAATTTCAGATCAAATTAAAAAAATTGAAGCAGGTTTATATTATTTAAAATTACTAGAAATAGACAAAGAAATTAGAATAGAAAATGAAATTAATACTGAGGCAGAAGGAGAAGTAGAAGGATTTAATAACAAAATATCTGAATTAGAAAATTCAATTAAAATTTTTTACAGATAAAGTAAATCCATTGAGAGAGAAAAATATAGAAAATTTATCTAGGATACAAAGACTTAATCTAGAACTTCAAAGTTTAGATGAGGAAAATACTAGAATTCAAGATGAGATAGAAAGCATCAAAAAATCAATTCAAACACTTGATGATGATATCACGAGAGAAAAAGGGATAATCATAGACGCTAACTCAAATGAAAAAAGATTGAAGGAAGAAAAAACTGAATTAATTGAGACAGACTCGAAGTATTTTGAAACAGAAAAATTATCTAATGAAGAGTTAGAAAATGCAAAAAATAAACTTAAAGAAGAACAAAAAGCTGTTGATGAAGTTGTAAATAATTTAGCTGAAGAAACTGTAAATATAAGTGTTGGTCCAATAAGAAATGTAAAAAACACTATATCAAGGGTAAAAGAATTAATAGATAGTAATGAAATAAATCAAGCGGTAACACTTCTAGATAGATGCAATATGGAGCTAGATAGTTTTTTAAATGATTTAAAAAATGAGAGATCTAGAAGTGAATTATTAGGAGTTAGCGAAAAATCAGAAAATATAAAATTACTCCAAGAAAAATATGCCGATGCATATAGTAAAAATCAATCAATTAAAAATGAGTCTATAAAAAGAAATGAAAGAATTAAAACCATTGAAACAGAAATAGAAAGTTGGAAAAATTTATTAACTAACTCAGAAAAAATGGTTAATGAACTAACACAAAGGAAAGAAAAATTATCAAAACAATTAGGTGATTTAGAAAACCAACCTAGAGCGCAAGCTGAAAGAAAAGGTCAAATTTCAGAAAATTTAAGAATTTCAGATAAAGAAAAAATTGATAATGAAGCAATTATAGATGAAACAGATCAAAAAATTGAATTGTTAAGAACGCAATTAAACGAAATTCAAGAACAATCAATACAAATCAGAGAAAGAAAAGCAAGCTCAGGAGCTACAATTGAAGGCCTACAAAAAAGAAAAAATGATCTCCTTGATAGAATTAGTTCTGAGTTAAATTTGAATGAAGATAATATTTTAGAAAATTCAAATTTAAACGGAGTAGAAGAGCTTCCAAATCCAGTTGATCAAGAAGATGCTTTAGACAAGAAAAAACAAGAAAGAGAAAAATTAGGATCTGTAAATTTAAAAGCAGATGAAGAAACAAGTAAATATGAAGAAGAGATAAAAAAAATGGAACAGGATCGTGCCGATCTTGTTACCGCTATCGTAAAACTTAAAGATAGCATTAACGAACTTAATCAAAAAGGAAGAGAAAGATTGATTGAAGCTTTTGAAAAAGTTAATAGAAAATTTAATGAAGTTTATACAAAACTTTTCAATGGTGGAAATGCCAAACTAGAATTGGTGGACTCTGACGATCCACTTGAAGCAGGTTTAGAAATGCTGGTTAGTCCTCCGGGAAAAAGACTTCAATCTATAACTTTGTTATCTGGAGGTGAGCAAGCATTGACTGCTCTCTCATTGATCTTTGCAGTATTTTTAACAAACCCTTCGCCTATATGTGTATTGGATGAGGTTGATGCACCGCTTGATGATGCTAACGTAACAAGATTTTGTAGTTTACTTGAGGAACTAATTAAAATCACCAACACCAAATTCATAATTGTAACTCATCATGCTTTAACCATGTCAAAAATGAACAGACTATATGGGGTGACGATGCCTCAAAAAGGAATTAGTCAGCTTGTGGCTGTTGATTTACAAAAAGCAGAGAGTATGGTTGCTTAAACTATATAAATGCCAAAAGACCCTTTCAAAACTCGCTTAGAGATTGCAAAAAGCAAGATTTCAAAGAAAAATCTCTACAATAAGAAAAATGACCCCTCGCCTATAGGAACTGCATTCAAATTGAGCACAGAACTTGTTTCTGCAGTGGCTGTGGGGACAATTATTGGGTTTATTTTTGACAAGACCTTTGGTACTAAACCCTGGTTTATATTAATATTTTTTTTTGTTGGTGTAGTTGCTGGAATAACCAATGTGATTAGATCTGCAAAAAAAATGCAAAAATAAATAAGTATTATGGCAGCAAATCCTATGTCCCAATTCGACGTTTATAGAATTGGACCAGAAATTAAAGTTGGAGCATTCGACATATCTTTTACGAATGCAAGTTTGTTTATGATTTTAAGTACTGTATCTATTTTATTAATCTTTAATTTAGGATCAAAAAAAAATTCAATACTAC
>QCGW01000038.1 GCA_003279775.1 Pelagibacteraceae bacterium AG-390-A23
ATTGAATCATTCTTTTCTTTTTCTGTTCTAAAAATTAAATCATTAAAATCCTTTCGGACCATTTCTTTATTTGTTGGAATAACAACAACGGGAAGATTATAAATTTCAAAAAACTCTTCAGATTCCGTAGCAGCCGTACCAGTACAACCAGATATTTTTTTATAAAGTTTAAAATAATTTTGATAAGTTATTGAAGCCAAGGTTTGATTTTCAGCCTGTACTTGAATTTTTTCTTTGGCCTCCAAAGCTTGATGCAAACCATCTCCAAAACGTCTTCCTTCTAAAATTCTTCCAGTAAGTTCATCAATAATTTTAAGACTTCCATCTTTAACAATATAATCTCTACCCTTTTCAAATAAATGATTTGCACGTAGGGCTTGATTGACATGATGCACTAAATGTAAATTTTCTGGATCATAAAAATTATTATTCTTTAGAATTCCAGCGTCAGAAAAAAGTTTTTCAACATTATTAATTCCATCATTTGTTAATAAAATACTCTTTTCTTTTTCATCTATTTCAAAATCTTTATTATTTAAGATTCTAATTAATTTATCAATTGCTAGATATTGAGCAGTTTTATCTTCAGCTGCTCCTGAAATTATTAAAGGTGTTCTTGCTTCGTCAATCAAACATGAATCTATTTCATCTACTATTGAAAAATTATGATCTGTCTGAACCATTTCTTCCTCAGAAAATTTCATATTATCTCTTAAGTAATCAAAACCCAATTCACTATTAGTTGCGTAAGTGATATCACAATTATAATTTTTTTTACGCTCAGCATCATCTTGATAGTTGTTGATAAATCCTGATGAAATACCAAGAAAATTATAAATTTGTCCCATTTCAATCGAGTCTCTTTTTGCAAGATAATCATTTACAGTAACTATATGAACACCTTTACCACTCAATGCATTTAAATAGGCAGCAAGTGTTATGGTTAAAGTTTTTCCTTCTCCCGTTCTCATTTCAGCAATTTTGCCCTCATGTAAGGCTACACCTCCTATTAACTGAACGTTAAAGTGTCTTTCATTTCGTGTTCGTTTGGCAGCTTCTCTGACTAAAGCAAAAGCCTCTGGAAGTAATTCGTCTAAAGTTTTTCCATTTTTTATGTGATTTTTAAATTCATTAGTTTTTTTTGGAAAGTCGTCGTCATTTAAATTTTTAAAATCTTCCTCATGCAAGTTTATTTTTTCAACAATTTTGCCAATTCTATCCAGCTCCTTTTGATTGCTAGATTTGATAAATTTTGTAATTAAATTTAATGGGTTAAACATGACTATTTGATTTATTCTTTACTTATATTGTTTAATATATGTATTAAATAAATAATTTAAACAATATGGGAATTAATTTAACAAATTTCTTATCATCTCAATCAAAAAATACTAAAATGATTGATTTTCAAGACCTTGATCATTTAGACGGTCTTTCAATTTCAGTTGTTTCAGCAAATTTATATAAAGATATCAGGGATGATTTAACAATGTTTTATTTTAGAGAAGGTGCTAATTACGCTTCTGTTTATACCCAATCAAAAATAGTATCTGAAAATATAAAATGGAATTTAAACCAAAGACCAAAAAAAATATATTCCCTTATTGTAAATACAAGAAATGCAAATGCTTTCACGGGAAGGCAAGGTTATGAAAGTTTAAAAAAAATAGCAGAATTAACAGCAAAACAATTAAATAAAAAACAAGATGAAGACGAGGATAATCCTAAAAAAATTTCCTCAAAAAATATAATTTTTGGTTGCACTGGTACAATTGGAGAAATTTTTCCATATGAGAAAATTTCCAACAATATTACAGCTTTAATAAAAAAAATTCGTTATATCCAAAATAAATTTATTTGGATGAAGGCAGCACTTGCAATCATGACCACAGATACGAAGCCAAAATTAGCTATGGAGGAATGTTATATTGGAAGTGAAAAAGTAAAAATATATGGAATAGCCAAAGGATCAGGAATGATACATCCAAATATGGCCACGACTCTTGCATATATATTTACTGATGCAACTTTATCTAATGATATTTTAAGTAAATTACTAAAAAAAAATATAACCAATACATTTAATGCTATTTCTTGTGACGGGGACACTAGTACCAATGATATGGCAACTATTTTTGCAACTAATGAAGTCAAAAATTATCAAGTAAAAAGTATAAATGAAAATAAAATTAAAAATTTTGACAAAGCTCTAAACAATGTTCTTTTGAATTTAGCCAAAAGAGTTGTTTCAGATGGTGAAGGAGCATCAAAATTTATTTCAATAAATGTTAGTAAGTGTAAAAATGAGATAGATGCAAAAAAAATTGCTTTCTCAGTTGCAAATTCTCCATTAGTAAAAACTGCAATTGCTGGAGAAGACCCAAATTGGGGACGAGTAATAATGGCAATTGGTAAAGCAGGACCTAAAATTAATCTAAATAAATTATTAATTAAGTTTGGAGATATAATAATTGTTGAAGGTGGAAAATTAAATCAAAGTTATGATGAAAAACAAACAGCAAATTATATGAAAAGAGAAAATATAGAAATTAATATTGAAACCTTTACGGGAAAGAAAAACTTCACAGCTTATACGATGGATTTAACGAAAAAATATATTGAAATTAATGCAGATTATAGAAGTTAACTTATTGAAAAATTAAAAAGTATAATTAACTCAGAATTATGATTAGATATAAACTCATCTGTAAAAACTGTGATTTAAAATTTGATAGCTGGTTTGCATCTTCAAACGAATATGAAAAATTAAAAAAGAAAAAACTTTTGAATTGTCATAATTGCAATTCATATAAAGTTGAAAAAACTATAATGGCTCCTCAATTAATTAATAGTAAATTAAAAATAGATAAAAAAATAGATTTAGAAAAATATAATAAAGTCAAAAAAACTATAAAAGATTATCAAAAATTTATTAAAGATAATTTCAAATATGTTGGTGATAATTTTGCATATGAGGCTAGATCAATTCATTATAATGGTAAAAAAAAATCAAAAGGTATTTATGGAAGTGCATCAAAGGAAGATTTAAAAGAATTAAAAGAAGAAGGAATAGATGCTCAGATGATCCCTTGGATAGACGAAAAAGAAAATTAGTTTTTAATAAACTTTGCTATATAATTTACGGATAAATCTCTAGAAATACTCCATTCATCCTTAATAATATTAAAATTCATACCCTCTAATTTATTGAGAGATAAATCATACTTCATTAAAATTTTTTTAAGATCCTCAGGTTTAACAAATTTTTCCCATTCGTGTGTTCCAATTGGTAGCCACCTCAAAACATACTCTGCTCCAACAATCGCAAAAACATAAGATTTCAAAGTTTTATTAATTGTCGCAACAAACATTAGTCCATTTTTTTTCAAAAGTTTTGAGCATGACTTTAGAAAAAAATCTATATCTTCCACGTGTTCAACAATTTCCATATTTAAAATGACATCAAATTTTTTTTCAATTTTAAGTTTTTCTGGTGATGAACATAAATAATTAATTTTTAGCTTATTTTTTTTTGAATGAAGTTTTGCAATTTTTATATTTTTATCAGATGCATCAATACCTGTTACATGAGCACCCATTCTTGACATTGGTTCAGATAACAATCCTCCACCACATCCAATATCTAAAATTTTTATTCCTGATAAAGGTTTGGATTTATTTTTTAATTTGAAATTATTAACAATATTTTCCTTAATATATTTTATTCTTGTTGGATTAAATTTATGAAGCGGTTTGAATTTACCTTCTGGATCCCACCATTCATCAGCTATTTTAGAAAATTTATCTATTTCTTTTTTATTTATGCTAGTCATTGTGATAAATAGTTGACATAATAATTTAGATGTATTTTATCCATTATTTATTAAATATTATTAATTAAAGCTAGCATGAAAACAGTCGTATTAAAATTTGGTGGTACATCTGTAGGAAGCATAGATAGAATAAAAAAAGTATGCAAAATAATTGCTTTTTACAAAAAGAAAAAAAATAGGATAGTAGTTGTTTCATCAGCAATGAGTGGTGTGACAAATGAATTGGTAAATAAATCTAAACTGATTAGTAATAATTTTGATAGAGCAGAATACGATGCACTAGTCTCAACTGGAGAACAAGTTTCATGCGCACTTATTGCAGGAAGATTAAAACATAATGGGTTTAAATCAAGATCTTGGACATCTTGGCAATTACCTATTTTAACTGACGGTCCTCATTCAAGTGCAAGAATTAGCTCTGTAGGCATAAAAGAATTGAATAAATATATTAAGTTAGGTGGTATACCCATAATCACTGGTTTTCAAGGTATTAGTAATGATTTTAGAATTACTACTATAGGAAGAAGTGGATCTGATGCAAC
>QCGW01000039.1 GCA_003279775.1 Pelagibacteraceae bacterium AG-390-A23
CAAGCTAAATGTTTATAAAAAAAATAATCATTATTTATTAATCAAAAATAACAAATTTAATTTTTTGAAAAATTTTAATATCTTTCCGATGGAGGAAGTAAATAATCCAAAAAATTTTGATAAAGATTTGAATTTTAAAATGTCTAATATGAGCATGAATATTAAAATTGAATTTAAAAATAAATACAATTTAAATAAAAATAATTATTGGATTGATCCAACAAAGCTTCAAAATTATACACTGCCAACATTTACAAAAAAGATAGTAAAATTTTTAGAGAGTCATAAATGAAAAAAATAGCAATAATTGGTGCTGGAATTTCTGGTTTGTATATTGCCAATTTATTCAAAGATCATAAGGATTATCAGGTTAAGATTTATGAAAAAAGAAATTCAATAGAAATGGAAGAAGGCTATGGAATTCAGTTGTCGGTAAATAGTGTAAAGCTTTTAAATAAAATAGGCTTTACTTCTTTCATTGAAGAAGAAAAATTTAATCCAAAAAAAATTGATTTTTATGAAATTAAAAATTCAAAAAAAATTTGTGACTTAGATATTTCAAAATTTAATTCTGAAGATTGTAAATACACAACATTGAAAAGATCAAAATTACTTCAATTTTTAAAAAATCAAATAAACGAAGATATAATTAAATATAACCACAGTATTGAACAGATTGATTACGATAAAGATTCAATAAAATTAATATTTGATAAAAATAAGATAACTTGTGATTACTTAATTATTTCAGACGGTGTATTTTCTAAGGGGAAGTTATTAATTTCAAATAATAAATCAAAACCAATTTACAATGATACGATTGCAATTAGGGGCACTATATCAAGAGAAAATTTTCAAAATATAAATGAAGAAAATATTTCTTTGTTTTTAGGACCAAATTTTCATTATGTTGTCTATCCAATTAATAATGATAAAAATTTAAATTTTATTGGCATTTTAAAACATAAATTAAATTCAAATGAGCAAGAGAACTATAATCTTTTTACCGAGAGTTCTTTTATAAAAAATATTAAATTTAAATTATCTCAAAAAGTTTCTCAAAGTTTTTTGGAAAGTCTTCAAAATATTAAATTATTTCCAATATTTGTAAGTAAAAATTTATATAATCCTCCAAAAAATATATTCCTTGTAGGAGATGCATTTTTTGCTTTTTCACCTTCATTTGCTCAGGGAGCTTCCCAATCAATTGAGGGGGCTAATGAATTATATGAATGTTTAATAAATAATAATAATTTTTACGATATCAGATTAAAGAGAGTAAAAATGATTAACATTAGATCTAATTTCAATCAATTTGCCTTCCATTTATCAAATCCAATTATGATTATATTTAGAAATATTTTTTTAAAACTTTTAACTAAAAATAAAAAATTTTTACAAAGTTATTTGGGTAAAATTTATAAAAGTTAATTTTTAGAAATTAATCTTTGTCTTAGATAATCAATAGGATAAGTTCTTCCATTTATATCACAGTGCCAAAAAGTCCATCCGTTGCAACTTTCGGCTCCCAAAATAGTAGCCGCAACTTTGTGTATAGAGCCCTCTGCTTGATTATGTTTTATACTACCATCTGCCATAATTCTGGCTGTTATTTTTTTCTTATTATCAAAAATATTAGTTCCAGGTTTAATTATTCCAAGCTCAACTAATGAACCAAAAGGAATTCTTGGTTTTGATCTATTATTTTTTAGTGTGTCTAATAAATCGTCTTCAATAGGCTTTGTAGTTTTTATGCGTTGCTCAGCAGCTTTAAAATAATTTTTTTCTTTTTCTATCCCGAAATAATTTCTCCCTAGTTTTTTTGCTACTGTAGCTGTTGTTCCTGATCCTAAAAAAGGATCAAGTATGAGGTCATTTTTATTTGATGTAGCTAGTAAAATTCTATGTAATAATGCTTCTGGTTTTTGTGTTGAGTGAATTTTTTTTCCATCCTTTTTAAGTCTTTCAGAACCATTACATATTGGAAGATCCCAATTAGATCTCATTTGCAGATCATCATTTAAACATTTTAAAGATTGATAATTAAATGTGTATTTTGATTTCTCACTTTTAGACGCCCAAATTAAAGTTTCATGAGCGTTAGTAAAACGTGTCCCTCTAAAGTTTGGCATTGGATTATTTTTATTCCAAATAACATCATTTAAAATCCAGAAACCTAAATTTTGGATTGCCGTGCCAACTCTAAAAATATTATGGTAGCTTCCTATAACCCAAATTGCTCCATCTTTTTTTAAAATTCTTTTACATTCACTAAGCCATTCATAAGTGAAATCATCATATTTTTTAAAATTTTCAAACTGATCCCACTTATCATTTACCGCACTAACCTTTGATCTATCCGGTCTAGTTAATTCACTTTTTAATTGTAAGTTGTAAGGAGGATCAGCAAAAATTAAATCAAAAGTTTCACGTGGAATTTTTTTTAATTCTTCGAGACTATCTCCATTAATTATTTTATTCTTAAAATCAGTTTTCATTTGTAAAAATTAATTAGACTCCAAATGGATTCTTCGGTCAACCTGAGATTGAAAAATTTGGATTCGATTAGTGTTTCTAAATTAGAAGGTAACTAGATGTAGTGTTAATTTATTTTAGATATGGGTGAAAAAGTTTTTCTATGATGTTTAGTAATACCTAATTTTTTCAAAGCTTTTAGGTGCTGTTTTGTTCCGTACCCGAAGTTTTTATCCCATTCATAACCTTTATTTTTTTTTGACAAAGTGGTTATAAACTTATCCCTTGATACTTTTGCAATTATAGAAGCTGCAGAAATAGAGGGGATTTTTTTATCTCCTTTAATAATTGATTTTAAATTATAATTTTCTAATTCTGGAGTTTTGTTTCCATCTATTAGAACGTGTGTTGGTTTTTTCTTAAGTTTTTTGATAGCTCTTTTCATAGCCAGCAAACTTGCCTGTAGTATATTCAGCTTTTCTATTTCTTTGACAGAAGCTTTGCCTATGGACCAAGTAGAATTTTTTTTTATATATTTACAAAGATACTCTCTCTCTTTTTTACTTAATGATTTTGAGTCTTTTAATAATTTCTGATTAATTGATTTTTTTAAAATTACTGCTGAAGCATAAACAGGCCCAATTAAACTTCCTCTACCAACCTCATCAACCCCAGCAATTATCTTCATCAAATTTTTAACTTCAGATCTTTGATTTTGTCTCTAATTTTCTTTAAATCTTCCCATGACTGTTTTTTATTTTCTGGAAAACGGATTAAATAAGATGGATTAAAAGTTATCATTAAAGGGAATGTTTTGTTTTTTAAAATCACTTCCTTCCAATGTCCTCTTTCAGTAGTTATTTTTTCACTTATTCCTGTTACTGCCTCCATTGCCGAACTACCCATCAAAACAATAATCTTTGGGTTTATAATCGATATATGCTCCTTCAAAAATACTGAGTATCTTTTAATTTCAGTTGTGGATGGTTTTCTGTCATCAGGTGGTCTAAAATTGATTGCATAACTAGTGTAAATATTTTGTCTCTTAATATTGATGGCTATAAGCATTTTGTTTAGAAGTTCACCAACTTCACCTCTAAATGGGACACCCAACTTTTCTTCTTCAGCCCCAGGAGACTCTCCAATTAACATTAAAGGGCTATTTATATTTCCCTCACCTAAAATGATTTTGTTTGAATTTTCTTTCAATTTACAATTTTCAATTGAATTTATTTGATCTTTTAGATTTTTAAGTAATTCTTCTTTATTAATTTGCAGGGTGCCATTGTTCGTTTCTAAAATATTAAATCTATTTATTGGCTTATCTGCGAATATAAATTTTGGCTCAATAGTATTAATTAGTTCTTGGTTTAATTTGGTATTTTGATTTATCACTTTTTTAGTCATAGTATGGTTACATGTTCCTAAAATTTCTAAAATTAGTACTATTAATATTTATATCTTATCAGACACCTTTGTATTCTAAAAGTGCTACTTTTAATGATTTCAACTCAAGAGATTTGTCAAATTATTTTTCTGGAATTGTTGCATTTGAAAATCGAGATAATTCTGAAGCTTTAAAATTTTTTAACTTAACCAAAGTATTAATTAACAAACATGACAGTTATTTAAAAAGATATGTTAACTCTTTAGTTTTAGATAACAAAGTACCTCAAGCAATTAATATATTAAATAACAATGCAAACAAATCTAATTCAGATTTTTATGATGCGTATATAATTTTAATAATTGACAGTTTAAAAAAAAATAACTTTAAAAAGGCTGACG
>QCGW01000040.1 GCA_003279775.1 Pelagibacteraceae bacterium AG-390-A23
AAAACCAACTCTAAAAGGCCTATTAGATATAGGTACTGAATATAAAGGTTTTTTATATGCAGGATTGATGATTGTTAAAAATGAACCTTATTTAATCGAATACAATGTGAGAATGGGAGATCCCGAGTGTCAAACTATACTTCCAAAATTAAAGACTGACATTATTGAAATCTTTTTAGCATGCTGTGAAAATAGACTAAGAGAAATAAGTATTGAGTGGTTAAACAAAAAAAGTCTTTGTATAGTTCTTTGTTCAAAAGGTTACCCAGATACTTTTAAAAAAAATATAGAAATATCCGAACTAGATAAAATTAAGAATGAGGAAGGTAATTTTTTGTATCACGCAGGTACAGTGATGAAAAATAATAAAGTTTTTGCTACAAGTGGAAGAGTTTTAAACTTCGTTTCGATATCAGATGATTTTGCAATATCGAAAAAAAATGTGCTAAAAAATTTAGAAAAATTAAATTGGAATGGTGGTTTTTATAGAAAAGATATTGGATATAAGGTCATCAAATAATGAGAATTATAGGTGGATCTTTTAAAGGTAAAAAAATTCATCATCCAAAAGATATTAATACAAGACCTTTGAAAGATTTAACTAAAGAGTCAATTTTTAATGTAATTAATCATTCAAATAAATTTAATATAAATTTAAATCAATCAATCATTTTAGATCTTTTTTCTGGTGTTGGCTCCTTTGGAATTGAATGCATATCGAGAGGTGTAAAAAAAGTAATTTTTATGGAAAATTACTCTAAAGTTTTACCAATATTAAAAAAAAATTTGCAAAGCTTAAAATCAATTAATAATTACAAAATCATAGAAAAAGACATTTACGATGAGAATATATTTTCTTTATTTAATTATAAATTTGATATTATTTTTTTAGACCCACCCTATAAAGATAAAAATTTTGTAAAAATTTTATCAAATATAGTAAACAAACAAATCCTAAATAAAGATGGGATTATTATTCTACATAGACACAAAAATGAAAAAGATATCCTCCCATCAAATTTTAAAATAATTGAAGAAAAAAAATATGGAATATCTAAAATACTATTTATAAAAATTTAAATCAAAATTTTTTTGGTCTCTTTTTTAATAAGTTCAACAGCAGGCTGATCATAGGGATTTAAATTTAAATATTTTCCAAGCAAAATTGTTTCTAATATAAAAAAACAAAATAATTCACCTAAAGTGCTTTCATCTCTTTTATTTATTTCAAAACTTCGAAATGGAATATTTTTTTTTCTAAATACATTCTCAGTAGCTTTTTTTTGAGCATAAATAATATTTGATAAATTTTTATTTTTTAAAAATTTTTGACTATGAGATAAATATCTATTGTTTATTTTTTGTGAATTTAATTCATTAACATAAAAAAAAGTAAAAAAATTATTTTTAAAACCATCTAAATAAAGCTGCATCACGCTATGGTTGTCTTTAGGCATGTTTGATACAATTGGCAACAATCCTGTATTTTTTTTTCCTAAACTTTCTGCAATAAGTTGTTGATACCATTTAAACAAATTTTCAGATTTTTGATCATAATTAATAATTATAGAATTAAATTTTTTTTTTTTTATTAAGGCTATTGTAGATTCAACATTTGATAATAAAGCATTAACAAAATTTTTATTCTTAATTAGTGAATTTAGTTGTCTAAACTTACTTGCATTTAATCCCATTAATTCTGCTGGCAACATCCCAACTTCTGACAATACTGAATACCTGCCACCTATATAATTATTGTGATGTATTATTTCAGATTTTAATTTCTTGGCTAAATTATATAATTGATTATTTTTATTTTCAGTCAAAAAAATATTTTTATCTTTTTTTTTTATGAATATATGAGCATTTGCAATAGTTTCGATTGTATTACCAGATTTAGAAATAATTAAATTAGTAAAATTTTTATTTTTATTTTTATTTTTTTGAGCTTGCAAATTATCAATAAAAATAAATTTTTTCCTAATTTTATCTTTCAAAAAATTATAAATAGTTTGCGTACCAAGTGTAGAACCACCCATCCCTATAACTCTAAAGTTTGTCGTTTTCTTATATTTTTTTACAAATTTTTTTGAATAACTATTTGTATAATAATTGGTTAGAGAATTAATTACTTGATTTTCGTCATTTATTATAGACAAAAATTTATCTCTTAAGTTTAATTTTTTTTTTTTATGTTGAAAGTTTTTAAAATTAATATTTTTTGTTAACATTAATTTTTTTTAATTTTATTCAAAATAGACTTTTCCAAATTTTGGTTTGAAGTGTCATTATTATTTTGTAATGAAGTATTATCTTTATTTGATATTAAATTTTCAATTTTATTTTTATCTGTATTTTGATCGCTATCATTTAAATTTGGCTCTGGAACTGGAAGTTCACCGTAATTTGGGGGCATTACTAAAGGAGATTTCTTTTCTACCAAAAATTCATCACTGCTGTTTTTCTTTTGGTTTGTAAAGGCATTTTTAACTGTCCCGCAGGAAGAAATAAATAGAAGTAAATTTAATAAAATAAGAATTTTTAGATTACTCATAATTTTAGCTCTTTATTATTATCAGTAATTTCAATTAAAATCATAAAAATTACTCCAATAGTTATAAATACATCTGCTATATTAAAAATAAACCAATGATAATCTCCAATATGAAAATCTATAAAATCTGGTACAGATTTATTTAACAATCTATCAAAAAAATTTCCTAAAGCTCCTCCTGTAACCATAAGAAGTGAATATTTTTTTAATCCTTCACTTTTTATAATTATAAATATAATGACTAAAATAATTATAAATATAAATATTGTTAAAATATTATAAAAACTATCATTTTTGAATGAAAATAGACCAAACGCTATACCGTCATTCCAAATAAGACTAATGTTTAAAAATTTTGATGAAAATATTTCAGAACCTAAAAATTTCTTATCTAGATAAATTACATAAATTTTAGAAAATCTATCAAACAAAAAAATTGATAAAACTATTAATAAATTAATAAAAAAATTTTTATTTAAAATTTTTAAAATCATTCAGGGTGTCGTGGACAAGAAAGCTCATTTATTTTCCAACAAACTGGACATTTATTCCCCTTTGCTTTACTGGTAATAGCAGTTGTCTCAATATCGTCTTTATATTCAATCTCAGCTTTGGAAGTAATACAAAGTTCAGAAAAATCTGTATTTTCTGTAAGATTTTTTAATTTTTGACTTAATTGTATTTTCAAATTTGCCTCTAAACTTGATCCAATTTCTTTACTAGCTCTTTTTTCTTCAATACTTATATTGCAAATATTTCTAATTTTAATTAATTCTCCCCACTTTTCACTAAGTTTTTGATTTTTAAATTTTTCAGGAAATTCTAAAAATTTTTCAAGGTGAATACTTTTTTGATTTTTAAATAACAATTTAAAAATTTCTTCAGTTGTGAAAGACAAAATTGGAGCAAACCATTTTAGCAGAGCATTTAAAATAATATTAAGTAGTAAAATAGTTGATTTTCTTTTTTTTGAATCTTTGGGATCGCAATAAAGATTATCTTTTCTAATATCAAAATAAAAAGCAGATAAATCAACAGTACAGAAATTTAAAAGTTCTTTATATAAATTATGGAAATCATAATTCTTAAAATATTTTTTAAATTTATCATTTAATACAAAAATTTTATGTAGCATAAATTGCTCTAGCTCAGGTATTTCAGATAAATCTACTTCATCTAAATTTATATTTTCAAAATTATCATTAATATTTCCTAGTAAATATCTAAAAGTATTTCTAATCTTTCTATAAGAGTCGGCATGTTGATCTAATATTGAATAATCTATTCTTAAATCTTCTGCATAATTTGATGAAGCTACCCATATCCTTAAAATATCTGCTCCATATTTTTTTAGAATATCCTCAGGAGCAATTACATTTCCTAAAGATTTCGACATTTTTAAACCTTTGCCGTCGACAACAAATCCATGAGATAAAATTGACTCAAATGGTGCTCTACCTCTAGTTCCACAAGACTCTAATAATGATGAATGAAACCAGCCTCTGTGTTGATCTGAACCCTCTAAATACATTGATGCTGGCCATTTTAAATCATCTCTTTTTTCTAAAACAAATGAATGAGTTGAACCACTATCGAACCAAACCTCTACAATATCACTTAATTTGTCAAAATCCTCAGCTTTGTACTTATTTCCTAAAAATCTTTGAGGATCATCTGAAAACCAACAATCTGAT
>QCGW01000041.1 GCA_003279775.1 Pelagibacteraceae bacterium AG-390-A23
AATATGTTCAATTTAACTTTTAAATGAATCAAATGTTGGGAGATATAATGAAGATTAAAAGAATACTTCTTTCACTAGCTGTTGTGTTTGGTCTTACTTCCTTTGGAAGTGTTGCGAATGCAGCTTGTGGAAATATAACAATTGCTAATATGAACTGGGCTTCAGCAAACTTTATGGCTGAAGTTGACAAGATCATATTAGAAGAAGGTTATGGATGTTCAGTAGAATTAGTGCCTGGTGCTACAATGCCTACATTTACATCAATGCAAGAAAAAGGTGAGCCAGATGTTGCTCCAGAATTTTGGGCAAACGCTGCTATCATCGCTTTGAATAAAGCTGTTGACGAAGGAAAAATGCACTCACTTAATAAAGCGCCGATTACTGGTTTGGGTGAAGGATGGTGGGTATTACCTCACACACTTAAAAAACATCCAGAGCTAACAACTGCTGAAGCAATTTTAGCAAGACCAGATCTGTTTCCTCATCCAGAAGATCCATCAAAAGGTGGTTTCCATATTTGTCCTCCAGGTTGGAACTGTGAGCTAAGTAATAGAAATCTTTACAAAGCTTTTGACATGGAAGCAAAAGGTTGGGCTATTGTTGAAACAGGTTCTGCTGCAGGATTAGATGGTTCGATTGCTAAAGCTGCTGAGCGAGGTGAAAACTGGTTTGGTTACTATTGGTCACCAACAGCTATCATTGGTAAATATGATATGAGAGCTGTAGATATGGGAGCTTGGGGTGGAAAAGATAACTGGGATAAATGTATAGTTTTACCAGAACAAGAATGTGGAGACCCTAAAGCAACTTCATGGACAAAATCTGAAGTTTACACAATCGTAACTGACAATTTCAAAAATACAGCTGGAAGTGCTGGTATGGAATACTTTAAAAAAAGAACGTATCCAGGCCCAGTTATGAACGGTATGTTAGTTTGGATGGGTGAAAACCAAGCTGAAGGTGCTGATGCTGCAATTGAATTCCTAAAAACACAAGAAAGTGTTTGGAGCAAATGGGTTTCAAGTGATGCTGCAAAAAAAATCAAAAAAGCACTTTAATTAAAAATATTATCAAACCCGCTTCGGCGGGTTTGATTAAATAAAAATTATGGACTTCTTTAATAAAATTCCTGTAATGGATAGAACGGCTCTTAGAGAGCTTAAAAAAGGAATTGATTCCAGCTTTAAAGAATTTTCTAGAGCGTATGGTGATGGTATTGAAGGTTTTTTTGATCCACTTTTACATTTTTTAATTTGGTTAGAAAAATTATTAGTAAACAGTCCATGGCCTTTAGTAATTGGTGTATTTGCTTTATTAGCTTGGATTGGATCAAGAAGTGTTAAACTTGTAATTGGTACAGTGGTTTGTTTCTTGGTAATTGGCTACTTCGGAATGTGGAAAAATTGTATGGCTACAGTTGCTATAATTTCTGTTTCTACATTAGTTTGTATTGTAGTTGGAATTCCAATTGGAATTGTCATGTCAAAATCTGCAAGAGCAGAAAAAGCAATTTTACCTGTTTTAGATATGATGCAAACTATTCCAAGTTTTGTATATCTAATACCTATAATTATGCTTCTAGGTATTGGTAAAGTTCCAGGACTGCTCGCAGTTTGTATTTATGCTCTACCTCCAATAGTTAGATTAACAAACCTTGGAATTCGAGAAGTTGATAAAGAAACTCTTGAGGCCAGTGAAGCTTTCGGGGCAACACCAATGCAAAAATTAAGATCAGTTCAAATACCACTTTCTCTACCAACCATTTTTGCTGGGATTAATCAGACGATTATGATGGCTCTAGCAATGGTAGTAATTGCTTCAATGATAGGTGTAAAAGGATTGGGAGTTCCTATTTTACAGGCCATTTCTAACCAATATTTAGCACTTGGAATGATGAATGGTTTAGCAATTGTAGCTCTAGCAATTATTTTTGATAGGGTGACACAGCAGTACGGACAACGAATTCAAAAGCACAGAGGCCAGCTGAAGAAGTAAATTTACCTCAATCGAATTTTCTAGACTCATATTTCAAAATAAATAAAGATCCAAGAAAATGAATTTTTCTTTGGAAATAGGCCCTAAAACCGACATTGAAACAGTCCCAGCTGTGAACGATGTATACATTACAATGCTGCCTGGCGGAGACTATAAAGAAACAGCTGAAAAAGCCATAGAGCTAGTAAAAAAAGGTTTTAATCCAGTGCCTCATTTTCCGGCGAGATCAATGCAGGATGAAAACGAACTTAAAGATTATGTTTCAAGATGTAAGGATGGTGGAGTTAAACAAGCTTTAATTATAGGCGGTGGAAGAGAGCCTGCTGGTAAATTTGATAGTTCGTTTCAACTTCTAGAAACAGGTTATTTTGAAAAAATGAAAATAGGAATTGCTGGACACCCAGAGGGGAGTCCTGATATATCCGACTCAGAATTAGAAAAAGCTATGATAGATAAAAAGCCTTATGCTGATTATATTGTAACTCAATGGTTACTAGATCCTCAGCCTATTATAGATTTTATTTCTAAACAAAGCGTACCAGTGCATGTGGGAATTACTGGGCCATTAAAAATATCTAGCTTAATTAAATTTGCTAATATTGTTGGGGCAAAAAATTCCTTAAACTTTCTTAAATCTAATTTTACTAAGGCATTAGATTTATTGAAACCTAAAGACCCTAATGATTTAATTGGGAAAGTTAAATCGCATACTGATAACTTCCACATTTATACATTCGGCGGCTTGAAGGAAACTAACAAGTGGTTGAAGGAGAATAGTTATGTCTAATGAATTTGACTATACTAAACTAAAACATGTTACTTCTGTCGATCAATCTGACAGAGAAGTACCATATAACTTAAGACAAAGTGGGCCAACAAAAGTTGAAATGTTAATTTCAACAAGGGTAAGAAAATCACCTTATTGGCATTTATCAATGCAGGCAGGTTGTTGGAGAGCAACTGTATACAATCGTATTTATCATCCAAGAGGTTATGTAAAACCTGAAGATGGTGGAGCAATGGTTGAATACGATGCAATCGTAAACCACGTAACAATGTGGAACGTTGCTGTCGAAAGACAAATAAGAGTGAAGGGTCCAGATGCAGAAAAATTTACGGACTATGTAATAACTAGAGATGCAACAAAAATTTCTCCGATGAGAGCAAGATATGTTATTTTGTGTAATGCATATGGTGGAGTTTTAAATGATCCAATTCTTTTAAGAATTTCAGAAGATGAGTTTTGGTTTTCATTGTCAGACTCTGATATTGGAATGTATTTACAAGGTGTTAATGCTGATGGAAGATTCAATTGTACTATTGAAGAAATTGATGTCAGTCCAGTTCAAATTCAAGGACCTAAATCAAAAGCTTTGATGAAAGATCTATGTGGTGATCAAGTTGATTTTGATAATATGCCTTTCTACGGCTTAGCAGCAGCTAAGGTTGGAGGAAGAGATGTTGTTATTTCTCAGTCAGGTTTCTCGGGTGAAGCTGGTTATGAGATTTATTTAAGAAATTCAACTTTGTACGCTGAAGATATGTGGAATGCTGTACTTGCGGCTGGAAAAAAACATAGCTTAATGGTTATTGCTCCTGCTCACCATAGAAGAATTCAAGCGGGTATTCTTTCATGGGGACAAGACATGGATCAACAACACAATCCGTTTCAATGTAATTTAGGTTATCAAGTTTCTTTGTCTGGAAAAGGAGAATGGAACAAAACCACTGATTATGTTGGTAAGGCTGCACTAGAAAAAATGAAAGAAGAATTAAAAGCAGGAAAAAAACCTTACAAACTTCAATTAGTTGGTATGGAATTAGGTGGCAAGCCTATTGATAATTATGCACCTGACTTTTGGTTAGTTTCCCCAGAAAGTGGCGGAGATCCAGTAGGATTTTTAACTTCACCTTGGTGGCATCCTGAGAAGAAAACAAATATTGCTATGGGATACGTTCCTTTTGATGGAACATTAAATGCGAATGGTTTTCCAAAAGGTAAGGTGGGAACTAAATATAAAGTTCATCTACCAGAACAATATTCAGAAACTCCAGGAACACCTGTAGATGCTGTTGTGGTGGATATTCCATTCAAAGAGTCTTTCAACGCAAATACAAGAGAAGTTGTAAAAGGCTAAAATTTACTATGGGGGAGCTAATTTCAGCTCCCCTTTTCAATTCTAATGACCAAAAGTTTTCTAATAGCAGTTTGCATTATCATTGCTATTG
>QCGW01000042.1 GCA_003279775.1 Pelagibacteraceae bacterium AG-390-A23
TTGTTGTAATTTCAGCAATAGCTCCTGCAAAAACTTTTGATGATTATTTAAAAAATATTTCAATGATACTTAATATTATTAAAGAAATAAAAAAAAAATCTATTAACAAAATAATCTATATAAGTTCTGACGCTGTTTATTCAGATACAAAAAAAAAAATTAATGAATCTAGTGACACCAATCCTACAACTATTCATGGTATGATGCATTTGCACAGAGAAAATATTTTAAAACTGTTATTTCAAAAAAAATTATTAATAATAAGACCTACCTTGTTATTTGGTAAAAATGACTCTCATAATGGTTATGGACCGAATAAATTTATGAGAGTGGCAATGAAAAATGAACAAATTACTTTATTTGGCAAGGGAGAAGAAAAAAGAGACCATCTTTATATAGGAGATTTGGTCAAATTGATTTATTTAGCTGCGAGCAAAAAAAATTTTACTGGTATACTAAATGCGGTAAGTTCTGAAGTTATATCTTTTTATGATCTTTCTTTAAAAATTAAAAAACTATGTAATTTGAATAAAAAAATTAAATTTAAAAAAAGAAATGGTCCAATGCACCATTTAGGTTTAAGACGATTTGACAATTTAAAGATCAAAAAAAACTTTAAAAATTTTAACTTTTCAAAAATTGATAATGTATTAAAAGAGTATTTATGAAATTCTCTGATTATTTAGCAAACTACCTTTATAAAAAAAAATTAAGAAATATTTTTTCTGTAACAGGTGCTGGCTCAATGCATTTTAATGACTCCATTGGATCACACCCAGGACTAAATGTAATCTATACTCATCATGAGCAATCTGCGGCAATGGCAGCCGAAGGTGATGCAAGAATTTCAAGGATGCCAGGTGTAGTGAATGTTTCGACAGGTCCTGGTGGAACAAATACATTAACAGGTGTAACTGGAGCCTGGGTAGACTCCATACCAATGCTAGTCATATCTGGGCAAGTAATGAAAAAAGATATAGGGACAGACAAGGGATTTAGACAATTAGGTGTTCAAGAAGCAAACGTTGTTCAAATGGCGAAACCAGTAACAAAATTTTGCAAAACAATAAAAGATCCATATGATGTCGAAATAATTTTAGATAAAGCTATACAATTATCGATTAGTGGAAGACCTGGTCCAGTGTGGGTAGAAATACCTCTTGATATTCAATCATATAATTTAGATTTAAAAAAAATAAAAAAAACAAAAAAAAAAATAAAATCACGTGTTAAAAAAAATATTCCAAAAAATATAAAAAATAAAATTTTAAAGCTCATTAAAAATTCTAAAAAACCAATAATAATCTCTGGCTACGGGATAAGATCAGCCAAAGCAGAGGCAGAATTTAAAAAATTTGTGAAGTTAAGCAAAATACCTGTAATAAATTCTTGGAATACAATTGATTTAATAAATTCAAATTCTTCAGATGTTATTGGCCGATCAGGTGTTTTTGGTGATAGAGCAAGCAATTATGCTGTACAAAAATGTGATTTATTAATTGTTTTAGGATCAAGAATGTCCACTGCGCAGGTTGGATATATGGATGATATGTTTGCAACAAATGCAAACAAAATTTACGTTGATATATCAAAAAAAGAACTTAACAAAAAAACATTTAAAGCAGATTTAAAAATTCACTCTGATGTAAAAGTTTTTTTATCAAATATTAATATTGAGCTTAAAAAAATTAAAATTAAAAATTTACCTTGGAAACAAAAGTTGTTAATTTTAAAAAAAAAGTATCAAATGATAAACGTTCATCAAAAAAGAGAAAAAAATTATACCAACTCTTTTAGATTTATTGATGAATTGAGTAAAAAACTTAGAAGAGATGATTTAGTTGTAACAGATATGGGTACTAGTTTTACCTGTACCATGCAAACATTTAAGGCTAAAGATAAACAAAGGTTATTTACCTCAAGTGGTCTAGCGTCAATGGGATATGGATTACCAGCTGCTATAGGTGCATGTATAGGTGCAAATAAAAAGAGAGTCATTTGCATAGGTGGTGATGGAGGATTGATGTTTAATTTGCAGGAGTTTCAAACTGTGAAACATTATAATTTGCCAATTAAAATATTTGTTATTGATAACAATGGATATTTAACTCAAAAATTAATGCAAATAAAAAATTTTAAAAGATATGTGGGCGCTCATCCAAAAAGCGGAGTAAGTTGTCCGGATTTTGTTAAAATAGCAAAATCATTTAATTTTCAGACATCAGTTATTAACTCAGATATATCTCAAAAAAAAATGTTATCTAAAATTTTAAGTAATAACAAACCTCATGTTTGTGTTGTTAAAATTCATCCTATGCAACCACTTCATCCTAGAGTTGTAATGAAAATGAATAAAGATGGCAGCTTTGATCGTGTTGGTTTAGAGAGTGTATATCCTTTTTTAAAGGACGAAGAGCACGAAAATAACCTTAGGATGTTAGATGAAATTTAGAATTATTTTAAACCTAATACTTTTGAATTTGTAAAAAAATAATCTCCATTGTATTTCATAATTTTAAATAGCTTAATCCAATCTTTCTCTTTTAAAATAACAGTAGATAGCGTGGTCCAGTTTAATAATTTCTCAAGATCTTTAATGTTTTTATAAGAAGCAACAGTAATCAAGTTTTTATTTGATTTAGAGACTCTTTTTATTTCACTAAAAATTTTTAGAAGATCACCAAAATTGTATGTATAAATTGAAGATATGGCTATTACACAGTCAAATGAGTTATTTTTAAATGGTAATTTGGTAAAATTTGCTAATTTAATGAACTTTTTAACTTCTTTTTTACAGTTTTTAATCGGATATATATGATCTTCAATACCTACGCATTTTATTCTAGGTACTAATTTTTTTAGATCATGAATTAAAAAACCTTTTTTACACCCTATTTCTAAAACTTTTGAGTTGGAATTTAATTTGTACCTTTTAATAATTTTTGGTAAAATTTTTATCCATCTTCCATCATACTTAAATCCTCCATAACCATTTTTTCTCGAACCATCATAAAATTCTTTACTTTTTTTCCAAGCTATAATTTTCTTTTCAATAGATATTTTTTTTATTTTTCTTACAGTTGGATTTTTAAAGTAACCAAAATTAAAATAAGGCATTATAAATTATAAGATTTAGTTTCCCCAGCATCAATGGTGATTGAACTTCCAGCTAACATTTCACCTTTTTTTGATGTCAGAATATTTAATAAAGGCATTAATTCTGATGCATTTGCAATTTTCTTTCTAGGTAATCTTTTATTTTTAAATTCTAAATAAACTTTTTTATTATTTAATTTTAATCTCTCAAAAGCATTACCTGGCGCAATAAAAGCTCCAGGCAATATACAAGAAACAAATATTTTCCTATACATAAGATTTATTGCTAGACTCTTTACATATGCAACAATAGCAGCCTTAACAGAGTTATAACCTACCGATCCAATAGCTTCGGAAGAAGCTGTAGATCCAATATGCACAATATAACTAGATTTAGGATTTAAATTATCAATAATTTTATTATTAATTTCAGATGCTACTCCAAGATTTAGCATAAATAGATCATTAAAATTTTTAAGTTCGATTAAGGGTTCTCTATACCCAAGTCCACCACCCATACAATGAATAACAGCATCTATGTTTTTAATATTTTTAATTTTTTTATAAAAATTATTTCTAACTTTTTGATTGAGAAAATCTCCTTTAATAAAAGTAATTTGTTTTGAAAAATTTTTAAGATATTTTTCATCCCTACCAGTAGCAATAATTTGATAATTTTTTTTTAAATAATACTTTACGCACTCAAGACCCAAACCTTTTGTTGCTCCTGTGATTAAAATTTTTTTATTTCTCATAAAAATTGTTTATTTTGTCAC
>QCGW01000043.1 GCA_003279775.1 Pelagibacteraceae bacterium AG-390-A23
TAAAAATAAAGATCCTATAAAAGTAACATCTATAGTTCTTGATAATTTTTCTACTTCTATATTTTTGTCATCATATGTTTTAAATGCGTGCTTCATAAGAAGTACATCCTTATTTATATTTTCTTGTATTTTTTTCTTATATCCCTGTGTGCAAGTAACAAATGCATCTGCATAACTCAGTTCTTTTAAATTTTCTTTAGAAAATGGAGCACAGTGAAAACATAATACCATTTTTATATTTGTTACTTTTTTTATCATTTTAATATCTATTTTTTTTAAAATTTTTAAATCTCCCAAGAATAATACATCTGGATTGTAAAATTTAATTTGTTGAACGAGTGCATTTTCTTCATTTTGAATATTTCCGTACTCCTTAATCCATTTATTCTGAATTAAATCGTAGTTATGAATAATTTCGTTACATTCGTAATTCCTTTTTGAAAGTTCTTCACTTAAATAATTTGAAACTGAATATTTTAAATCAAATATCGATTTTAAAATATTATTATAATCTTCACTCTTATTTATAGAATTATCTATTTTTTTTAAAAATGAAGGATAAATAGATGAAATCCTCAAAAACTTAATCATTAAAAAAAGACTTTATACAATTACTTATTTTTTTAATATCAGATAATTTTAAGTGCTCTCCAATTGGTAAGCTTAATATTTTTTTATTATATTTTAAACTTTTCATGTTTTTACAATATTTATAATGTTCTTTTTTGAATAATCTAGTTTCTGGTAATGATTTTGGATAATGAATACCTGTTTGTATCCCTTTACCCCTCAAATAATCTTTTAGTTTATTTCTATAAGATGTTTTGATTACCATTAAATGATTGGAGGATAAGGTGTTATTAAGTCTTTTCACAAAAGATATTTTTTTTATATCTGAAAGATAATTTAAATATAAATTTGCTTGCTCATTTCTTATTTTTATCCATTTATTTAATTGTTTTAACTTAATTCTTAAAATTCCTGCTTGAAGATTATCAAGTCTAGAATTTCTTCCTAAAATTAGATGTGAATTTTTTTTTAAGCCACCATGGTTTGCTATTTTTTTCATTTTGAAAAAATATTTTTTTTGATTGGTTACAATACAACCTCCATCACCATAACAACCTAAATTTTTTGAGGGAAAAAAACTAAATGTTCCTATATCACCAAAAGTTGAAACCTTTTTTCCATTATATTCTGCTCCATGAGCTTGGGCACAATCCTCAATTATTTTAAAGCTATATTGTTTTTTTAATTTTAAAATTTCATCTAAATTTGCAGGATTTCCAAATAAATGAACAATTATTACCGCACTTGTGTGTTTATTAATTTTTTTTTTTAAGTCTTTAATGCAAATATTATGAGTTTCATTGATGTCAACAAATTTTATTTTTAAATTATTATTCAGTACAGCTTCTGCGGTAGAAATCCAAGTATTTGCAGGTACTATAATTTCTGATCCTTTTTTTAAATCTAAAGCTTTTATTGCTATTTCGAGGGCATCTGTACCATTAGCTACCCCTAAACAAAATTTTATTTTAAGAAATTTTGAAAATTCTTTTTGAAATTCAATTAAATCTTTGCCTCCAATAAATGAAGAGTTGTTGATATTTTTCTTAATTGAATCAAAAATTTTTTTTTCTATTTTATTGCTTTGAGAATTTAAATCTAAAAATTTAATATTCATATTCCTAACCTCTTAGATGCAATTTTGTTTTTTAAGTATATTTCCTTATTGGTTTCAATAGATTTATAAATTGCATTAATTAATTCTACAGTTTTAATTGCATTTTCTGCTTCGAACTCAGATTTTTTTTCGGAAATTAAAGACTCCAGCACATGCGTATAGAATTTAATATGACCAAAACCATAAACATTCTTAGGGTTGGTTTGATATTTCAGTAAATTAATATTTTTATTTAAATTGTAATATTCAAATTTATTTAGAGCAAAACCTCCTATCTTTGCAGATCCCTTCGTACCAAGCACGCTAATTGATCCTTCAATATTTTTAGGTCTCATTGCGGTAGTAGCTTCCATTATTGCTGTTCTATTTTTATTAAATTTAAATATAATTAAAGCAGTATCCTCACATTGTATTTTAGCTAAATGATTACTAGATTTTGCAAACACAGAGACTGGATCTCCCATTATACTTCTTAATAAATCTAAATGATGGCTTGCTTGATTTGAAATAACTCCACCATCCAATTTCCATGTGCCTCGCCAACTATCATTATTATAATATTTTTGATCTCTTCTCCATCTTACAATAACACTGGAATGAAATATATTTCCAAATTTAGATTTGTTTATATCTTTTCTTAATTTTAAAACAGGCAAGTTAAATTTATTTTGCATTACAACAAAAACACGTTTTTTATTTTTTTTTGCTAAGTTAATAATCTTTTTTCCATCAGATATTCTTAAACACATCGGTTTTTCAACTATTACATTTTTTTTTAGATTTAAAGCATCCATTATATTTTTAGCATGATTGCCAGAAGGAGTAAGGATTACAACTAGGTTTGGATTTGTTTTTATTATACCCTTTTTATAATCTGAAAATCCCTCAACTTTAAGTTTTTTAGAAACAGAATTTAATCTTTTTGATTTTGTATCTGAAACACCAACTAATTTTATTTTTTTTTTAAGCAAAGTTATACTGTCTAAGTGTTTTTTTAATATTCTTCCACAACCTATTATGAAAATTTTTCTTATCATATTGCTTTCTTGATTAAAGACATTAACTGTTTTACAAAAAAGTTATTGTAAATATCTATACTATAATCTGAATGACTTTTAGGTTTAGTGTCCATTATTTTATTAAATTCTTCATCACTAAGAGAGAGTTTTTTCTTAAAATAAGCTACATGCTCATTCACTCTTTGAGTATCTATACTAGGCATGCTAATTAAATCTTGAGCCATTTTTTTTGAAATTTCTCCATTTCTAATTAAGCAAGATAAATGAAGTATTCTCTTATCAATATTAAATTTTTTTGGCAAAATATAACCTTGAAAAAACATTGTAAAAAAAGACTCTTCATGTTTTCCTCCATAGTTTTCCCATGAAATTTCCTTTTGTAAAATATCTTTAGCTTTATTTGAACTATAATTTATCCTATCAAGAATGTTGATTGTTTTAACTCTACGAATTATTTTTTCATAAAAAAATTTTTTAAATGGATACATTTTTGGAAAAGTTTTTAATTTAATCTCTCCAAATAATTTATGGATTTTTTTTATATGGTTGAAATCATCTTTTCTCCATCCCCAACTTGGTATCACAGAATGCTCAGTTGCATAATTTACACCTGAAAGAATATATTTTATATTGTTTTCAAGTGCATAATTAAGAATATAGGCAAAAATAGCATGATCGGTTATAAGCTCTATATCTGGGACGCCTGCTTTTAAAAAACTTTTTTGTAAATCTTTAAACTCATTCCAATTCAAAATTAATGTTTTATAGTCAAAACCTGTCTTATCAAGTAATTTATTTATATTTAAATTTGAAATTTTTGAGTTCCAACCATTGTCCATATGAATAACTAATGCATTTAAACCCATTTTCCATGCCAGGTATGTAACGTAACTACTATCTGTGCCACCACTAAGACCTATTATACAATCATATTTTCCCTTTGGATTAGATTTAATAATTTCATTTTTTAAATTATGAAGGTTTTGTTTCTCTTGTTTTTCAGAA
>QCGW01000044.1 GCA_003279775.1 Pelagibacteraceae bacterium AG-390-A23
CAATAGTTGTAATACTAACTAATCCCACAGTTGCCATTCCTATAAAACCAACTACAAAAGGTTTGTAGCCCATATTTTTAATTTCTTTTAAATTAGTGGATAGACCAATTGCTGCCATAGCCATTGTTAAAAATATTTTTGAGGAAAATTTAATACCTTCAATTGTAACTAACCAATTGTAATTATTTGAGTAGATTAGATCACCTAAATTTCTAATTATTATCATTGCTACAAAACCAAGGACAAAGTAAGGAAAAATATCTATTATTGAGTATTTCTTATTTGTAGTTTTTCCTCGATTGTAAAGAAATGCAAATAAAGGGATCATGATAACCAGAAAGGTGTTTCTTATTAATTTTGTGACTGTTGCAATATTTAAAGTTTCAGGACTATTAAATTGCTGGTTATAAATCAGTCCTGCAGCTGCAACTTGAGAGGTTTCATGGATTGAGGTTCCCAAAAACAATCCAATTAATAAAGGCTCGCTTTCGAAATAAAAGTTGGCAAAATACGGATAAATAAGCATCGAAAGAATTCCAAACAATGTAATATTAGCAATTGAATATGATACCTCATTTTTTTTTGCACCAATTACAGGAGCAGTAGCCATTATTGCAGTAGTACCACAGACAGTGCTGCCTATTGATATTAAGTAAGCCATTCTTGTTGGTATTTTTAATTTTTTAATAAGAAGTTTAATTACTATTAGTACACTAATTATACAGATTATAATTAATGGAATTGCTATTGCTCCAAATTCTAAAAATTCAAATGGCTTCAATTGAATACCTAAGCAAATAATTCCAAGTTTTAGAATATACTTTTGTGTAAAATCTAATCCTCTTAAAAAACTTTCCCTAATTTGAAAAACATTTCCGAAAAACATCCCTAATAAAATAGCGATCATCGCAGTTGATATTGGGCTTTTTTCATAGCCTAATAGCTCAATACCAAGAATATTATTGAAACCTTGAGATAAAGTGTAAAGAACGAATGCCAATATAATACCTGGTAATACAACCAGGTATCTCTTAAATTTCATGAAAGACTAAAGTTAATTAAGCACTTCTGTAAAGTTTAGTCATAACAAATTCTCTATGACCTAAAGCTTCAGCACAAGTTAATCTGCCGTTTGCTACTCTTAGTGTAGTTTTAATTAATTCATCACCTGCTTCAGATAAATTCATTTCTCTTGAAAGAATTTTTGAAACATCACAATCAATATGCTCTCCCATACCTTTTACAGTTAATGGATTAGCTGTTAATTTAACAACAGGTTCAATTGGATTTCCAACGATATTACCTTGTCCAGTTGGAAACAAATGAATATTAAAACCAGCAGCTGCTTGAAGCGTCACACATTCTGCAGCAGCAGATGATGTGTCCATAAAATACAAACCTTTTCCTTTAGTTGGTTCTTCAGCTGGTTCAAGAACATCAATAAATTTACAATTTCCAATTTTTTGAAAATTACCAAAAGCTTTTTCTTCAATTGTTGTAAGTCCTCCAGCTATATTTCCAGCTGTTGGTTGACTTTCAGAAAGATCATCTGTCGCTTCTTTTAAAATAAAATCATTATAAGAGCTCCAGGTTTTCATAAATTTGTCAGATGCTTCTTTTGTAGCTCCTCTAGTTGCACATACTTGTTCTGCACCAGTTAATTCAGATGTTTCACCAAAACACAAGTGAACACCTAATGGCTCAAGTTTGTCCATTAAATTTCCAACAGTTGGGTTTGCAGCAAGTCCTGAAGTAGTATCAGACTCTCCACACTTAACTGAAATCCATAAATCACTTAAAGGGCATTCTTCTCTTTGTTTTTCTGAAGCCCACATCACAAATTCTTGTGCTTTTTTTGATGCTTTCATTGTCGTACCAATATCTCCTGTACGCTCAATATGAAATCCTTCAACTGGTTTTCCAGTCTTAGCAATTCCATCTACAATTTTTTTTGTCCATTTTGGCTCAATACCAATAACAATTACTGCAGCAACATTTGGGTTACATCCAGTTCCTATCATTGTTCTAAAATGAAGCTCTAAATCTGCACCAAACTGAAGTCTTCCATAAGAATGAGGAAGAGCGATTGTACCTTTAATATTGTTAGCAACTGCCTCTGCACATGCGTTTGAAATGTCATCAACTGGTAAAATAATCACATGATTTCTTGTTCCGGCTCTGCCGTTTTCTCTTTTATAACCTAAAAAGCTCTTTGGAATTTCCATACTATTACCACTTCTTTGTTTTTACATTGTGAACATGTACATGCTCACCTTTTTTGATTGATTTAACAACTTTACCAATATCGTGACCATACTTTAAAATAGTATCGCCTTCTTTAAGGTCAACCATCGCAATTTTATGACCTAAAGGTATTTCATCTACGGATTGAATATTTGTTGAACTGTCGTCTTCCATTATCCAGCAAGCACAGTCTTGTTTAGGAGTGATTTTTTCAATAACAACTACTCCCACGTTGTCTTTTTTATCATGTATGATTATATCTGTTGCCATATCGTGTCGATTTGTTTGTTTGAAATTCGTAAAAACTTATATATTAATCGCACAAATTAACAAACGAATTTTATAAATAGTATAATTACACTTTAGAGAGGTTCTAGTTTTATGACAAAAATGACAACAGAAGAAGCTTTTGTAAAAGTTTTACAAATGCACGGTATTGAACATGCGTTTGGAATTATCGGTTCAGCCTTTATGCCAATTTCAGATATTTTTCCAGATGCAGGTATTACTTTCTGGGATGTCGCTCATGAAACAAATGGTGGTTTAATTGCTGATGGTTACACACGAGCTACTGGTAAAATGTCAATGGTTATTGCCCAGAATGGACCTGGAATTACTGGATTAGTTACACCAATCAAAACAGCTTATTGGAATCATACTCCTCTTTTATTAGTTACACCGCAAGCAGCGAACAAAACAATGGGGCAAGGTGGATTTCAAGAAGTAGAGCAAATGAATTTATTCAAAGACATGGTTTGTTATCAAGAGGAAGTAAGAGACCCATCAAGAATGGCTGAAGTACTAAATAGAGTTATAGAAAAAGCTATAAGAGGATCAGCGCCAGCACAAATTAATGTTCCAAGAGATTATTGGTGTCAAGTAATTGATATTGATCTTCCTCCAATTGTAAGACTTGAAAGACAAGGTGGAGGGAATGATGCTATAGCTAAAGCAGCTGACTTGCTATCTAAAGCAAAGTTTCCAGTAATATTATCAGGAGCAGGTGTTGTTATTGGAGGAGCTATAGAAGCTACAAAAAAACTTGCAGAAAAATTAGATTCACCTGTTTGTTCAGGTTACCAACATAACGATAGTTTCCCAGGAAGCCATCCTTTAGCTGTTGGTCCTCTAGGATATAATGGATCAAAAGCTGCAA
>QCGW01000045.1 GCA_003279775.1 Pelagibacteraceae bacterium AG-390-A23
TTTTGATTTTACAAAACCTTTTAAAAAAAAATTATAAAATTAAAGTTACATACTTCATTAAAAAATTTTTAATTTTTTTTTGATGAAGTGATTTATTTTTTTCATCTTTTTTATCCTCTTTTAAAAAATGATTATAAGAGTCTTCAAAACTGTTAAATGTTGAATATTTAGGCTTCCAATTCAAAACTTTTTTTGAATGCTCAATATCAAAATAAACATCTTTACCGTAAACTTTAAAATGATAATCATGTAGCGGGATAAGTCCAAGTTTTTGAAAAATAAACCCAATTTTTATAATAATAGAATTATCAACATTTTTAATTTTTGATTTACTATTAAATTTAGTTTTTAAGAAATTTAAGATTTCTATAATTCTTTTAACATCCGAAGATCCTATATTAATTGCCCCATTGTAATCTGATACACTCGATAATTTTACAGCTTCTGATAAGTCTCTTATATCAACAAATTGATAAAAATTTAATCCATTTGAAAAAACAGGTATCGGTAAATCATTTTTAATCCAATCAAATAGAATGCTAAATATTCCAAATCTATTTAAGCCAATAACAGTTCTTGGTCTTAGAATTATAATATTTTTCCCTTTTTTTATCTCATCAAAACAAAGGTCTTCAGAGATCTTCTTGCTTTCTCCATAAGGTTCGGCAGGTTCTCTAGCCGTACTCTCAGTTATTGGTGAATGTAACGGAACTCCATAAACTGCAGAACTCGATATAAAAATTAATTTTTTTATTTTAAATTTATTAAAAAACTTAAGTATAATTTCTGTTGCTTTAATATTAACTTTTTTAAAGATTCTTTTATTTTTAGCTAAAGGAACTTTTGCTAAGTTATGGATAATACAGTCAACTTTATTATTTTTAAAGATTTCTTCAACACTTTTTTCGTCTAAAATATCTATATTATAATTTTTAGAATTTTGGTTTTCAGAGGGAATAATATCAATATTGATTATATTATTATTTTCAGAATCCAATGTTTTAATTAGTTCTGATCCAAGATATCCAGATCCACCAGTAATTAAATAGTTCATTAAATTACCAAAATTAAAAAGATTAAAATTAAACTTAAAATGATTAATTTATCATTAATTACAAAATTGAATATATCTTTTTTAATATTCTCTTTAAAAACTTTTTTAGTTAAAATTAATAAATTCGTTAAATATATAAAGAATATAATTATATAATTTGCTTTATCAAAATTAATAAAAGTAGAATTAGAAGACAAAATTTGTAAATAAACTATTTCACCCTGAAAAATATAAAATAAAAAAGTAAGACTATTTATTAAAATCAAGATAGAAATTATTTTTTTAAGCAATAAAATATCTTGATACGAATATGAAATAATTTTGTTCTTTTTTTTTAAATTGTTAATTTTTATTTGAATAATTCTTTTAAATATTGAGAGGATAAAAAATAAAGTAGAGAAAAATATTATAAACCAATAGCTGATTTCTATACCAACTAAATCACATCCATATAATAACCTAAAAATATAAAAAGAGTTTAAAAAAATTAAATCAACAAATTTAATAAATTTTGTTTTAAAAGTATAAATGTAAAAAGAAAAAATATATAGAATTAAGTAACTACTAAACAAATCTAGCTTAGCTGATAAAACTAATAAAGGTAAAAAAAATAAATTTAAATAAACTATTTGTGATTTAGTGAAATAACTCTTTACTTTATTTTTTTTTTTTAAAATATTTGATTTGTCTTTTTTGTAATCAATAAAGTCGTTTGTTATATAGATAATAAACGTTATTAAACAAAAAATAAGAAATCCAAAAATTAAATCATAAAAAATTTGATTATTAATTTGATTTTTTGAAATTAAAACAGGGAAAAAAATTAAAAAATTTTTTAAAAATTTTGGGATATTATTTTTAATTAAATTATACATTTTTTAAAAAATGAATAATATTTCTATTTGCTATCGACATAATAGTTCCTTGTGGATTCTTCAATAAACTGTGATTAATTAATGAACTATCGTTTACATAAAAATTATCAATATTTTTCATTTTTCCATATGAGTCTACTAAACAGTTTTTTTCTTCTCCCATTTTTACACCTCCTAAAATATGAACTGAAGAATATTTAAATTCATTAACATGACTGATATTATTAAGGAAATTTTCTAATTTATTTAGTTCAACTAAGCTTATATTTTTACCAATAAAATAAACATTCTTTGCCCCTGAGGCATACAACGTCTTTATCATTGTACTTAAAGCTTTTTTAAACAATTCCAAATATGTATTTGAGATATCATAACTATATACAAACTCATCACCTATAAATGAATTATAAATCTTCCCTGCACCTAGTGAAAATGTGCTATGATATATTGACATTTTTTTCCAATTTTTATCAACACTCTTAGATAAATTTTTATCACCATAAGCTGCAAATTTTAAAAATTGATATCCGCTTGCCGCTTGTCCAATCAAAAAATCTGGATAATTTTCAGTTATTTGCAAATTATGAACATTTTCTTTTCCATTTTGAATAATATCTGAATACTCTGCAATTACTTTGATCATTGGATGAAATTTAAAAAAATTAGGTTTATTTAATTTTTGAAACATCTTATTCTTTATTAGCAGCTGATTTGTATAAATCGAACCTGCACATAAAAATAAATATTTGCATTTAAATAATATTCTTTTTTTATTTTTTACACCCTCAATTACCCATATGTCCTTTGATTTATAAAATTTATCTACTTTATATTTCAAAAAAATTTTTCCACCGTTATTTATAAATTTAGACAATAGAGTTTTACTCATTGACTTTTTTTCTAATATATTGCTATTAACAGTCTCAAATTTAAAAAGTTCTTCATATTTTAATTTTTTTGAAATAATTCCCTCTAAAAATTTATTTTTTGAAAAATTATCTTTGCTATCTGTTGTTAATGAAACAAGGTTATTTATATTTAAAAAGCTATCCAAATCTTTCTTTAAACTTAAATAGTCAAAACCTGAAACATTGTAATCATTTTTCCATTTTTCTATAAAATCTTTATCTGGATAATGAAGTAAACCACTATTAACTTCACTACCACCACCAAAGCAACTGCCAGATGAAAATGATATTTGATTTTTAAATAATGTTGTATTCACTCCACAATTATTCCATTTATATAAAAATTCATCTCCCGGATGTTTTATTAAGTAATGTGAAAAAGCATTACCTTTTTCTAATATTAAAACTTTTTTAAATTTTTTTTTTAAATAATTTGCTGAAATGCTTCCTGACGGACCACTTCCGATTACTATAGCATCAAAAATCTCCTGATTAT
>QCGW01000046.1 GCA_003279775.1 Pelagibacteraceae bacterium AG-390-A23
GTGATGAAGAGATGAATAATATTATTAACCTAGAATTCGAAAAATTTTCTGATCAGAACGCTACTAACACTTTAGGGTTAAATATTATTACAGAATATGGAAGAAATATTTTAAGTAAAAACAAAGAAGGTAAAGCAACAAGTTACTCTCTATATAGCCAGATTAAATTTGAGGTAATCAATAACAAAGAAAGTCAAATATTTATATTTGATGAGGAAATTAAAACTGAAAATATGAATAATGAATTTGAATTAAGAGAGTACGAAAAAACTTTGAAAAATAACTTTATTAAATCAAAAATAACAGAATTAATTTTACAACTTTCTATAGAAAATAAATGATTTTAAAATCTTATGAAGCTCAAAAAATTAATCTGAAAAATTTTAAAGTTATTCTATTTTATGGAAAAAATGAGGGTCAAAAAAAAGAGGTTACAGAAAGGTTAATTGATAAAAAAAACTATTCATATTATGAGCAAAATGAAATTCTTGAAAAAGAAAGTGATTTTTTAGAAACCATATTATCAAAATCTTTATTTGATAAAGAAAGAATTGTGATCGTTAAAAGAGCGACTGATAAATTAATTAATATTATTGAAAAAATAGACCCAACTAGACTTGAAGATATAAATATAATCATCATTGCAGACAATCTGGAAAAAAAATCTAAGTTAAGATCAAAATTTGAAAAAGATAAAAATTATGCTTGTATTGCATTTTATCCAGATAATGAACAAACTTTAGTAAAATTATCTTTTGATTTTTTTAGAAAAAACAAAATATCAATATCTGCTTCTAGTATAAATTTAATTGTTAGTAAATGTTCTGGAGATAGAAGTAATCTATTAAATGAACTAAATAAAATTAAAAACTACAGTTTAAATAATAAAATAATTACAGAAGAAAATATTAATAAATTAATTAACCTCAGTGAAAATTATAGTATATCTGAACTAATTGATAATTGTCTTGCAAAAAATAATAAAAAAATAATTCATATTTTAAACGAAAATAATTATGGAACTGATGATACCATTTTAATAGTTAGAACCTTTTTAAATAAGTCAAAGAAGATTTTAAAACTGCGTGAAGAATTTGAGAAAAATAGAAATATAGAGCTGACTATATCGAGTGCAAAACCACCCATATTTTGGAAAGATAAAGAAATTACTAAAAGTCAAATTAGCAAATGGAAATCAAGCAATTTAAGAGAACTAATGTTTAAATTAGGTGAAATAGAACTTTATATTAAAAAAAATATAGGAAATTCAATTAATGTAATAAGTGATTTTATTATTAATCAGTCAAAAACTAAAACTAATAATTGAGCTTGATTATATCTATAATTTTATTTAATTGATCCAGATCTTTGTATTCAAAAGAAATTGTGCCTTTATTTTTTTTTTTATTTTGAATAATTACTTTTAATCCAATTTTGTCTGCGATTGATTTTTCTAAATCCATTATGTTTGAATCTCTATGCTTTGTAGTTTTTTTTGGATTTGTTTTAAATATTTTAACAAAGTTTTCAGCCTGTCTAACTGAAAGCTTTTTTTCAATAATTTTCGCTGCTACAAAACTAGCGTTTTCAAGGCCAACTAAGATTTTTGCATGACCTGCGGTTAATTTTTGAGTTTCAATTAATCTTATTACTTCATCTGGTAAAGTAAGAAGTCGCAAAGAATTGGTTATATGACTCCTACTTTTCCCTATGAACTTTGACACTTTCTCTTGATCATAGGAAAATTCATCTATTAATCTTTTATATCCTTGTGCTTCCTCAAGTGGATTTAGATCATGTCTTTGAACATTTTCTACAATAGCAAATTCTAAAGATTTTAAATCATCTGCTTCAGTTATGACAACAGGAACATTATGAAGACCAGCTCTTTGTGCTGCTAGCCATCTTCTCTCACCAGCAATTATTTCAAACTTTGATCTATCATCGTTTGAATTTCTAACGATTATAGGCTGTATCATTCCTCTTTCTTTAATTGAATTTGTTAGATCTTCTAAACTAGCTTCATCACATATCTTTCTTGGTTGATACTTGTTTGGAACCAGATCACTAATTAATACTTGATTTTTTTGAGGTTCAATTTTTGTCTCACCAATCAAAGATGAAAGTCCTCTTCCTAATCCTTTTTTGATTTTATCCATTAAGCAGCACTTCCGATTGTTGATTCTTGATTCATAAACTCGTCAGTAAAACTGAAATAAGATTTACTGCCAGGACATGTCTTGTCATAGATCAATACTGGCATTCCATGGGAAGGTGCTTCTGATAATCTGACATTCCTTGGTATCACTGTTGAGTAAACTTTTTCACTAAAATAATCTCTGGCTTCTTTCTCAACTTGCGATGAAAGCTTATTTCTTTTGTCGTACATCGTTAAAAGTATGCCCCTAATTTTCAAATCTGGATTTAAACTTACTTTTATCCTTTCAATTGTTTTCATGAGCTGCGTTAAACCCTCTAAAGCAAAAAATTCGGTTTGAAGTGGCACCAATAGTGAATTCGAGCTTACAAGAGCCATTACCGTTAATAAGCTCAATGAGGGTGGGCAATCGATCAAGACATAATCATATAAGCTTCTAGAATCGTTTAAATATGCGGTTAATTTAGTCTTTAGTATAAAAGCCCTGTTATTATCATCAGCTGTCTCAACTTCTAAGCCCGATAAATCTACATTGGATGTGATAATATCTAAATTTTCGAACTTTGTTTTTTTAACCACCTCACTAATTTCTCTAGTTCCATTCAAAACTCCATAAATTGTATCACTTGAGTTGTCCGTATTAGATAATCCTAGACCTGTAGTAGCATTACCTTGTGGATCTAGGTCAATTACTAAAATTTTTTTATCTATTTGAGATAAACCTGCTGCAAGATTTATCACCGTAGTAGTTTTTCCAACCCCACCCTTTTGATTTA
>QCGW01000047.1 GCA_003279775.1 Pelagibacteraceae bacterium AG-390-A23
TTATTTGGTAATAAAAATAAATATGCTTCTAAATCTAAATGCTCATTCATTTAATATAATTTGATCTTTTACCCTTATATCAATTGTTTTAAATTTAATTTCCTTATTATTATTTAAAAATTCATATGCATAATTTAGAGAGTCTTTAATATGATTATTTGGTAATTTGATTAAAAAGTTATCTTGAATTTCTAAATCCCATCTTTTTGAAGAAAAAAAATATAGATTCTTTATTTGACTAAATGAGAATTGAGATTGATCAATGATTTTTTTTAATTCTAAGAATTCATTGATGTCTGGTTTGCCAAAAATAAAGGGTAAACTGTTGCTTCCGGTATAATTCTTAGTTAATTTTCCATTTGTTCCAATAAGATAAATTTGTCCTCCAACATTTATTTTTGCTAAAAATGTTGTTTTGATAATTTCAATATTTAATCCATAGGGATAAACCTTAAAAATATTATAATTTTCAATTAATGTATTTTTATCAAATATTTTTTTTAATTTATTCTTTTTTATAAAAAAAATATTATCTAAGTTTTGATTTTTAATTTGTTTCAAGAGACTAGAGTTTTCAAATTCATCTAATCCTGAAATATTAACAAATTTGATTTTTGCTAATTCTATATTATTTAATGATTTATTATTTATTGAACCAATTAAAAAAAATAGAAAGAAATAGATGAAAATTTTTTTACTTTTTCGTAGATGCATCTTTTAAGATCCATTCAATTAAATTTTTAAAACTTATTCCCTTATATTTTGCTATTTCAGGAACAAGAGATAATTTGGTCATTCCTGGTTGTGTATTTATTTCCAATAGATAAAATTTGTTATTATAAAATTTAAAATCTGACCTTGTAACACCTCTACAACCAATTATTTTGTGTGCTTTAAAAGCTATATTTAAAATTTGTTGTAATTTTTTTCTTGTTAAATCTACTGGGATTATATGTTTAGTTTTAGCCTTAACATTATACTTAGCTGTATAGTCATAAAATTTTCTTTTTGGTTTTAATTCGATTGCACCTAATTTTTTATTTCCCATTATTGCAACTTGAATTTCTCTTCCACCAATAAATTTTTCAATCATTATTTTTTTATAATGTTTAATCTTCTTCAAATTTTTGATTATATTATTTCTTGAACAAATAAATACATTTACACTTGATCCTTCATTGAGTGGTTTTATTACAACTGGAAATTTTAATTCTTTATTAATTTTTTTTATCAAATCTACATTTTTTTTATCAAAAAAATAAGTAAAAGATTTTGGTGTGTTAATATTATTTTTTATAAATAATTTTTTTGAAATTTCTTTATCCATTGCTATAGATGATGCAATAACCCCTGAATGTGTATATGGGATCTTAAATCTTTCAAGTACACTTTGTATGTATCCATCTTCACCAAACTGACCATGAAGAGCATTAAAAATTATAGTAGGTTTAAACTGATTAATATTTTCTTTTAATTTATCAGGCTCAGAAATTTTTACTCTATATCCATTTTTTTTTAACTCTTTAGCGACCTGATAACCTGTATCAAGACTAATCAATCTTTCTTTAGAAATACCTCCAGATAATATTAGTATTTTTTTATTCAATTTATTCTAAAATTTTAATTTCTGTTTCTAATTTAATACCTGTTTTCTTAAACACACTTTCAGACACAAAATTTATCAATTTTTTCATGTCCTCAAACTTAGCATTACCTTTATTTACAAAAAAATTACAGTGTTTTTCGGAAATTGATGCATCTCCGAAAGATTTTTCTAATGGAACAGACTCTTTTATTAGTTGCCAAACTTTTTTACTAGATTGATCTATGGGGTTTTTAAATGTACTACCACTTGTCTTAATTTTTGTTGGTTGAGAGTGCTCTTTTTTTTCTTTAAGTAGCCTTATCTCATTCTTAATTATATTCTTATCCTTTTTAAAACCTTTAAATGATGCACTTAAAAAAATAAGATCTTCAGATAATCCGCTGTATCTATATTTAAAATTAATATCTTTTGCTGGTATAGTTATCACCTGGCCTGATTTGTTTACTGCCTGAATAGAGATAAGAATATCTTTGAACTCCCTTTGAAAGCAGCCTGCATTCATTTTAATACCACCGCCTACTGTACCAGGTATGCAGGAGAGAAATTCAAAACCGCCTAAACTGTTATCCATTGCAAATTCAGATAATGATTTGTCTGTAACTGCACTACCAGCCACTATTATTTGTTCAGAATGTAAAGAAATATTATTAAAATTCTGAGCAAGTTTGATTACAACTCCATCAAATTTGTTGTCAGATATAAGTGTATTTGAACCAGCTCCTAATATAAATATTTTTTCTTTATCATGAATTATTTTAAGAAATTTAATTAATTCTTTTAAATTATCTGCCTTATAGAAAGCTTTCGTTTTACCTCCTATATTAAACCAATTTTTTTTTTTTAGATCATAGTCTAACTTTAAATTATCACTAAATTCTGTAATCAGTTCTTTTAAATCAATTTTCATGATAACAACTTAGGCAATTCTCGCATCCAATTCGAAATAGTCCCCGCACCCATTCCTATAACAATTTTTTTTCCATATATGTTTGCTTTAATAAATTTTGCTAGTTGAAATTTATCGTCTACTAAAAATAGCTGCACTTTTGAATTTTTAATTATTTCTTTCGCAAAATTAATATAACTAAATCCAAGTTTTAATTTTTCTCCAGCAGTATAAATTGGAAACAAGATTACTTTGTCTGCATTTTTAAAAGCATAAGTAAATTCTTTTTTTAAATCTTTTAATCTTGATATTCTGTGTGGTTGAAAAATACATATCTTTTCA
>QCGW01000048.1 GCA_003279775.1 Pelagibacteraceae bacterium AG-390-A23
GAATGGGTTTTCAGGATATTAATGAAGTTAGACAAGGTAAATATTTTGAAATAGACACTAAAGAAACTGATAACGACAAAGCAAAAGCAAAAGTTGAAGAAATGTGTAAAAAACTTTTGGCAAATCTTGTAATTGAAAATTATAAAATTATTGATCCAAAGTAATTAATGAAATCATCAGTTATTACTTTTCCAGGTTCAAATTGTGACAGAGACATGGATGTTGCTCTAAAAAAATTTGGATTTAAAAATAAAATGGTTTGGCATGCTGATGCTGAATTGCCAAAAAGTGATTTGGTTGTATTACCAGGTGGTTTTTCATATGGGGACTACTTAAGATGTGGAAGTATGGCATCTAAATCAAAAATAATGCAGTCAGTAATTAATTTTGCAAATTCAGGAGGTATGGTTATGGGTATCTGTAATGGATTTCAAATATTAGTAGAAACTGGTTTAGTTCCAGGTGTTTTGCTTAGAAACAAATATTTAGAATTTATTTGTAAAAATGTTTTTGTAAAAATTAATGATAAAAAAAATAAATATTTTAAAAATGTTGATAACGAAGTTTTAAAATTTCATATCGCTCATAATGAAGGAAATTATTTTTGTACCAATGATCAATTAAAAGAAATTGAAGATAATAATCAAATAGCTATTAACTATTGTGACGAAAATGGAAAAATAGAAGATCAATTTAACCCTAATGGATCCTTAAAAAATATTGCAGGTATATTTAATAAAGAAAAAAATGTTCTAGGAATGATGCCCCACCCTGAAAGAATGATTGATACATCTTTATCAGGTGAGGATGGATCATTATTTTTTAAAAACTTAATAAACAACTTAAAATGATTGTAAACGAACAAGTAGCAGTTGATCACGGTTTAAAGAAAGATGAATACGCTAAAATTTGTGAGCTATTAAAGAGAACTCCCAATATCACAGAACTAGGTATTTTTTCTGCAATGTGGAATGAGCATTGTTCTTATAAATCATCAAGATTACATTTAAAAAAACTACCTACCAAAGGGAAGAAAGTTATTCAAGGTCCTGGAGAAAATGCTGGTGTTGTTGATATTGAGGATAATGACGCAATAGTTTTTAAAATAGAAAGCCATAATCACCCCTCATTTATTGAGCCATACCAAGGTGCTGCAACTGGCGTTGGTGGGATAATGCGCGATGTATTTACAATGGGTGCAAGACCAATAGCTAACTTGAACTCCATACATTTTGGATCACCACAACATAAAAAAACAAAAAATTTATTAAGAGGTGTTGTCCATGGCATAGGTGGTTATGGAAACTGCATGGGTGTTCCAACAATCGCTGGCCAAACAAGCTTTGATAGCTCATATAATGGAAATATTTTGGTTAACGCTATGACATTGGGATTAGTCAAAAAAGATAAAATTTTTTATTCTAAAGCTGCTGGTTTAAATAAACCCGTCATTTATGTTGGGTCTAAAACAGGAAGAGATGGAATTCATGGAGCAAGTATGGCTTCAGCTAGTTTTGATGAAAAAATTGAAGAAAAAAAACCAACAGTTCAAGTGGGAGATCCATTTACAGAAAAACTTTTACTAGAGGCTTGTTTGGAGCTAATGGCAGGAGACTCAATCATTGCTATACAAGACATGGGTGCTGCCGGATTAACTTCTTCAAGTATCGAAATGGCTTCAAAAGGAAACCTTGGAATAGAAATTAATTTAAACAAAGTACCATGTAGAGAAGCCAAGATGACACCTTATGAAATAATGCTATCAGAAAGCCAAGAAAGAATGTTGATTGTTTTAGAAAACGGTAAAGAAGATCATGCAAAAAAAATATTTGATAAATGGAACTTAGATTTTGCAGTGATTGGTAAAACTACTAAGTCAAAAAAAATAGAACTTTACTTTAATGAAGAAAAGGTAGCAGACATTCCAGTTAATACTTTAGTTGAAAACTCTCCTATGTACGATCGTAAATGGAAAAAAGCAAAGTTACCTAAAAAAAATAAAATTAAAAAAGAGGATATCAAGCATTTAAAAATTATTGATGTATTAAAGAAAATTTTAGCAAATCCAAACATATGTAACAAAGAATGGATTTGGCAACAATATGATCATACTGTTATGGGAGATACAATACAAAAGCCAGGTGGAGATGCAGGGGTTGTAAGAGTTCATGGAACAGATAAAGCAGTGGCTGCTACTGTAGACTCTTCTGCAATTTATTGCTGGGCCCATCCTTTAACTGGCGGTAAGCAAGTAGTTTGTGAAAGTTTTAGAAATCTTATATCTGTTGGTGCAAAACCAATTGCTATTACTAATTGCTTAAATTTTGGTAGTCCTGAAAATGAAGAAAACATGGGAGAGTTTGTTGAATGTGTTCAAGGTATTGGTGAAGCGAGCGAATATTTGAAATTCCCAGTAGTTTCTGGAAATGTATCTTTCTATAA
>QCGW01000049.1 GCA_003279775.1 Pelagibacteraceae bacterium AG-390-A23
ATCTAGACATTGATAAAGATCGTTCTCATCTATTGTTTTTATGTAATGCTCATTCATTGATAATATTCTACTCATATCTAGTTTTGATGGTGATTTTCCAATACCTGCTAAATTAAAGTGTTCAATGCTCTCTTCTAGAGAGAATATTTCTTTATCTTGATATGACCATCCTAATCTAAGTAAATAATTTCTTAATGCATCAGGCATTATTCCTATTTTTGAGTAATCATCCAAAGTTGAGGCATTATCTCTTTTTGAAAGTTTTTTACCTTCAATAGTATGAATTAGTGGAATATGTGCAAATTCTGGAACATCCCAACCCATTGCTTGGTATATTTGTATTTGTTTAAAAGTATTTATCTTATGATCATCTCCCCTAATTATATGCGTCATTCCCATTTGATGATCGTCAACAGTTGCAGAAAGATTATAGGTTGGTGTTCCATCGTTTCTTAAAATTATAAAATCTTCTATTGTATTATTTTCAATTTCAACATCTCCTTGAACTAAATCATTAAGTTTAGAATTTCCCTCTATTTTACTTTTAAATCTAATTACGGGTTTAATATCTTTAGGAGCATCTTTTTCATCAGCATCTCTCCATTTTCTATTATAAATATATGGCATCTTTTTTTGCCTAGCTCTTTTTTTTTGTTCCTCTATCTCTTCAGCAGAGCAGTAGCATTTATATGCGTTGCCTTTTTTTAATAATTGATTAGCAATTTTAATATGATCTTCTATTTTTTGTGACTGAATATATTCTTCACCATCATGTTGAATCCCTATCCACTTTAATGATTTAATAATTTGTATTTTGTGTTCCTCTTTTGATCTTTCTTTGTCAGTATCTTCAATTCTTAGATGAAAAGTTCCCTTTTGATTTTTAGAGAACAACCAATTAAATAAGGCAGTTCTAATACCTCCAATATGAAGAGCTCCAGTAGGGGATGGAGCAAAACGTGTTGCTACTTTAGACATCAATGTTGTTTAGACTATTTTTTTAGAAGTTTCTATATAAAGATACTAAAACTCCTTGAACTTTTACTCTATCAGGTCCAAAAATCTTAGTTTCATAGTTTCTATTAGCACTTTCAAGCGCTACAACTTTACCTTTTTTCCGAATTCTTTTTAACATTGCTTCATGCTCATCTATTAAAGCAACTACGATTTTACCATTATCAGCAGTATCTGTTCTTTTAATAATAACAGTATCTCCTTCATGAATTCCTGCGTCTATCATAGAGTCACCTTGAACTTTTAATCCAAAGTAATCACCGTTTTTTTCTAAATTATTTGGTAGTGGAATTCTAGAAACCTCATTTTGTATTGCTTCAACAGGTGTTCCTGCAGCAATTTTTCCAAGTACTGGTACTTCTACCTCATCAGAATCAGTTTGTTCTTCATCTAGTCCACCTTTAATGACACTAGGTGAAAAGCTATTATAAATATCATTGGCAGAAGCTGTCTCTGGTAATTTAATTACCTCTAAAGCTCTTGCTTTGTGAGCTAATCTTTTTATAAAACCTCGTTCTTCTAAAGCACTAATCAACCTGTGAATTCCTGATTTAGATTTTAAATTAAGAGATTGTTTCATCTCCTCATAAGAAGGAGATACACCTGAACTTCTCAACTTCTTGTTGATAAATAAAAGCAAGTTTTTTTGTTTTTTTGTTAGCATAAGAACAAATATCGTACAAATAATGTTCTATAAAAGTTCTTTTAAATTAACAATACTAAAAAAAAACTAGTAAAATAAGGCTTTATTTGACTATAAAATTGAAAAAATAGAATTCTTATCTAAGTTTTTTAAAAGTGATTCACCAATCAAAAAAGTGTTAATTGATGTTTTGTTGTTTAGCTCTAATAGCTCTTCTTTATTTTTAATTCCACTTTCAGATATTAAAGGACCTTTGTGACTTTTTACAACATCATAAATATCATAAGTTGTATTTATATCAGTTTTAAGTGTTTTTAAATTTCTATTGTTTATTCCAATTAATGCATCTTTAAAATTTAAAGCTTTTTTTGCTTCTTCTACTGTATGAACTTCAACAATAACCGACATATTATATTTCAAAGCTTCATCATATAATTTAGAAGCAAGATCATCCGAAACCCCAGCTAAAATAATTAAAATAGCATCAGCACCATAACTTTTTGCCAAAGGTATTTGAAATTTATCGATAAAAAAATCCTTACACAATACAGGTAAATTTATTTTATCTTTTATTTTGCTTATGTGAATTAAATTTCCTAAAAAATAATCTTCTTCAGTTAAAACTGAAAGACAAGTTGCTTTATTATTCAAATAAATTTGAGCAATATCTACAGGATTATAATCATCAATTATTATACCCGCTGA
>QCGW01000050.1 GCA_003279775.1 Pelagibacteraceae bacterium AG-390-A23
ATGAGATGTATATAAATATTCATTCAATGATTTATATATTAAATATTCACATAGCATTAATTTTAGATTCAATTTTTAATCATAAGGCTAAACTGTATCCAAATAATCTAATCAGATTAATTGTAATAATAATCTGTTTTATTCTTTCAAGTTCACTTATTAATCTTGGTATTTGCCTCTTAACTATAATTTTTTATTTTACTAGGTTTAAAGTTAATAAAAAGTACTTTTCATATACATTTATTTTATTTTTATTCTTATTTTTATTTTCTCCAATAATTTATTTTGATTATGATGAAATATTAAAAAGTTTTAATTACTTTGAGCCAGGTGGGGTTTTTAACGCTATCTATGTAAGAATAATGAATATAAAATATTTTTTAATATTTTCAGAAAATTTAAATGTATTTGTTGGTAACAATATATTTACTAACAATATTTATACTTATCCTCACAACATATTTATAGATTTACTTTTATCAAATGGACTTTTGGGAATTTGTATATTTTTATTTCTAATCTTTAAAATAATAATAAAAATTAAATTAAACTTAAACGATAAGAACTTTATTTTTTTAATTTTTCTAACTCAATCATTTATATTTTCAAATTTATCAGGATTCTTTTTTCTAAACATAATTTTTAATATTATGTTTGCCATATGTTTGTGTTTTTTTAATGAAAAAGACTCTGCTATAATTAAAAATTCTTGATTGTTTGTTAAATTAACTAATATAAATGAAATTATAGGAGCAAATAAACTTGCTAGCGCTGCTCCTTTTATACCAAAAAATTGAATAAAATAATAATTTAGTAAAATATTTAGAATAATAGTTGCAATTTGGAATATTAATATACTTCCGTATCTAGACAAAACATACTGTTTATGAATCCATAAATTAAATATTAATGCTGGAAAAATACTTAAAGATAATATTAAGAATGATGAGAGAGCTATTATGTATTGCTCACCAAAAAGATATAAATAATGTTTACCAAAGAAAATTGATAGAAATAAAAAAGAAATACCACCATAAAAGCTAAATAAAACCAAGTTGTGATAAATTGAATTAATTCCATTTTTAGTGATCATTAATCTATTTAAATTTGGATATATGAATTGAAAGAAATGTGTACCAAATAACAGTACTATAATAATTAATCTTGATGCAGAAGAATAAAATCCTGATGCTTCTGACCCCAAAAATTTAGATATCATTAAAATATCTAATCTCATAGCAACAATAATTGCAAAAGCCATAATGGGAAATAGCATAATTTTTTTAAGAATTATAAAAGTATGTTTTTTTTCAAATAATAAATTAGAAAAGTTATTACCATTTTTTTTAAAATAAAAAATTACTATTAAAGAAAAAAATAAATTTTCAACAAAATAAGCAATTCCTATAAATATTAAATCTACTTGATTTAAAACTAAATAAATTTTTATTGTAAAAAAAATTAATGTTTGAAAAAATCTAATTTTAAATATTCTCTTAAATTGCCCTCTAACAAAAAGCTCGCTATAAAAAATTGAAAATGGCTCTGATATTAAAATCAAATTTAAAATTAGAATTAAAATTTTAAGATCTTTATCTATATCAATTATAGCTAATATAAATGCTAAGATCACATATAAAATCACAGATGCATAAAATGTAATTATAAATGACGATCCAATATCTTTGCGTCTATCTTGAAATTTTATCGATAAAATTTTATTCAGGTAGTAGTGAATGTTTGAAAAAGAAACTGAGTAAAAAAGAAAAAAAACTGTTTGAGCTATTGTAAACTCTCCAAAAGCTTGTGGAGTATAATTTCTTGCAAAAAAAATTATGAAAAAAAATGAAAAGAAATATGAAATAATGTTTGATGAAAAGAAATATGAAAAATTTGGTAAAATACCTACAAAATTTTCTAAATTTTTATATATTTTCATTTACCTTTATAATTAATTTTTGTTTTGATAAAAAAATCTAATTGGTCGACTCTATTTTTATAATTATGAAATAACAAAGTTTTTTTTTGTCCACTTTCAGCAATTTTTGATAATTTTTCTTTATTTGATAAGTAAAATTTTAACTTATCAATTAAATCAATTGAATTTTTAAAAACTACTAATTCCTTATCTGGTATGAATAGTTCTTCTAATCCTTTTTTTTTATCTGTAATCAATAAGCAACCTAATCCGGTGCCTTCAAATAATCTCATATTTCCTGCAAACTCTGTATCCTCAATGTGTTTATTAATT
>QCGW01000051.1 GCA_003279775.1 Pelagibacteraceae bacterium AG-390-A23
CAAACCCCTCTCCTTTTATGTTTTTCTTCAATTTTAAGGATTTTCAAATAATTGGTGCAAGTCCTGAAATACTTGTGAGACTTAGGGATAATAAAATTACTGTAAGACCAATTGCAGGCACTAGACCACGTGGTAAAACTAAAAAAGAAGATCTTTTTTATGAAAAAGACCTTCTTAAAGATAAAAAAGAACTTTCAGAGCATTTGATGTTACTTGATTTGGGTAGAAATGACGCTGGTAAAGTCTCAAAGATAAATTCGGTAAAAGTTACAGAAAGTTTCATTATTGAGAGGTATTCTCATGTAATGCATATAGTTTCAAATGTAGTTGGGGAATATAATAAAAAATTTTCAAAATTTAAATCACTCTTAGCTGGTTTTCCAGCAGGTACTGTTTCTGGAGCACCAAAAATTAGAGCTATGGAAATTATAGATGAATTAGAAACATCAAAAAGAAAAGTTTACGCAGGTGGAATTGGATATTTTGCTGCAAATGGCGAATTTGATACTTGTATAGCTTTAAGAACTGCAGTTGCTAAAAATAAAAAATTTTATGTGCAAGCAGGCGCAGGTATAGTTGCAGATAGTAAACCTAAAAATGAATATGATGAAACAGTTAATAAAGCGAAAGCTTTAATTAATGCTTTAAGATGATGAAAGTATTGTTAATAGATAATTACGATAGTTTTACTTTTAATTTGTATCACTACATCTCCTCATTAAATGTTAAAGTTGTTGTAGTTAGAAATGATAAAATTAATTCTAAAGAAATCATTAAAATGAAATATGATAAAATTGTTATTTCACCAGGACCGGGCAACCCAAATCAATCTGGCAATTGTATTAAAATATTGAAATCATTATACAAAGAATTGCCTTTTCTAGGTGTGTGTTTGGGTCATCAGATAATTGGACAAGTTTTTGGATCAAAAATTGTCCAAGCAAGAAAGTTAATGCACGGCAAAACAAGCAAAATTAAATCTAAAAAAATCGGTATTTTAAAAAACCTCCCAAATACATTTGAAGCTACCAGATACCATAGTTTGGTAATTGATAAAAAAACGTTATCAAAAGAGTTAGAGATTACAGCAGAGACAGAAGATGGGATTATAATGGGTGTTCAACATAACAAATTTAATATTCATGGTGTACAATTCCATCCTGAAAGTATTAAAACTAAGTTTGGAATGAAAATTCTTAAAAACTTTATTAACAATTAAATTTATGAAACAAATTTTAGAAAAACTTAAAAATAAACAAGATTTAACTTTTGAAGAAAGTAAAACTGCTTTTGAAATATTAATGACTGGAAAAGCCAGTGATGATGAAATTTTTAACTTTTTAACTTTGCTATCTGAAAAAGGTGAAGTTTCAGATGAAATAGCGGGTGGAGTTTTTGTTCTTAGAGAAAAGTCAAAAAGAGTAAATGTAAGTGATTGTATTGATACTTGTGGTACTGGCGGTGATGGTATGAATACCCTTAACATTTCAACTGCTTCTGCCCTACTTTTAGCTAGCATGGGCACAAAAGTTGCTAAACATGGCAATAAAGCTGTTTCTTCAAAATGTGGGTCTGGTGATGTTTTAGAAGCTCTTAAAATTAAAATTGATTTAGAACCTGAGGATATTGAAAAAGAAATTAATACCAATAATTTTGGTTTTATGTTTGCACCAAATTATCATAGTGCAATGAAATTTGTAGGACCTGTAAGAAAGAAAATTGGAAAAAGAACTATTTTTAATATGATTGGTCCATTAAGTAATCCAGCTCTTGTAGAGAGACAAGTTGTGGGTGTGTTTGATAAAAAATTATTAAAAATATTTGCAGAAGGACTTAAAAATTTAAATTTAAAATTTGCTTGGATAGTAAATAGCGAGGATGGATTGGATGAAATATCTCCTTATGCAATCACTAATGTTACTCAATTAAAAGATGGTCAAATATCTGAAATAAAAATAGATCCAAATGCTTTAGGAGTTAATGCGGATAATTTTAAAAATTTAGTAGGTGATGATGCTAAATTTAATGCTGATAAGATGATTGAAATATTTAAAGGTGAAGATAATGATTTTTCAAAAGCAGTTTGTTTAAATGCTGCAGCGGGTTTAATTGTTGGAGA